>NZ_BLJG01000186.1 GCF_009932375.1 Pseudomonas juntendi
AGATGCAGCTGGCGGGTACGGCCGCGCAGGTCCACGTTCATCGCACTGGCGCTGTCCAGGCTCAAGGTCGTGCCATCGGCCAGGCGCGTGCTGCGCCGCTCGCCCACATCGGTGTGCAGCTCGCTGGCCAGGCGCTGCATCCACGGCCAGTAAAGGTAGGTAGCGGCGGCCAGGCCCAAGAGAAAGAACAGCGCCACCCATTTGCCCAGGTGACTGCGGCGCTCGCTTGGCGGCCGTGGGCGAGGGCGGGCGGGTGAGGGCTGCACCTGCTGCCAGAAACGCTCCAGCTCGGCATAGGCCTGGGCGTTTTCAGCGGCTTGGCACCAGGCCGCGAAGGCCTGGCGCTGGGCGTCGTCACAGTTGGGGTGGCGCAGCGCCGAGAACCACTCGAGCGCTTCCTGCTCGGGGTCGGGTTGCAGCTGTTTGGCGGGCATCGGGCTCATGGGTACGGTCTGCTCGCGGGTGGGGCCAGTGGGCCCAACGATGACAGGGGAAGTAGACAGGGATGCTAATTATATCGAGAACCATTTTCAAGAACGTCACGACGGAGGGAAAAAAAGGTAGCTAAGTATCTATTTGTTTCCCGATAATCGGATCCCAAACCTGAGGACGGAGATTTAGGCAAATGGCCACCAGTAGCGCCTCCACCGCATCCAGCCAGGCACCGGCCAACCAGGCCACGCCGCTGGTGATGCGTATCATCGGTTTCTGCGCGCTGGCGCACCTGATCAACGACCTGATCCAGTCGGTACTGCCGGCGATCTACCCGATGCTCAAGGCCAATTACAACCTGAGCTTCGCCCAGATCGGCATGATCACACTGACGTTCCAGATCACCGCCTCGCTGTTGCAGCCCTGGGTCGGCTTTTTCACCGACCGTCGGCCGGCACCGAACCTGCTGCCGCTGGGCACCTTGTGCACCCTGGTGGGGATCGTGATGCTGGCCTTCGTCGGCAGCTTCCCGATGATCCTGCTGGCGTCTGCACTGGTGGGCATCGGTTCCTCCACGTTCCACCCCGAAACTTCGCGTATCGCGCGGCTGGCCTCCGGCGGGCGCTTCGGCCTGGCCCAGTCAACTTTCCAGGTGGGGGGCAACACCGGTTCGGCGCTGGGCCCGTTGCTGGCGGCGGCCATCGTCATTCCGTTCGGCCAGACCCACGTCGCCTGGTTCGGCCTGGCGGCGTTGTTCTTCCTTGGCGTAACCCTGATGCTGCGTGGCTGGTACAAGGAACACCTCAACCAGGCCAAAGCACGCAAGGCGGTGCAGGCCACCCATGGCATCTCCCGCCAGCGGGTGATCGTGGCGCTGATCGTGTTGGGCTTTCTGGTGTTCTCCAAGTACTTCTACATGGCCAGTTTCACCAGCTACTTCACCTTCTACCTGATCGAGAAATTCGCGGTATCGGTAGCCAGCTCGCAGTTGCACCTGTTCCTGTTCCTTGGGGCCGTGGCGGCGGGGACCTTCTTCGGTGGGCCGATCGGTGACCGTATCGGGCGCAAGGCGGTGATCTGGTTCTCGATCCTTGGCGTGACCCCGTTCACCCTGGCGCTGCCCTATGCCGATCTGTTCTGGACCACGGTACTGAGCGTGGTGATCGGCTTCATTCTGGCTTCGGCGTTTTCCGCCATCGTGGTGTATGCGCAGGAGCTCGTGCCGGGCAGCGTGGGCATGATTGCCGGCATCTTCTTCGGCCTGATGTTCGGCTTTGGCGGCATCGGTGCGGCACTGCTGGGGTACGTCGCAGACTTGCGGGGCATCGAATACGTCTACGGCGTCTGTTCGTTCCTGCCGCTGTTCGGATTGCTGGCGGTGTTCCTGCCCAATACCGGCAAGCGCTGATTTCGTCGGGGCCGCTGCATGCGGCGGCCCCTGCCGATTGACGGCCGGACTGTCCTTGGCCTAGAGTGCCGCCACTTTCCCCTCCCACCTGCGTAGTAGCCAAGCAATGCGCCGTACCCCGTCACTGCCCAGCGCCCGCCAGCCTGCCCTTCAGGGCTTGCGCCATGCGTGGCCGAGCGACACGGTACTCAAGCGCCGTCGCAGCGTGCTGTTTGCCTTCACCTTCTCGCCACACTTCGCCTGACCTGATCTGCGCGTTCGCGCCGCTGGCCACTTTGGCCTGCGCGCCTGTGTCTGCACGTTTTTCCGGTTTGCAAGGAGTGGTACATGAACATGCGTTTGCTGGCGGGCCTGTTGTTCGCCGTTTCGGTCGTGGGTTTCAGCCTGGGGGCGAGCCTGCCCCTGGTTTCGTTGCGCCTGCATGAAGCAGGGGCGGGCACCCTGGAAATCGGCATCATCTCGGCTATTCCTGCTGCCGGCATGATGCTTTCTGCATTCCTGGTCGATGCCTGCTGCCGCCACCTCACCCGGCGCACCATCTACCTGCTGTGTTTCAGCCTGTGCACACTCAGCATCGCCCTGCTCGAAGCGGCCTTTGGCTCGCTGTGGCTACTGGCGCTGCTGCGCCTTGGCCTGGGGCTGGGCATGGGTATCGCCATCATCCTGGGCGAGTCGTGGGTCAACGAACTGTGCCCGGAGCACAACCGCGGCAAGATCATGGCCCTGTATGCCACCAGCTTTACCGGCTTCCAGGTGCTCGGCCCGGCCATGCTGGCAGTACTGGGGGCGGACAGCCCATGGATCACTGGCGTGGTCACCGTTGGCTATGGCCTGGCCTTGCTGTGCATCGTGCTGACGGTGCCCAATGACCATGTGGCGCACGAAGAAGGCGAGAAAAGCTTTGGCCTGGCGGGGTTCTTCCGGGTGGCGCCGGCGTTGTGCATGGCGGTGCTGTTCTTCTCGTTCTTCGACGCCGTGGTGCTGTCGTTGCTGCCGGTATACGCCAGCAGCCATGGCTTCGCCGTGGGTGTGGCGGCGTTGATGGTGACGGTGGTGTTTGCCGGCGACATGTTGTTCCAGCTGCCGCTTGGCTGGCTGGCCGATCGGGTCGAGCGCACCGGGCTGCACCTGGTGTGCGGGCTGGTGGCGATGTCGATCGGTATAGGTTTGCCCTGGTTGCTGGACCTGACGTGGCTGTTGTGGCCGTTGCTGGTGGTGCTGGGGGCGGTGGCCGGGGGGATCTATACCTTGGCGTTGGTGCTGATCGGCCAGCGCTTCAAGGGCCAGGACCTGGTCACCGCCAATGCCAGCGTGGGCCTGCTGTGGGGCGTAGGCAGCCTGGTAGGGCCGTTGGTCAGTGGCGCGGCGATGGGCGTGGCGCCGCATGGCCTGCCAATGGCGCTGGCGCTGATGGCCGGGCTGTTCGTGTGCTTTGCCCGGCAGTCGTTTCGGGCTGCGGGCCGCCTGCGCGCGTTGGCGGACTGACGGCTTCGGGGTTGCTTCGGTCATGAATGGCCGCGTTGCGGCCCATCGCGATACAAGGCCGCGCCCGCACGCGTCAGGCGGCTGCGATGCTGACCCAATACCGGGTATGGTACTCGACCCGCACCGGCAGGCTACGGCTGAGCAGGTGCAGGATGGCGCCGGTGTCGCTCAACTGAAAGGTGCCAGACACCACCAGGCTGGCCACTTCCGGCGCACAGCGCAGCAGGCCCGGGCGATAACGGCCCAGTTCGGCGACAAACTCGCCAAGCGGCATCTGCTGCACGCTGAGTACGCCTTCAGTCCAGCCCCACGGGTCACTGTGCAACGTTACGGCCTGGACACGGCCGTCGCGCCACACCTGCAAGGTCTCGCCCGGCTGTACTTGCCTGCGCAGTGCCGAGGCGGGGAACAGCGTGACCTGGCCACGGCGCACCGCCAGCAGCAGGCCCTGGCGGTTTTCACGCAGCAGCAACTGGCCGTCCAGGGTGACCAGCCGCCCAACCGGCGTTTCGATCAGGAACGGCCGGTGGTCGTTGGCGTTGCTCTCCAGGCTCACTTCACCGCGTAGCAGCGCCAGCTGGCGCTGTTCAACGCTGTAGTCCAGGTCGATGGCGCTGGCAGTGTTCAACTGGATACGGCTGCCGTCGCGCCCCTGCACCTGGCGACGCTCGCCGACGGCGGTGCTGTTGTCGGCCAGCAGCTCAGGTAAACCCAGTGGTTCACGCGCCGCCAGGCCCAGGCTGCCGCCGACGGCCAGCAGCGCCAGCAGCTTGAGGTGGTTGCGTCGGCTGCCACGCTGCTGCTGGCTGCCTTCCAGGGTGCGCCGGCTCAGGTCCTTGGGCAGCCCTGCCAGTTCGTCGCTGAGCAGGCTCACGCGCTGCCAGGCCAGTGGGTGATGCGGGTGGCTGGCCAGCCATTGCTCAAACTGTTGCCGGGTACGCGGGCAGGGGCTGTCGAAGCGCAGCTTCACCAGCCAGTCGATGGCCTGGTCAACCTGGGCTTGGGTGGGGGTGGCATCAGGCATCGGCATAGCGCAACCGGTAGCAGACACCCAGGGCGCTGGCCAGGTCGCGCTCGATGGTCGCGCGCGACACGTGCAGCTGCCGGGCGATCTGGACAATGCTCAAACCGTCCAGCTGGGCCAGCAGGAAGGCCTGGCGCGCCCGCGGTTTGAGCTGATGCAGGGCGCGGTCCAGGCGCGCCAGGGCATCGAGGATGAGTAACCGGGCCTCTTCGCTGGGCACTTCGGTTTCTGGCACCTGGGCCAGGGTCTGCTGGTAGGCCCGCTCCAGTGCGCGTCGGCGGAACTGGTCGATCATCAAGCCGCGGGCAATGCTGCTCAGGTAGGCGCGCGGTTCTTTCAACGGCGATGCCTGGCGCGCGCGCAATACCCGCACAAAGGTATCCTGGGCCAGATCGGCCGCATGTTCACTGCACCCCACGCGGCTGCGCAGCCAGCCACGCAGCCAGGCATGGTGGGACTGGTAGAGCAGAGCGACCTCGGCCGGTTTGAGCGTGTCGTTGATCTGCATCGTTGCCAAGGCCGGTCCCATGAGGTGTGCGAATGTGAACAGTTCTCAATTCTATGCGCGGAGGATGGCGCGGGGCAATGGTGGGCCAGGAATTAGCCGCGCAAGAACCGGCGTTCCCCCGATGAACGGCTGCGCTAAGCTGCACCTGCACTCGACTTGATGGAGCCGCCATGATTCTGGCCGACCTTTCCCCTGCGGCTTACCGCCAAGCCGGCGAATACCTGGCGGCGCTCGACCCTGACTGGGCGCGGCATGTCGCCGCGACCGGGCCATGCCTGCACCAGGCCACCCCTGGCCGCGAACCTTACGAGGCGCTGGTGCGCGCGATTGCCTACCAGCAGCTGCATGCCCGGGCGGCTGAGGCTATCCTGGGCCGGTTGCTGGCGTTGTTCCCGCAGCATGCGTTTCCGCCGCCCGAGCAGTTACTGGCCGCAAGCCCGCAAACCCTGCGCGCCTGCGGTTTTTCGGCGAGCAAGCTGGCGACTATCCAGGGCATTGCCCAAGCCAGGCTGGACGGCCTGGTGCCGACCCGCGAAGCAGCACTGGCCATGAGTGACGACGCTCTGATCGAACGCCTGGTAGCGCTGCGCGGGGTAGGGCGGTGGACGGTGGAAATGCTGCTGATCTATAGCCTGGAGCGGTCGGATATCCTGCCCGTCGACGATTTTGGCGTGCGCGAGGGGTATCGCCGCCTCAAGGGCCTGGACAAGGCGCCGACCCCGGCGCAGATGCGTTCGCTGGGCGGCGCCTGGCGGCCATACCGAACCGTGGCGGCCTGGTACCTGTGGCGCGCCTGAGGTTTTTACACCGCCAAGGCCGGAGCCGGCCGCACGAGTCTGGAAGCATACCCAATGACCGCCTACACCACCCCCGACCAACGCTGGCAAGCCGTCGAAGCCCGCGACCCCGCTGCGGTCGGGCACTTCGTCTATGCCGTGCGCACCACCGGCATCTATTGCCACCCGAACTGCAAGTCGCGGCTGGCCAAGCGCGGCAACGTCGAGTTCTTCAATACCCCTGCGTTAGCCGAGGCCGCTGGCTATCGTGCGTGCAAGCGCTGCACCGCTGGCGCCAAGCCCAGTGCGGCGCGCCATAGCCAGCTAGTCATCCGCGCCTGCCGCCTGATCGAAGCCAGCGACCCCAGCCCCAGCCTCGACCAGCTCGCTGCGCAACTGGCCGTCAGCCCGTACCACCTGCACCGGCTGTTCAAAGCCGAAACCGGCGTTACCCCCAAGGCCTACGCCAGCGCTTTTCGCGCCCGGCGCCTGCGCGCACACCTGGAAGATGCTCGGTGCTCGGTCACCGATGCCATCTACGACGCCGGCTACACCTCCAACAGCCACTTCTATGCCAGCGCCGACCAGCGCCTGGGCATGCGCCCCCGGCAGTACCGCGCCGGGGGCGCAGGGGCCACCATTCATTTTGCCCTCGGCCAGTGCTACTTGGGCGCCATCCTGGTGGCCCAAAGCGACAAAGGCATTTGCGCGATTCTGCTGGGCGACGACCCTGAAACCCTGCTGCATGAACTTCAGGATCAGTTCCCCAAGGCCCGGTTGATCGGCGGTGACCGCGGTTATGAGCAACTGGTTGCCGAGGTGGTGGGGTTCGTCGAGGCCCCGGCGCTGGGCCTCGGCCTGCCGCTGGATGTACAAGGCACAGCGTTCCAGGAGCGCGTGTGGCAAGCCCTGCGCGAGGTGCCGGCTGGCAGCCGCATCAGCTACAGCGACCTTGCCGAACGCATTGGCGCGCCCAAGGCGGTGCGGGCGGTAGCCCTGGCGTGTGCGGCCAATCGCATCGCCGTGGCCATCCCCTGCCACCGCGTGGTGCGCCGCGATGGCGACATCAGCGGCTACCGTTGGGGCGTGGCGCGCAAGCAGCAACTGCTGACGCGAGAAACGGCACTCTCCTGATGCCTTGAAGCCGCGTAGAATCCCCCGCCAAATCGGATTGTAAAGAGGAATATTCGATGAGGCGTCTGAGCCTTGTTCGTTTTTGCCCTGGCCTGATGGCCATGCTGGCGCTGCTGCTGGTGCTCACCGGCCCGGTCGCGGCGGCCCCCGCCACGCCGTTGTCCAACCCGGCCAACGCCGCAGCCCCGGCAGTGGATGAAAACGCCAGTATCGAGCAGTTGAGCGATAGCCTGGACCAGATTCGCCAAGGCGTCAGCAGTAACGCCAACGACGACCTGCTGTCGCAGTTGCGGCTGGCGGCCATGCAGGTTCAGCGCCAGGCTGATGCCTTGAGTGCGCAGCGCACCACCGATGTGGAAAAGCTCGACGACAAGCTCAAGGTGGTTGGCCCGGCCCAGCCTGACGAGCCTGCGGCCCTGACCCAGCAGCGCAAGGCCCTGGAGGCCGAGAAAAAGGCCCTGGTCGCCCAGCAGGACCAGGCCACCAAGCTGACTCAGTCGGCCCGCGACCTGTCCACGCAAATCGTCAACTTGCGCCGCAGCCAGTTCAACTCGCAGATCACCAGCCGCGCCGCCTCGCCGTTGAGCCCGGCATTCTGGCAGAGCATCATCCGCCCCACCCAGGATGACGTGGCGCGCCTGCGCGACCTGCGGGGCGAAGCAGCCGTTGCCATTGGCAGCGCGTTCAGCCCCGAACACCGCTGGCCGTTCATGGCCAGCCTGGTAGCGGCCATCCTGGTCTGGACCTTGGTACGCCTGTGGATAGAGCGGCTATTGGCCCGTGCCATGGTCCGCTGGTTGCCCGAAGGCCGGCTGCGCCGCAGTGCCCTGGCGCTGGGGGTCAGCCTGGCAACCCTGGGCACCATCGCCGGCTCGGTTTCCCTGCTGCGCTGGGGGTTGGAGAGCAATGCCGAACTGGGCAGCGATATCGCCAGCCTGGTCAACCACATCCTGGCGCTGGTGGTGTTCAGCGCGTTCATCGCGGGCCTGGGCCGTGCCATGCTGATGCTGCAGCGCCCGTCCTGGCGCCTGCCGGCCATTCACGACGAAGTGGCCAGCGCGCTGGGCTGGTTCCCCAAGGTGCTGGCCCTGGCACTGATGGTCATGATGACCATGGAGCGCATCAACACCGTGATCGGTGCCAGCCTGGCGCTGACCGTGGCGGTGAACGGCCTGACCGCGCTGGTAGTGGCGATGATCTTCGCTGGCGCGTTGCAGCGCTACCGCCGCACCCTGCGCAAGCATGAGCTGGAACGCCCCACCGGCCTGGGCGGGTTGATCCCGTTCGTGATGGTCATCTGGCTGGGGTTGATCATGCTGGCCATGGTGACCGGGTACTTGACCCTTGCCTACTTCCTTACGGCCAAGTTGCTGTGGGTCAGCCTGGTGATCACGTGCGCCTACCTGTTGACCAGCTTCTTCGGCGACCTGTGCGAAACCCTGCTGTCGCCACGCCAGCCCGGCGGCCTGGCACTGGCGTCGACCCTGGGGCTGGCGCCACGTCACCAGGCCCAGGCCAGCACCATCCTGGCCGGTATCGGCCGCACCGTAGTGCTGTTCCTGGCGCTGCTGCTGGCGTTGATGCCATCGGGCACCAGCCCCAGCGAACTGCTGCTCAGCTTGGGCGACTGGGACGGTACCGGTGGCAAATTGCTGGGCAACCTGAACATCGTGCCGCAGGACATTCTGCTGGCGATGGCGATTCTGCTCGGCGGCTTGTTCGCCATCCGGGTGGTCAAGCGCTGGCTCAGCGAACGGCTGTTGCCGGAAACCGACATGGATGCCGGCATGCGCGCCTCGCTGGTCACCCTGGTGGGCTACCTCGGATTCATTTTCCTGGCCATGCTGGTGATGTCGACCCTGCGCATCAACCTCACCAGCCTGACCTGGGTGGTCAGTGCCTTGTCGGTCGGTATCGGTTTTGGCCTGCAGCAGATCGTGCAGAACTTCATCTCGGGCCTGATCCTGCTCACCGAACGCCCGGTGAAGGTCGGCGATTGGGTCAGCCTGGCCGGCGTCGAGGGCGACATTCGCCGCATCAACGTGCGCGCTACCGAAATCCAGATGTCCGACCGCTCCACGGTGATCGTACCCAACTCGCAGTTCATCTCGCAGAACGTGCGCAACGTGACCATGGGCAACGCCCTGGGGGTGGTCGGCATCACCTTGACCCTGCCGCTGGATACGGATGCCAACCGTGTACGTGAGTTGCTGCTGGCGGCCTACCATGAACACGAGGCAATTCTGGATGCGCCCGCCAGCTCGGTGTCGTTCAAGGACCTGACCAGCAATGGCATGGTGATCGCGGTCAGTGGCTATGTGGCCGGGCCGCGCCAGGTGTCGGGTACCCGCAGTGACCTGCTGTTCACCATCCTTGGGCGGCTGCGTGACGAGGGTATCGCCTTGTCTTCGCCGCAGAGCATGGTGCTGGTACAGGAAGCTGCGCGTCCGGCTGACGAAGCGCCGTGATGCGTTTCATGCCAGTGGCACGCGACTAGATGAATGGCAGAAGCTGTCGAAAGGGGCCGCTAAACGGCCCCGCACAGTCACCCCAGGCACTGTGTCACATGCTTGACCGACTGGTAGCCCGACAAGCCCCAAGGTCCCAGCTCACGGCCTATACCGCTGCCCTTGGTGCCACCCCATGAGGTCTCGACGAACACCGCCTGCACCGAGTTGATCCACACATGGCCCACCTCCAGCGCATCGGCCACCCGCTCGGCGCGCGCCAGGTCTGTGGTGCACACTGTCGCCACCAGGCCGAAGCGGCTGTCGTTGGCCTCGGCAATCGCCTGCTGTTCGCTGGCGAAGCGCCGTGCGCACAATACCGGACCAAAGATTTCTTCGTTCCACAGGCGGCTGTCTTCAGGCACATCGGCATACAGGGTAGGGCTGACGAACCAGCCGCCACGGTCCAGCACTTTGCCACCGACCAGGCACTGCAAGCCTTCCTCCCGCGCCGTGGCAAAGTAGCCGGCCACTTTCAGCCACTGGGCCTGGCTGGTCAGTGGGCCCATGTCGGCTTCTTCGCTCAGCGGGCTGCCCACCCGCAGGTTTTCCAGCGCTGCCTGCAAGCGCGGCAGCAGGGCATCGGCAATGCCGTCCTGTACCAGCAGGCGTGATGTGGCCGAGCACATCTGGCCCGCATTCCAGCAGATGCCGGCAACGATCCATTGCACCGCCGCGTCGACGTCGCAGTCATCGAACACCAGGATCGCCGACTTGCCGCCCAACTCCAGCGTGACCGGCCGGCATTGCGCCGCTGCGCTGCGCATCACCTGGCTGCCAACGTTATTGCTGCCTGTGAACGACAGTTTGTCCAGGCCTGTGTGGTTGCTCAGCGCGGCACCCGTCTCGGCTTTGCCATTGACGATATTCAGCACCCCGGCCGGCAGGCCCAGGGTGTCGGCGATCTGGCCGTAGGCGAGTTCGCACAGCGGGGTCACTTCCGAGGGCTTGAGCACCACGGTGCAGCCAGCGGCCAGGGCCGGGGCAAGCTTCCAGGCGCTGGTCACCAGTGGGAAGTTCCAGGGTACGATCAGGCCGACCACGCCCACCGGCTCCAGGCGGGTGCGGGCGGTGAAGCCGGGTGCAGCCAGCGGTACGTCGCGGTTTTGCCCAGGCAGTTGTTCAGCCAGTTCGGCGTAATAGCCGAAGGTCGCGATGGCGTCGTCCAGGTCGACTTCTGCCTCGTGGCGCGGCTTGCCGTTGTTGCGCATCTGCAGGGCGACCAGCGCTTCGCGGCGTTGCCCAAGCTGTTCGGCGAAGCCGCGCAGATACGCTGCGCGCTCACTGGCGCTGGTGCATTTCCAGGCGGGCAGGGCTGCACGTGCGGCGGCCACGGCCTGGTCGACCTGCTCGGCACTGGCAGCCATCAGTTCGGCAAACGGTTGGCCCAGTGCAGGGTCGTTGACGCTGATGCAGTCGCTGCCCTGGCCGTCGACCCAGCGGCCGGCAATGTAGTGGGAAGTGGTCATGGTGGTTTCCAGTCAGGCCATTTCGGCAGTGGTTACAGGCGTGTGCGCAGCCTGTTTGCAACGCACCCAGCGTGGGCCCTGCGGGCTATACACGCCGGCAGGTTCGGGGAACAGGTTGAGCAGCAGCAGGTACAGCACCCCGGCCAACCCCAGGGTGACCGGCAGGCTCAGGTCAATGCCACCGGCCAGGTCGCCCAACGGTCCGACGAATTGCCCCGGCAGGTTCACGAAGCACAGGCCGACCACTGCGCTGGGGACCCAAGCGCCCATGCCGCGCCAGTTCCAGCCGTGCAGGAACCAGTAGTGGCCACCCCGCTGGCCGCGGGTGAATACCTGCAGGTCATCGGCGTGGTAGAAACCACGGCGGGTGACCAGGCCGAGGATCATGATCACCATCCACGGGCTGGTGCAGGTGATGATCAGCACGGCGAAGGTCGACACGCTCTGCACCAGGTTGAAGGTAAAGCGGCCGATGAAAATGAAACCGATCGCCAGCACCCCGATCAGCAGCGTGGCGCCGGCACGGCTGAGCAGGCGCGGGAACACGCTGGACATGTCCAGGCCTGTGCCATACAACGCAGTGGTGCCGGTGGACATACCGCCGATCACCGCAATCAGGCACACCGGCAGGAAGAACCAGCTGGGGGCGACTGCCAGCAGCCCGCCGACATAGTTGTTGGCGGCAATGTAGTCCGGTGCCTGGGTAGCCACCAGGGTGGCGGTGCACAGGCCGAACAGGAATGGAATCAGCGTGGCACCCTGGGCCGCTATCACCGCCAGCATGATGCGCGCCTTGGGGGTTTCGCGTGGAATGTAGCGCGACCAGTCACCGAGGAAGGCGCCGAATGACACCGGGTTGCTCATGGCCAGGATCGCAGCGCCGACGAAAGCTGCCCAGAAGCCCGCCTGGCCTAGGTTGACGCTGCCGGCGTAGCCCGCGTCGAACGGCCCGGCAAAAGCAGCGATACCCAGCAGGAACAGCAGGCTCGACGCCCACACGGCAATCTTGTTGACCCACAGCATGAAGCGGAAGCCGAAGATACACACCACCAGCACCAGCACCGCGAACAGGCCGTAGGCCAGGCCCAGGGTCAGGTCGGTTTCCGGCAGGCCGACCAGGCGCTTGGCGCCGCCGACCAGGGCATCGCCCGAACTCCATACCGACAGCGAAAAGAATGCCACTGCCGTGAGCAGCGACAGGAACGAGCCGACGATGCGCCCGTGCACGCCGAAGTGTGCGCCCGAGGAGACCGCATTGTTGGTGCCGTTCAGCGCGCCGAACAGGCCCATCGGTGCCAGGATCAGCGCGCCAACGGCAACGCCGAGCACGATGGCCCACACCCCCGCCTGGAACGACAGCCCGAACAGCACCGGGAAACTGCCGAGCACGGCGGTGGCGAATGTATTGGCGCCGCCGAAGATCAGGCGGAACAGGTCCAGCGGGGAGGCGTCGCGTTGATCGGCGGGGATCTGTTCTACGCCGTTGGTCTCGATACCGGTCGAGTGGCTCATGGTACTGCTCCAGCGCGGTTGTTGTGGGCCGGCGCAGTGCGCAAGCCTTCTTGTGGGTGCGATGGCAGGGCGGCAGGGCCGCAAAAAGGTGATCAGGCCGGCGACACGGCCGACAGGTGTTCGTGGCAGGCCAGCCACTGGTCAGCGTGGCGGCGGAACACGATGGTCTCGCGCTCGTTCAGCTGGTGCTCGGCACCGCCGATGCGCAGATGCGTGGCCACATCATGCATGAAGATCGCCACGTCGCCTTGCAGGCTGACCTGGGCGTTGCTGGACGCGCAGGCGAGCACGGCAAACCCTTCGGCCTGCCACTGGGCCCAGACCTTCTCATAGGCCCGGCGTGACAGCAGGGGTTGCGCCAAGGTATGGAAAAGGAACGTGGCGTCTTCGCTGAAGCAGGCGAAGTAGCGGGCGGTGTCGTTGCTGGCGAAGGCGGCAACAAGGTCGGCGGCGGCTTGCCGTACCTGCAGGGTCTGGTCCACGGGGTGGCCTCACGGGTTTTTATGATTGTGGTGAAGCGATTCTGGTGGGGCTTGCCGGTGGGAAAAATCGCTGGCGACAAATAATCAGTTCAGGAATTTGTGAAGTGATGCGCTGGCAGCCCGGCGTTTGGCCATACCCGACTGGCGGAGCAGGTCGGAGCAATTGTCTTTCTCAAAATTCGCAAAGCCTGCGCGATTCATTGTGGGAGATTACGCAGCGCTACGGGCTGGGCTGTCGCGCAGAGAACTCAATTCGTAAGCGCGACGCGGCCTGTGTGGGAGCGGGCGTGCCCGCGAAGCAGGCGCCGCGGTGTCTGGCACCGGCTGCGCCGG
>NZ_BLJG01000187.1 GCF_009932375.1 Pseudomonas juntendi
GCGTACGGCTCCGTACACGGCGGTTCAAGCTATGCGGCTAAGCCGGTTGATCGTATCCAGTATCGAGACCAGTCCGAGTCGATCCCATAGTTTCTTCGGCAGTGCCTGATTCATATGTGGCGCCGCCGAGTTCCACCATGGGCCTCGGCCGTTATAGGCCGATTTACAGGCACGCTCCTCGCTTAAGCCCAGACGCATCAGGTTGCGCGCCCTCGTAGAGGGCTGCTTCCATTGGCGCCAAATGGCACAGCGGAGTTTGTGCCTGATCCAGCCATCCAGCTCCTCAAGTGGCCGTTTGCTCTGGCTGAGCTTGAAGTAACTCGCCCAGCCTCGTAGTACGGGGTTTATCCGCTCGATGGTGTTTGCCATCTTGCGGCCCCGTGCGCCACACAGCAGCTCTGCGAGCCGGTCGCGCAGGCGACTCAGGCTCGCCGTTGCCACCCGCAGCCTTGGCTGCTGATGCCAGCTCATCCCATAACCCAAGTAATCACACTTCCAGGCTCTCGCTACTCGACTCTTCTTCCGATTCACCGTCAGTTTCAAACGTTGACTCAGGAAGCGCTCGACACTGGCCAATACCCGTTCGCCAGCCCGAGCACTGCGCACATAAATGTTCGCGTCATCGGCATAGCGCACGAAGCGATGGCCACGCCGCTCCAACTCGTGGTCGAGCTCGTCGAGCAAGATATTCGACAGCAACGGCGAAAGCGGGCCGCCTTGCGGCGTCCCCTCCTGCCGTGGGCTGACGACACCGCCCGACATGATCCCGGCTTCAAGGTAGCGGCGGATAAGCCTGAGTACGCACTTGTCTTTGATCCGACGTTCGATGCAGGCCATGAGGATGTCGTGATTGACCCGATCGAAAAACTTCTCCAGATCGAGTTCCACGCACCAGCGGTGTCCCGCTGTCACATGAGCACGAGCCATCTCGATGGCTTGATGCGTATTTCTGCCCGGACGAAAACCATAGCTGTAGTCCGAGAACAGTGGGTCGAAGATAGGTGTGAGCTGCTGCTGCAGTGCTTGCTGGATCAGGCGATCCACGACGGCGGGGATTCCCAGTTGCCGTGTGCCGCCCTGCGGCTTGGGAATTTCAACCGCTCGCACTGCTTGGGGATGGTATTCACCGGCCAGCAACTTGGCCTTGAGGGTTGGCCAATACTGTTTCACGTAGCCCGCCAAGTCAGCGACCGTCATGCCATCGGCACCCGGAGCCCCCTTGTTGCTAACCACGCGTTGATACGCACGCCTGAGGTTGGCCGGTGCAAGCACTCGCTCCATCAGCGTGTCCGGCTCCGCGTTCGTCCACGTCGCTGACGCCGCCGGCACCTTTGCACTGCCAGGCATCACCCTCGGCTTCTGGCCGGGATTCGGAGTGACAGATTCCGTTTTAGGAAATTTCTGCATTGCGGCTACCAACGAGACAGTGACGCCTACTGGCGGCATAACCTGTTCGGCCCTTGGTGACGCGGTTAACCGCCACTTACTACGGCTTCGGCTGACTTCTGCATGCTCATCCCGTCGCCTCTCGACGCCCGGTAGCACAGTGGCAAACGTGCAGATCTCCCAGGGTAATTCGCGCGACCTTCCTGCTTATGCCTGTCGGATTTACGTCGCAGCGTTCCGTGCAAGTATTGGGCTTTGAAGATTGTGGCCTCCTCACCCCGCTGCACCGCCTCGTATCCGCTTCCTGTTCGTCAGGCCAGCATTTTGCCTCGGGCTTCCTTCAGATTCGCAGTCGCCCACGACACCCTTGCCTCTGGCTAACACTTCCCCTTGTCGGGTGTGTAGAGGACTTTCACCTCCAAGTCACCAGCGAGGCCACCACAACCAAGCTGGTTGCGC
>NZ_BLJG01000188.1 GCF_009932375.1 Pseudomonas juntendi
GCTCGGGGGTGATGTTCAACTGGCTGCCCAGGGTGTTGAGCAAATCGGCCTGCGCCTGGGGCGCCTGTACCTGGCCTTGCTGTTGCTGGTTCTGCATTGCGGATACGGCGTTGGCGGCGTCGCTGAAGTTGAAGGCGAACACCGGGCTTGCGGCCAGGGTTAACAGGGTTGCCAGGGTGAATGCTTTCATTGGGAGGGACTCTCGTGGGCCGGGATGGCCTGGGAAACGAGCGATTGGACTAGTGATTCAGGGGTTTGTTCCGGCTGATTTTCACATAACTGCAGGAGCGCATTGCAGCCCTTTTCACCTGATATTTTTAATAGTGGCGCCATGAGCATTTTACCGAAATACTGAAACCTTCGTGTTCTCAGCAATAGTACACAAAACTGGTACTCCCCAATGAAAATGAATCTATCGTATGCCTACACACCCTATGGCTATACTGTGCATCGCTCAACAAATAAGAGCTTACTCGGATTTAATGGCGAACTTTCCGACCCGATGACGGGCCTATATATATTGGGCTTAGGATATAGGCCGTACAGCGTGATCTTGATGCGCTTCATCGCAACGGATAGCTTGGCCCCCTTTGGCATAGGAGGCCTGAACGCGTACAGTTATATCAATGGCGACCCCATCAACTACACTGACCCTTCGGGCCATTCGGGCCGTTTAAATGCGCGCGCACTAATCGCAAGACGACAGTTTCAAAAACCTCCGACACACGAAAAAATCGTGATGAACCTTGACAGGCCATCCCAATTTAGCGCTCCTAATCTAACAGACGCGCCACCCTCTTATTCCTCTCATCCACAAGCATTTTCATCACCTGTTTCGCCACCACCCTATACCCGCTATGACACCGCAAAACTGCCGCGTTACACCAGTGACCTACCACCAGGCCATCATCGCATCATAACTCCAACGCGTGACTCTTCCGGTAAGTTTGAAAAACCACCTGCCCCGCCAATTTACCCTTTGGAACTTCTGTCTCGCCGTGTAAGCACTCGACCACCTTCTGTCGCATTTGAACGCCTTAATGCTCAGCTTAACCAAGAGGAGGCAATGTATTATAGGTTTAGCACCATCATCGACATTCTAGAGAGAAATAACATGAGCGTCCCTGAAAATCTCCGTCGAAACCTTTATACCCTTCGGCAGGATCGAGACATTCTCCGTGACGCGCTCGACATATAAAATCACAAAATATATTCAATTATTTTTCATCACCTCAAACTTTAGGAGCTGGATGATGAGAAAGCAAATAATGACGAGACCGATTCAGTTCGTTCCATCATGCTCAAGATCGTCTCCGATGCCCCCCAGCACTTACCATCCCTCGAAGACAAACTCATCCAGCCCGCAGAGTACGTGATGTGCGCGCGAACTGCTGCGCAGCAGGCGGGGTGCTGCAATCCCAGTTGTCCGGGCCGGTACTGATCATGGCGACGATACATGAACTCGAGGCGCTAAAGGCGTTGTTAGAGGCGGCCTTGATCCAGGTCCAGTTGCCTTCTGAATCGAGAACGTTGCATTAAGGGCTCCAAGCCTTGCGTAGCCTGAGCTGGCTCTGTGGCTGTGGACCAGCCTGTCGGCACTGACGCTGGTGATTGGCCTGTGCTGGTTTGCCCTGGGTCTTGCCTACCTGGCGGTACTGACCGCCGGCTTCCGCCGCCCGGTGCGCCTGGTGGACTTTACAGAAACAGCCTGACTCC
>NZ_BLJG01000189.1 GCF_009932375.1 Pseudomonas juntendi
GTTCGCCGGACGCTTACCTTCATCCTGCAAAGGCGATAGCTTCGCATAGCTCATGATGGCATCGTAATCGGCTTGGGAGATGGGCCGGACCCCGTCACGCCAATAGTTTTTCGTGCGATTAGCGGGAATTGTCTCCAGATACACCCCGTCGTTTTTGGAAAGGACAGGGCTCTCAAAGGGCGTAAAGCTCTCGATGAATGCGTACAGATCACCTTTATCACTCTTTGAGTCCGGGTAGACCTTGCCGATGCGTGCCTTGCCAAAATAATGCGGCGCGTCGCTAAGGCGCGCGGACGTAAAGGCTTTGTCCTTGATACGGCCTTTGTAGTAAATCACCTCCGTTCCCTGCACGAGCAACGTTTTGTAGCGTTTGGGGAAGTGGTACACAGCGCCTGTCTGATCATCCCACCGGGATAGGTCATTCTCAACGATGATGACGGGCATGAAGTTTCCTCTCCGTAGGTGATAAGAGCCTACCAAAAAAGAGGAGATTTCCTACGGCAAACTGAAGATGGACTCAGCCTTCAACGCTTTGTGACTGCCCACGACTTAATCATTAAAACGTTGTCCGGGGTCGGTTGGGGGCACAGCGCACGCCGTCAACGTGACCGCACATTTAAATTTAGCAATATGTGGGCTCAGATCCCCGGCTTACCAGATCGCTGTGCAGGGATACATTGTTCCGCAAACGAAAAAGCCCAATCGTCACCGACTGGGCTTTTTCGTTTCAATAATGGTCGGGACGGAGTGATTCGAACACTCGACCCCTTGCACCCCATGCGCTTATTTCGTGGATTCCCATGGATCGCATCGGACACTACCGGACTGCCTTAACCCTAGTAAATACGGTACTTACAGGCTAATCTTGCATCCCACAGCGTCCAATACCGTCCACCACCAGCCAAGCGATTCGGTGGGGCAAAAGTGGGGCAAAATTCTAAGCTGACCGAATCGGGCAAGGGGTAGAGTGTGGCGAAGCTGACAGCGAAACAGTTAGAGGCACTAACCGCAGCCGACGATGGCAAGACACTTCGCGAGGACGGCGGCCTGGTCGCCAAAGTCCGTGCCGGTATCCGCGGCGTTACTGTCCTGTTTCGCTATGAGTTCAAACTGGACGGTGCCAAACGCGACCACCGCCTGGGTAGCTGGCCAAAAAAATCTCTGGCTCAGATTCGCGCCGAGCGTGATGAAGTAAAAGCCACAGCCTCGAAAGGGGTTGATCCAACTGCAGCCCGCAAAGCCGCCAAGATCGAAGCTCAAGCTGCAATCGCCGCAACCATTGCCGAGGCTGAACGGCAAGCCGCCGAGAACAAGACGATATCCGACCTGTTTGAGGAATGGATTCGCGACGGCGTCTCCCGACAAGACGGCAATGCCGAGCTGATCCGTAGCTTTAAGAAGGACGTCCTGCCGCTGATTGGCAAGAAGCCGCTGCGCAACCTGACTGAGAAGGATCTGCTCGCCGTACTGCGATCGGTCAAATCTCGTGGCCTCAATCGTACCGTCGTCATCCGCAGCAAGGACATAGGCCAGATGCTGCGCTGGGCTGAGAAACGCAAGCCATGGCGTGGCCTGATGGCTGACGGCAATCCTGCCGACCTGATTGACGTCAATAAGCTGCTCGACCATGACTACGAAGAACAGCGGGACCGACTGCTCTCCCCTGACGAAATTCGAGAACTTCGTGACATCCTCGAACGCCTGGAGAAAGACTACGAAGAGCTTCCTGCTGGCCAGAAGTATTCAGGCATTCGCCCGGTCAACACGCGAGTCCAGTGCGCTCTGTGGATCTGCCTGAGCACCCTCTGCCGTATCGGTGAACTGCTTAAAGCCGAGTGGCGCTATGTGGACCTGGAGAAAGGCACCTGGTTCATCCCAGCCGAAGCCACCAAAGGCCATAAAGGCAAGCGCCAGGATCACCATGTGTTCCTGTCAGCATTTTCCATCATGCAGTTCAAACGCCTACTGAGAGAAACCGGTGATACGCCGTTCTGCTTCCCCAGCAAGGACGGCCAAAGCCACGTCGACACCAAGACTGTCAGCAAGCTCATCGGAGACCGGCAGTGTCGATTCAAGAACCGCACCAAGCCTCTGGCCGGCCGGCATCACGACGATTCTCTGGTGCTAAGCATGGGCACTAAAGGCGAATGGACACCGCATGATCTGCGGCGCACCGGCGCGACTATGATGCAGGAACTGGGCGTGACACTAGAAATCATCGACCGCTGCCAGAACCACTTGCTGGGAGGTTCAAAGGTACGGCGGCACTACCTGCACCACGATTACGCCAAGGAGAAAACCGAAGCATGGCGGCTTCTAGGAGGGCGACTAGAAAAGATCCTGATGATGCCTGAAAACAACCAGTAAACCATACAGGCAGCAACCGGCCACGCACTAGTGAAAGTGATAAAGAAACTCAACTGAACCCTGCATCAAAGTAGGAGCCACAATCTGGACATATGACGTTTGTCACCTGGTCTGCGACAGTATTGTGATAAGTCCACAGCGTGCCATTCTTGAACAGCGAGGTCTTACAGTTGTAGCAATGGGTTCTTACGGTCCACACCCCACAACGCCTGCAGTCGAGAAGCCATCTTGCTGCCCCGCTTTGCGTAATCTTTGCCTGGATCGCTTCAGGCGCATGACATTCGCCACAGCCTAAGCAGAAGCTGCGGGATGTCCATGTACTGTTGCCATTCTCATCAGGCTCCGGAAATGCTTTCTGGAATACCATAGTCAGCAGTCGCTTAAGGTGCTGAGTTGCTTGCATCTCGGCAGACGCTACGCCCAATTGAATCCAGCCCTTCCGATGGGATTGGGTACTACCGTAATCACAATGCACTCCCCAGTCGAGCGGTGACGACGCAGGACGCACTGTCGATTCGCTAGGCTGTAGGATAAAAACTCTTCCGTTTGCCACCGCCTTGTCATACCCCTTCGCCAGAACCAACTCGTCCAGTGTCTGGCGCAGCTCCCCTTTCTTCCAGATGCTTCTGAACTTGGCATCCATCACGAGACCTCCCAGCGGCCTGTTTTCGTGATCTAGATGACCAAATTGCATCTTGGCTATATCGATAACCTCTAGAACAAAGTCAGGTCGCCGCCCCGTGAGCATTTCCGACTGGAGAATGAGGGCCACCTTCATTTCTAGGTCATCGCGTAAAAACTCGAACCTGACGTCACTTGCGCGCGAAAGTGAGATCGCGATGAGCTTCTCTTGCCAACCAGGCTCGGGCTCGAACCTGAAGTCGTGCACCAACAGCATGAATATTTTCAGCAAGCACCACTTTTCATAGATGTCACTGGCATGAAGGATTCCGACACTATTGATCTCTTCCAATTTCGACAGATCCAGGCCGCCACGCTCCATGAGTTCACGGATTTTTTTGAACGCTGACAAACAGGTCGCGTAATCAGGATTGGAGACAAATCGCATTCCCGTCGGGAAGCTCGAACTGCTTGATACGCCCAAGTGGTCAAAGCTGGCATCGATTTTCGCCAACCTTCGAGCTCCCCGACCCATCTCATCAACTGACGAAGAAATAACTTTTTTCTTTCGGAGAGACTGTTCTGCTCGTCGCTGACCTGCATCCGCTTCGCGCTTAAGCTCCCTCCGCTCATTACTAGAGAGGCGAACAAGCCAGTTATTTCCTTCAAGGACTCGCCTCTTCTTAGCTCTTTTCTCGAGCGAGTCCGTTTGGGGGATAACTTCATGTATCGAGGTGAATGTGAGCTTTCTAAATTGCTTCCCTTTATTCGTCTTCTGCAAGACGGATTCCACACTACCTATGATCGTATAATTTCGGCAAAAGTGAAGACAGCCCAAAATCTTCTCGAAAAGCTCCTCAGGGAATACAGCCACCCTGTAGTCAATCTTGTCTTCTGCTTTAACCCCTAAGTCATCCTGTGGCGTATAAAAAAATGAAAACCCATGGCCATATCTTTTTCCCAGACGAATCGGAAACCGCCCAACCCTACCCGCCCCATCGCCAGGCTGATCTTTTAAGGCAGCAAGCGCGTCCAGCTTCCATTTAATCTCTTTCGTCTGTTGATCGAATACCTCGGGATCAACAGGGCGCATCTCCATTTCACGATTGCGCCGGGCGCGCTCAGTCTCCTGTGAAGCGAGCCTGTCAAGAAAGCCCAACTGCTGCGAAGCAGCCGACACATAGGCATTGGCCATTTTCAGGCAGACCGCTAACATATGCCGGAGGTAGCGGTTCTCGGCTATGTCCGCCGACTCGTCAAACACCCTTCCCGTGAGCTGACGGGCTACAGGATTGCGCACATACTCGCGAAAGCTGGCTACATTTGGGCGCAACTTCGCAACTGGCTGCGACGCCAGCCCTTCTCGAATGGTGACAGCGGGGGATGCTAAGACCCTTTGCGACGCAGCATGCAGCTCCTCGAGAGCCTCGGCGAGCTCGGCCCCGGTTCCAACACCCTTACCAGTTGCGGTGGCGTTGGCGGCATCGTTCATGATCATCCAGAGCAAATCGCCACGAAAATCGTCGACATACGCCTGTATGTCAGTGCGACCGAAGGCCGATAGGCGATTCTCGATCTGCAGCACTACATCGCCTATTCTGATGTTATAAGTGCCAGGGCTCCGTTGAAGCTCGCTGAAGTGGCGCTTGCCTGAATGATCCCAGCCATCATTTTGCAACCACCATATACCACCACCCTGCGGATCTGAAACCCGCAACATAGGGGTTTCCTGCCCCAATGCAGTCACGAAAACGGGCACTATCTCTTCGCCCACAGGCCTGAGACGAATACCGAGCCACGGATGAAAATCGTTGAAGATCGTGCTTTCAACAGCAAACCCACCTTCGGAGAGCGACTCAACATCTAGCGCAACCGATGAAATTTCGATTGTTCGGGCGACGCCTTCTGACTGCCACTCGATTGCCAGGTAGCGAGCTTCGATTTCTGGAAACATTAGCGAGCCCAGAAGTTAGCGATGCCGTTGTTACCTTCGGCCCGGGTGATCAATTGATCCAGGGAATCAACAGCAGACTCAGTCACGTCGACCAGGTCAAGGCTTCCCAATTCTTGTGCTAGCAAATCCCTGAGGCCGATCAGCAAATCCCTTCGCTTCTGCCTGTTGGTCGAAGCCTTCTCCGTATCAAGGATGATTTTGGGGAGAACCTTGTGTAGCACGACGTTATTCAAAGCAGCCACGGTCCAAATATCGGCCTCTTCACCCCGCCGGATATAGTTGAGCGATTGCCGGATTGCCCGTAGACCGAACTCGATGCCCAGCGGGTCGAGATAGTCCCGAGCTAGCCCGACCAACAGCTTTAC
Organism: Pseudomonas juntendi; assembly: GCF_009932375.1. Classification (GTDB taxonomy): domain Bacteria; phylum Pseudomonadota; class Gammaproteobacteria; order Pseudomonadales; family Pseudomonadaceae; genus Aquipseudomonas; species Aquipseudomonas juntendi. The sequence goes on from NZ_BLJG01000189.1 coordinate 5,308, forward strand.
CTGCGGATCGGCCTGATCGAAGGCCGGATACTCAGCGCGGACTCCGATGTCAGCGGCCAGCATGTTCATCGGCAGGCCCAAGTCCAGATCGAACTCCTCAACTTCGCCCTCAACCTCATCCCAGTCCGTCAACACCGGATTGCGAAACCGCATGACGTGCGCACGATCGAGGATCTTAGGCGAGAGATAGTGTGTGGTCTCGTCCACGTTGATCGCACCAATGATCCAGACGTTCGCTGGGAACCGGAATCCGGCGGGAATGTCGATCAGGCCGGAGATCGTGCGCCTTATCTTCGCGTGGTGATTGAGTACAGTATCTGCCTCTTGGAAGCCCGCTAGCCTGCGAAGCTCAAGGTTGGCTTGATCATGCATCAGAATCTCATTGAACGAGGCATCGTCTGGCAGTCCAGAGCGTTTTCTGGCTTCTTCCTCTAGCGCCAGGAAAATTTTGTTGTCGATAACAGCCTGCCGCTCCTCTGCCTCTGAGTACAGATGGATCCAAGGCGTCTCTCCGCGCGTTTCAAGCAGGCTCAGGAAGTCAGCAAAATAGTACTCCACGCGTGCGAGATTCATTTCATCAAGGCAGATGAAATGTGGAATTTCGGGCTCGCGCGCGGCAGCAAGGAGTGCCAACAGGAACTGTGATGGGTGGTAACGCCTTTCGATAGGGTTGTAGTACCCCAGCAGGTCCTCCGAGCCGGTCCAGTTGGGCTTCACCGGCACGATTGTGCAGCGCCCTCCGACTGCGGATGCCACTGACTTCACTAGGCTGGTCTTGCCGGAACCCGAATCCCCTGCAAGCACGATCAGATCGTTGGTGCGCAGCAGGGTGATGAAGTCGAGCAACTGTGCACGGGTATAGCGTATGCCCTTGTGCCAAAGATGTGCCTGGATATAAGAGGCCAACCGTTGGATATCTCCGCCAAGATCCTCTCGGAAGCGATGTCCTTCTCGTGCATCGGGCGCCCCTATAGCTGGAAACACCTTTTCCAGATCAGCCCTGTCAACTAGATCAAGCGCGACCATGCGCTCGCCCCTCTCCCTGAGAAAAGCTTCCAGCTCTCGAAACCTGTTTTCCAATGTATTTCTCCTCAGCACGAACTCTGCTTCCAGAGCCGCGATCCGCTCTATTCGCTGACCAACCTCTAAAGTGATTCGTCCGAACTCATCGTCGAGCGACATTTTTTCCGAGACAGCCGCTTCGAGAGCTGAATGCGCAGTGCGCAATTTCTCTTCAGCTTCAGATGTCTCACGATTTAGCCTGTCTTCTATGGCTTGGCGTGCCTTTGCCATGACCAGCGGCATCGCTTCAGATTGGATATTCTGGATGCCCAACCAGCTTTCGGGGATTTGACTGAGCGGCTCCAGTGTTCCAGTACGAACCATGCATGCAAGCGGATCGCCTCGCTCTTTCCTTTTGTTCAAAGGCGACAGATCCAACTCAGCTAACGCAAAGGTCTCGCCCCCGAAACGCCTCTGGAAGCTCAAAAGCTCGGAAGGAGGCACGAAAGCTGTCGGGCTTACTCTTGAGTTTTCTAGCGGTGGATGCAGCCTGATACCTGTATCAGCATGATGCAATTCCTCCAAAAAACCGAAAGTTCCGCCTTCGGCCAGTCGCAACTTACCAATAACCTTTATGTGCGAAGGGTCGTATTGGTCCCATGCTTGGGCCAGATATTTCAGTAGATCCACCTCTGGCCAAGTGAGCGATGGCAAGGGCTGCTCAGAACCCACATCGCCGGCAGCATTGAGCTCATTCTGCTGAATTGATTCAGCTGTCACATTTTTCCCCTTTGGAGCCGAAGGCGTTCTGACTAGAGCACTGCAGGAGAGAAGCCCTTACCCGGCCTGCAATGCAAATTTGAAATTGGCCGAAAGCATACGTCAATGCACGGCCTGATTGGGTCAACTAGAACCCGTTACGCCTTTGGATTAACTGGCTCACAGTCATTCGACTCGAAAAATTCTCAGCCACACATTACCGCAATGACATCAGCACCAAGGAGGATCTTCCTATGTCATTGCAGTGCCCTCGCTGTCACTCACCCAAAGTCGCTTCCTTCCACCACGCCATGAAAATCGGCGCAGCCGTCGGCACTGCTGGCGGGATTGCGCGCGGTGTTAGCTCCGCCCTGGCCGGTGGTCAGGCTGGCGCAGTTATCGGCGCCATCGCGGGGCCAATTGGTATCACCCTGGGCTCGGTCTCAGGGGCAATTCTCGGCGGCCTGATTGGAGGCGTTGGCGGCTGCGCTCTCGGAGCCCAGCTTGGCGATGCACTGGATCGTCACGTACTGGCCAACAACCTCTGCCTGCTCTGCGGCCACCGCTTCAACCTGCCCACAGCCAAGCAACTTCCCAACATCTAACGCTCACCTCAGTCACGCAATCCACTCGATTGCGTGTTAGGCCCCCTCACGCCTGGAGAATCCCCACCTATGGCACATCTCATCGAAACCATGGCCTATGCTGGCGCCACCCCGTGGCACGGCCTGGGCAATCAACTCACTCAGAAACAACCCATCGAAGTCTGGCAACGCGAAGCTGGCATGGACTGGCAGATCCAGGAAAGCCCCGTGCACTTCAAATCCGAAGTCGCTGGGCATCTTGGCGCAATCCACTCATTTCCTGAGCAAAAGGTACTGTTCCGTTCTGATACCAAAGCCCCGCTCTCTGTGGTCTCGCAGCGCTATCACACCGTGCAGCCGCGTGAGGTGCTGGAGTTCTACCGGGATCTGACCGAGGTATCCGGCTATGAGCTGGAAACGGCCGGCGTGCTGAAAGGCGGACGCAAGTTCTGGGCGCTGGCGCGTACTGGGCAAGGTGCTGCGCTCAAGGGTAATGACCAAGTCAATGGCTACCTACTGCTGGCCACCTCCTGCGACGGCACTCTGGCCACCACGGCAACACCGACCACTGTACGCGTGGTCTGCAACAACACCCTGACCATCGCCTTGGACGGTACCAGCCGCGCGATCAAGGTGCCGCACAACACCCGCTTCGACCCGAAGGCGGTGAAGAAGCAACTCGGTATCGCCGTCTCGCAATGGGACGACTTCATGTACCGCATGCGGGCGCTGTCCGAACGCAAGGTGCAGTGGCATGAGGCGCTGGGCTTCTTCATGAACGTGCTGTGTGAAACCAATCCAACCGCTGCGCTGCCGGAGCAACTACCCAACGAGCGCGCTCTACGCAAGGTTCAGGAACTGTACGAGGGGCGTGGACGCGGCAGTCAGCTCGCCTCAGCAAACGGTACGGTTTGGGGCCTGCTCAATGCCGTGACCGAGTTCGTCGACCATGAGCGCCGTGCACGCAGCAACGAGTACCGCATGGACTCGGCCTGGTTCGGCCAGGGTGCGCAGATCAAGCAACGCGCCCTGGATGCCGCACTACAACTCGCCGCTTAACCCTCAATCACTTCAACCCTCGCGCCCGGTCAGCCTAACGCTGGTCGGGCGTTTTTATGTCTGCAGGTGAACACCATGAAAGCAACGTCATTGAACGGCAGCACCAGCAAGAAACGCCCTGCCCTGCGCCTGGTCAGCACCAAGGAGCTGCCGCGCGAGGACTGGCTACAGATCCGCAAGCAGGGCATCGGCAGTTCGGATGCTGCCGCTGCCGTGGGCCTCAATCCTTACAAATCCCAGCTGGAGTTGTGGCTGGAGAAGACCGGTCGTGATGCCAGCATGCCGAAGGCTGATCCTCAGGATGAGGAAAGCCCTATGTACTGGGGCAACGTGCTGGAGCCCATCGTGGCCTGGCATTACAACAAGCGCACGAAGAACAAGGTACGGCGCATCAATGCCGTGCTCCAACATCCGGATCCGGAGCTGCCGTGGATGCTGGCCAACATCGACCGCGAGGTCATCGGGGCGGACGATGTGCAGATCCTCGAATGCAAGACAGCTGGCATAAACGGGGCACGCCTCTGGAAAGAGGGCGTGCCTGAGTATGTGCAGCTGCAGGTGATGCACCAGCTCGCCGTCACCGGCAAGCAGGCGGCGGATGTGGCGGTGCTACTGGGTGGCCAGACGCTGGAGATCCATCGCATCGAGCGAGACGAGCACATGGTCGCGCGCTTGATCGAGCTGGAGCGCCAGTTCTGGCACTACGTCGAGACGGATACGCCACCGCCAGCTGATGGCACGGCCTCCGCTGAGCAGGCCTTGCGCTGCCTCTATCCGGAGGACAACGGTCAGGCGGTCGACTTCTGCTGCAATGCCGGACTGACTGCGGCCTACATCGAGCTGAAAGCCGTGCGCCAATCGATTGCCGACAAGGAAAAGCGTGAGGCCGAGCTAAAGCAAATGCTGCAGCAAGCCATGGGCGATGCCAGTCGAGCGGATTTCAATAATGGCTATATCACCTGGCGCAAAGCCAAAGACAGCAGCGGTCTCGATGTCGCTCAACTGCTCAAGGACAAGCCCTACCTGCAGGCCAAATACCCACTACTGAAACCCGGTGCGCGGCGCTTTCTGGTCAGCTGAAGTTCACCCCGTTTACGCATCCCTCCCCTTAGCCAGCCCATGCAGTTCATGCTGCGTGGCTGGCTTTTTTCATTTTCAGGAGAGCCATCATGCTCAAAGGTTTAGCGATCACTCCGCCAGTGCTCGGCCGCATTTCGATCGGCAAAGTGGTCGAGAAGAACGGCAAGCGGCTGCCCGAGAAGGATGACCAATTCACCATCACCTCCCAGGTGCAAGGCAAGGAAGGCTGGTTGCTGCATCCGCTCAATGACGAACTGCGTCAGGGTAAGGAAGACAAATTGCGCAGCATTCCGGTACGCCTGTTGTTCAACGAGCCGGAGCTGAATTTCCGCGCGGACTACACCCTGTTTGATCGGCAGTCCGGTCGCCCTGTATGCGTCGGCAACGGTGAGACCTGCAAACGGCTCACACAGGATGGCATGCAGTCACTGCCCTGCCCCTCACCTGATGCCTGCCCGCTGGCGAAAGGTAATGCCTGCAAGCCCTATGGCCGGCTGAATGTGCTGATTGGCGATGAGGATCCGCTGGGTAGCTTCGTGTTCCGTACCACCGGCTTCAACAGCATCCGCACCCTGGCAGCTCGCCTGCACTACTTCCAGGCCATCTCCGGCAATCGCTTGGCATGTCTTCCGCTGGAGCTGCGCCTGCGTGGCAAATCGACCCGGCAAAGTCATGGTACGCCAATCTTCTACGTCGATCTGACGGTTCGTGGCGGTATGGAAATAGCCGAAGCGCTACAGGTGGCCAATGACCTCGATGCTCAGCGGCAAACCACGGGATTCGATCAGGCTGCTTTGGATGAGGCAGCAAGACGTGGCTTTAGCAATGGCGCATTCGAGGATAGCGGGGAAGACGTCGCGGCCATCGTCGAGGAGTTTTACGCCTCAGAAGAAAGCGTATCCCCAACCACCAATACGCCCCCACGACCTGCACCAAACAGCCTGGCCGAGAAGCTGGACGCACAAGCCCAACGCAAAACCCGTTCGGTTGAAAACAACCCAGGAGCCGATCATGCGACTGCACAAGCTGAAAGCCAGTGACACGACCGGCACCTACCTTGTCGAATCTCCGGTCACTGAAACCGACATCCTGCTGATGGCCCGCCAGTTAGCCACTCTGTATCCGCTCCATAAACC
>NZ_BLJG01000190.1 GCF_009932375.1 Pseudomonas juntendi
GGAGAGAGGCGCGCGCGACCGCCTGGTTCATACACGACGCGATATTGAGGCATGCGCCAAAGGGTTCGCGCGCAAATCCCCCAGGCATAACTGGCCCGAAACAAACGTAGGAGCGAGCGCAGCTCGCGATGCGCCGCGCGGGCGGCGCTCGGTCTCACAGGCGCTGCAAAGGGTATGGCGAACACTCAACCCCCAGCCAACTCACTCCGCCAATTCGACCAGCACCGTCCCTTCGCTGACCATATCCCCTTCCTGGCAAAACAACGCGTTCACCGTGCCATCATGAGGCGCGCGAATGCTGTGCTCCATTTTCATGGCCTCCAACACCACCAGCGCGGTACCGGCTTCCACCCGCTGCCCCGGCGCCACCAGCACCCGCACGATACTGCCGTTCATGGGGGCGCCCAGGCCGCCCTGGTGACCGTGGCTGGCCTCGGCCTCGGCAATCGGGTCGAAGGCTTCGATGGCATGCATCTCGCCGCCCCACTGCAAGTACAGCGTAGCCCCGCGGCGCATCGCCAGGTGCTGGCGACGCACGCCGTCGTGGTCATGCACCAACTGCTCGCCCAGTAACTGCCAGGTGGGCGCCGCACTGTGCTCCAAGCCCACAGCGTGGGCCTGGCCAGCACTGACCAAGTGCAGGCTACTGCGCGCGGGCAGGCCCAGGCGCAGGCCGCTGCGCTCGGCCCATGGCGAACCGGGGTCATCTTCGCGCTGCTGCCCGGCCTGGCCCTGTCGCCAGGCTTCGGCTGCGGCCTCCCAGAAACTGACCGGCAGCGGCTGTGGTGCCGGCAGCAACGCGGCCTGGTGCCGCGCAATGAAGCCGGTATCCAGTTGCGCCGCGGCGAACGCCGGGTGCGCCAGAATGCGCCGCAGGAACGCGAGGTTGGTCTTCACCCCACCAATGGCGAATTCGTCGAGCATCGCCAGCAAGCGCAGGCGTGCCTGCTCGCGGTTGTCACCCCAGGCAATCAGCTTGCCCAGCATCGGGTCGTAGAACGGCGACACCGCATCGCCTTCGCTCACGCCACTGTCCACCCGCCGGCCTTCGCCAGCTGCCGATTCACGGTACAGCGCCAGCGTGCCGGTCGCCGGCAGAAACTCGTTGGCCGGGTCCTCGGCGTACAGGCGAACTTCAATGGCATGGCCGATCAGCGGCACCTGCTCCTGGGTGATCGGCAGGGTTTCGCCGCACGCCACACGAATTTGCCAGGCCACTAGATCCAGGCCGGTAATGGCCTCGGTGACCGGGTGCTCCACCTGTAGGCGGGTATTCATTTCCATGAAGAAGAACGCGCCACGGGCGTCGAGCAGGAATTCCACCGTACCGGCACCGACATAGCCAATCGCTTGCGCCGCCCGTACCGCCGCCTCGCCCATGGCCCGGCGCAGTTCGGCCGACAGGCCGGGGGCGGGAGCTTCTTCGACCACCTTCTGGTGGCGACGCTGGATCGAGCAATCGCGCTCGTTGAGGTACAGGCAATGGCCGTGCTGGTCGGCGAACACCTGGATTTCCACATGGCGCGGCTTGAGCACGTACTTCTCCACCAGCATGCGCGCATCGCCGAACGACGCCTGCGCCTCACGCTGGGCCGACGCCAGGGCATCGGCCAGCTGGCTTTCCTCCTCGACCACCTTCATGCCCTTGCCCCCACCGCCGGCGCTGGCCTTCAGCAGCACCGGGTAGCCGATGCGCCTGGCCGCGTCGCGGAAGGTGTCGAGGTCCTGGGCTTCGCCGTGGTAACCGGGCACCAGGGGCACCCCAGCGGCCTCCATCAACGCCTTGGCCGCCGACTTGCTGCCCATGGCGTCGATGGCGCTGGCCGGTGGGCCGAGGAAGATCAGCCCCGCCTGCTCGATGGCGCGGGCGAAGCCTGCGTTCTCGGACAGGAAGCCGTAACCTGGGTGAATGGCCTGGGCACCGCTGGCCTTGGCAGCAGCCAGCAGCTTGTCGACCAGCAGGTAGCTGTCGGCGGCCTTGGTGCCACCCAGGTCCACGCGGATATCCGCTTCGCGGCTATGCCGCGCGTCACGGTCGATGGCGCTGTGCACGGCGACGGTGGTCAGGCCCATGGCCTTGGCGGTGCGCATCACCCGGCAGGCGATTTCGCCGCGGTTGGCGACCAGCAGGGTGGTCAAAGCGGGGCGGCTCATGGGCGCGGCTCCTTGGTCTCAGCGGTTTGCCAGGCGGGTGGGCGTTTCTCCAGGAAGGCGCGCAGGCCCTCCTGGCCTTCGGCGCTGACGCGGATGCGGGCGATGGTGTTCTCGCAGTAGCGGCGCAGCGCCGGGCTGAGTTCGCCGTCGTCCACTTCACGCAAAAGCTCTTTGGTGGCACGCAGGGCCAGCGGAGCGTTGTGCAGCAAGTTGTTCACCCATAGCGCCACCTGTGCGTCCAGCTCAGTGGCGGGGTACACCTCGGCCAGCAGGCCCAGTTCGCGGGCCCGTATACCGCTGAAGCGCTCGGCAGTCAGGGCATAGCGGCGCGCGGCACGCTCGCCGATGGCCTTGACCACGAACGGGCTGATCACCGCCGGGGCCAGGCCGATGCGCACTTCCGACAGGCACAACTGGGCGTCTTCGGCGCCAATGGCCATGTCACAGCAACTGATCAGGCCCAGTGCGCCGCCAAACGCCGCACCTTGGACCACGGCCAGGGTCGGTACCTTGAGCCGGTGCAGGGCGTACATCAGTTCGCCCAGTTCATGGGCGTCATCCAGGTTGGTGTTGAAATCCAGCTGCGCCGACTGCTGCATCCAGGCCAGGTCGGCACCGGCGCTGAAGTGCCGGCCACGCCCGCGCAGCAGTACGAAGCGCAGGCCGGTATCGTCGGCCAGCCGATCGATGGCGACGATCAGCTCGCGGATCATCTGCGCGTTGAACGCGTTGTTCTTGTCCTCGCGGCTAAGCCACAGGGTGGCGAAGCCGCGGGGGTCGCGAATTACTTCGAGGGTGCTGAAATCGCTCATGGGGTCACATCCGGAAAATGCCGAAGCGGCTCGCTTCGATCGGCGCGTTCAGCGCAGCGGACAGTGCCAGGCCCAGGATGTCGCGGGTTTGCGCCGGGTCGATGACGCCGTCGTCCCATAGCCGGGCACTGGAGTAGTAGGGGTGGCCCTGCTGTTCGTACTGGTCGAGAATCGGCTGCTTGAGCCTGGCTTCGTCTTCGGCACTGAACGGCTGGCCACTGCGCTCGCTTTGCTCGCGCTTGACCTGGGCCAGCACACCGGCGGCCTGCTCGGCGCCCATCACACCGATCCGCGCGTTCGGCCACATCCACAAAAAGCGTGGGTCGTAGGCACGGCCGCACATGCCATAGTTGCCGGCACCGAAGCTGCCGCCAATGATCACCGTGAATTTCGGCACCTGGGCGCAGGCCACGGCAGTCACCAGCTTGGCGCCATGCTTGGCGATACCGCCTTCCTCGTACTTCTTGCCCACCATGAACCCGGTGATGTTCTGCAGGAACAGCAGCGGGATACCGCGCTGGCAGGCCAGCTCGATGAAGTGCGCGCCTTTTTGCGCCGCTTCGGCGAACAGGATGCCGTTGTTGGCCAGGATCGCCACCGGGTAGCCATGCAGGTGGGCAAAGCCGCAGACCAGGGTGGTACCGAACAACGCCTTGAATTCGTCGAACAGCGAGCCGTCGACCAACCGGGCGATCACTTCGCGCACATCGAACGGCTGCTTGGCATCGGCGGGCACCACGCCATACAGCTCGTCGGCGGCGTACAGCGGTGCCACCGGGGCCAGGCGTTGCAGCTTGCCCAGCTTGTGCCAGTTGAGGTTGGCCACGCAGCGCCGGGCAATGGCCAGGGCGTGTTCGTCGTTGTCGGCGTAATGGTCGGCCACGCCACTGGTACGGCAGTGCACATCGGCCCCGCCCAGGTCCTCGGCACTGACCACTTCGCCCGTGGCGGCTTTTACCAGCGGCGGGCCGGCGAGGAAAATGGTCGCCTGCTGGCGCACCATGATCGCTTCGTCGGCCATCGCCGGCACGTAGGCACCACCGGCAGTGCACGAGCCCATCACCACGGCGATCTGCGGGATGCCCTGGGCGCTCATGTTGGCCTGGTTGAAGAAGATCCGACCGAAGTGCTCGCGGTCAGGGAACACCTCGTCCTGGCGGGGCAGGTTGGCACCCCCCGAGTCCACCAGGTAGATGCACGGCAAGCGGTTTTGCTGGGCGATGGCCTGCGCACGCAGGTGCTTTTTCACCGTCAGCGGGTAGTACGAGCCACCTTTGACCGTAGCGTCGTTGGCCACGATCATGCATTCCACGCCTTCTACGCGGCCGATGCCGGCGATCACCCCGGCAGCCGGCACGTCCTCGCCGTAGACCTCGTGGGCCGCCAGCTGGCCGATCTCGAGGAACGGCGAGCCCGGGTCCAGCAGGCGGTCGATGCGCTCGCGTGGCAGCAGTTTGCCGCGGGAGGTGTGCCGTTCCTGAGCCTTGGGCCCGCCGCCCTGGGCGACCCGGGCCAGCAGGCCGCGCAGGGCCTGGACCTGGGCGGCCATGGCGGCATGGCTGTGGGCATAATCCGCCGCCTTGGTATTGAGCTGTGACTTGAGAATCATCATGACCCCTGGCGCAGATCAGCGCGTCTCGTTGAACAGTTCGCGGCCGATCAGCATCCGACGGATTTCGCTGGTGCCGGCACCGATCTCGTAGAGCTTGGCATCGCGCAGCAGGCGGCCAGCCGGGAATTCATTGATATAGCCGTTGCCGCCAAGGATCTGGATGGCTTCCAGGGCCATTTGCGTAGCCCGCTCGGCGGTGTACAGGATGACCCCGGCAGCGTCCTTGCGGGTGGTCTCGCCACGGTCACAGGCCTGGGCCACGGCATACAGGTAGGCGCGGCTGGCATTGAGCTGGGTGTACATGTCGGCGATCTTGCCCTGGATCAGCTGGAACTCGCCGATGCTCTGGCCGAACTGCTTGCGGTCGTGAATGTACGGGACCACCAGGTCCATGCAGCTTTGCATGATGCCGGTCGGCCCGCCCGACAACACCACGCGCTCGTAGTCCAGGCCGCTCATCAACACGCGTACACCGCCGTTCAGCTGGCCGAGAATGTTTTCTTCCGGTACTTCGACGTTGTCGAAGAACAGCTCGCAGGTGTTGGAGCCGCGCATGCCCAGCTTGTCGAACTTGTTGCTGCGGCTGAAGCCTGGCCAGTCGCGCTCGACGATGAACGCGGTGATGCCGTGGGCACCCTTGTCCAGGTCGGTCTTGGCATAGATCACATAGGTATTGGCGTCCGGGCCGTTGGTGATCCAGGTCTTGCTGCCGTTGAGTACGTAGCGGTCGCCGCGCTTTTCTGCGCGCAGCTTCATCGACACCACGTCGGAGCCGGCATTGGGCTCGCTCATGGCCAGTGCGCCAATGTGCTCGCCGCTGATCAGCTTGGGCAGGTACTTGAGTTTCTGTGCGTGGCTGCCGTTGCGGTTGATCTGGTTGACGCACAGGTTGGAGTGGGCACCGTAGGACAGTGCCACCGACGCCGAGGCCCGGCTGATTTCCTCCATGGACACCACGTGGGCCAGGTAGCCGAGGCCGGCGCCGCCATATTCTTCCGACACGGTGATGCCCAACAGGCCCATGTCGCCGAACTTGCGCCACATATCGGCAGGGAACAGGTTGTCGTGGTCGATTTGCGCGGCACGCGGGGCCAGCTCGGCGGCGACGAAGGTGCGCACCTGGTCACGGAGCATGTCGATGGTTTCGCCCAGGGCGAAGTTCAGGGTGGGGTAATGCATGCAGGGGCACCTTGTTGTTCTTGAAATGGGTTACACCGTAGCTCATGGAGCTGTCGCCGGACCCTGTGGGAGCGGGCGTGCCCGCGAATGCATCAGCAGGGCCGCCGTCAATTTCCTGAATGATCGCATTCGCGGGCACGCCCGCTCCCACAGGGTTCGGCTTCACGCCTGAGGATCGGTGTTGTTCATCACCTTTACGTTAACGTAAACCTGGCTTAGGCCGGGTGTCAATCTGATCATCACCTTTACGTAAACGTAAATCTGCGCCAGAGTATCTCCGCTTGCTTCAGCCGTGCCCAGAACAACCACAAGAAGGGACACCCATGAGTCAACCAAGCTATACCCGCGGCCGCCAGGACCAGCCGTTGCTGACCCAGACCATCGGCCAGGCCTTTGACGCCACCGTGGCGCGTTGCGCCGATGGCCAAGCCCTGGTTTCGCGCCACCAGGGCGTGCGCTACAGCTGGCGGCAACTGGCCGAACAGGTCGACGCGTGTGCCCGCGCCTTGATGGCGCTGGGCCTGAACCGCGGCGACCGGTTGGGCCTTTGGTCACCCAACTGCGCCGAATGGTGCGTGTTGCAACTGGCCAGCGCCAAGGTCGGGGCGATTCTGGTCAACATCAACCCGGCCTACCGGGTGGGTGAGTTGGAATACGTGTTGCGCCAGGCCGGGTGCCGCTGGCTGGTTTGCGCCGATGCTTTCAAAGGCTCCGATTATCACGCCATGGTTCAGGCGCTGGTGCCAGAGCTGGCGAGCGCCCCCGCGGGCGCACTGGCCAGCCAGCGCCTACCCGAGCTGCGCGGGGTCATCAGCCTGGCAGCCAACCCGCCGGCCGGTTTCATGGCATGGCAAGCCCTGGCCGGGCTGGCCGGGCAAACCTCGAGCGAAGCCTACCTGGCCCGCCAAAGCGGGCTGCAGTTCGACCAACCGGTGAATATCCAGTACACCTCCGGCACTACCGGTGCACCCAAGGGCGCCACGCTGAGCCACTACAACATCCTCAACAACGGCTTCATGGTCGGCGAAAGCCTGGGCCTGGGCGAGCGCGACCGCATGGTGATCCCGGTGCCGCTTTACCACTGCTTTGGCATGGTCATGGCCAACCTGGGTTGCATCACCCACGGCAGCACCATGATCTACCCCAACGATGCCTTCGATGCCGAACTCACCCTGCGTGCCGTGGCCGAGGAGCGTGCGAGCATTCTCTATGGCGTGCCTACCATGTTCATCGCCATGCTCGACCACCCGCTACGCGCCCAGGTGGACCTTTCCAGCCTGCGCAGCGGCATCATGGCAGGGGCCACCTGCCCGATCGAAGTAATGCGCCGGGTGATCGACCAGTTGCACATGGCCGAGGTGCAAATCGCCTATGGCATGACCGAAACCAGCCCGGTTTCGCTGCAAACCGGGCCAGAGGATGAGCTGGAGCTACGGGTTACCACCGTTGGCCGCACGCAGCCACAGCTGGAAAACAAGCTGGTAGACGCTGACGGCTGCATCGTTCCGCGCGGCGAGATCGGCGAACTATGTACCCGCGGCTACAGCGTGATGCTCGGCTACTGGGACAACCCCGAGGGTACCGCGGCAGCCATCGACCCGGCCGGCTGGATGCACTCGGGTGACCTGGCGGTGATGGACGAGCACGGCTACGTGCGGATCGTGGGGCGCAACAAGGACATGATCATTCGCGGTGGCGAGAACATCTACCCGCGCGAGCTGGAAGAATTCTTCTATACCCACCCGGCAGTGGCGGACGCCCAGGTGATCGGTATTCCGTGCAGCCGTTATGGCGAGCAGATCGTCGCATGGATCAAGTTGCACCCTGGCCACACGGCCACCGCCGAAGAGCTGCAATGCTGGTGCAAGGCCCGCATCGCCCACTACAAGGTGCCGCGGCATATCCGTTTCGTAGACGAATACCCGATGACGGTAACCGGTAAGGTGCAGAAGTTTCGCATGCGCGAGATCAGCATCGCCGAACTCGGTGTCTATAGCGCGGGTTGACGGACCAGGCTGTCCGGTTTACCCGCACCGGCAGTTGCCCGCCTGCACCGACCTTGCAGGCGGCAAGGTCGGTAACCTGGTCTACCCTTAGGCTTTCACCGGTGGTTCCTGGTTCGGCGGGTCGCCCACCGTCGGCGGTTCGGTTGGCTTGACCGGCAGCTCGTCCGGGTCTTGCTCCGGCACGGGCGGCGGCAAGCTCGGGTCGTCGATGTTCGGATCGGGGGTTTCCGGTGGTGTTGGAATGTTCATGGCCTGACCTCGCGTGGGTGGTTTGAAGAGGTACTGCAGGCTTGGACTTCGGCCAGCTGCGATTCGCTCAGTTTTTTTTGAACCCTCACGCCCGCGCCCGGCTCTGAACCCTTACCGCCACCAGCCTGAGGGAGCAAGGTCGATGTCACGAAACGAGCTTTTTGAAAGCGTGCCAATGGCCAACGATCATCCTGACCAGGCCATCAGCCTGGCCCAGGCGCTGCTGGCCCCTCGCATCGTGATCGAGGACACCCAGCCGGTGCTCGACGCCGGCACCTTCGCCGCCAAGGCCATCAGTGGTCAACCGGTTGCCGTCAGCAGCAAGGTCTACAGCGATGGCCACGATCGCCTGGCCGTGGTGCTCAACTGGCGCCCGGCGCACAGCCAGCGTTGGCAATGCGTGCCGATGCAGTCGGCGGGCAACGACCTGTGGCTGGCCGAGTTCACCCCCACCGAGCTGGGGCCGCATGTGTTCGTTATCCAGGCCTGGATCGACCCGTTCGCCACGTACTGCCACGACCTGGAAAAAAAGTACCATGCTGGCGTCGAGGTCAGGCTGGAGCTGGAAGAGGGGCGGCTGATGCTCGGCCAGGGCATTGCCCTGTGCGATGGCGCCGTGCGCAACGAGCTTGAGGCCGTGCTGCAGCGCCTGGCGGAGGTGGGCAGTGACGACCAGGTGGCGCTGCTGCTGGACCCGCGCACCGCCCGGCTGATGGCCGAGGCCGAGCACCGCAGCTACCTGGCCCGCAGCCGCGAATTCCCGCTCGATGTCGACCGCCCGGCTGCGCAGTTCGCCAGTTGGTACGAACTGTTCCCACGCTCGATCACCGATGACCCGCAGCGCCATGGCACCTTCAACGATGTGCACCAGCGGCTGCCGATGATCCGTGACATGGGCTTCGACGTGCTGTACTTCCCGCCCATTCACCCTATTGGCCTGCAGCACCGCAAGGGGCGCAACAATGCGCTCACGGCCGAGCCGGGTGACCCGGGCAGCCCCTATGCCATCGGCAGTGCAGAGGGTGGCCACGAAGCGATTCACCCGCAGTTGGGCAGCCGCGAAGACTTCCGCCGCCTGGTGGCGGCGGCTGCCGAGCACGGCCTGGAAATTGCCCTCGACTTCGCCATCCAGTGCTCCCAGGACCACCCCTGGCTCAAGCAGCACCCGGGCTGGTTCAGTTGGCGCCCGGACGGCACCATCCGCTATGCCGAGAACCCGCCAAAAAAATACCAGGACATCGTAAACGTCGACTTCTATGCCCCCGAAGCAGTACCCAGCCTTTGGTTGGCGCTGCGCGATGTGGTGGTGGGCTGGGTCGAGGAAGGCGTGAAGACGTTCCGCGTCGATAACCCGCACACCAAGCCGCTGCCATTCTGGCAATGGCTGATCGCCAATGTGCGCAGCCAGTACCCGGAGGTGATCTTCCTCGCTGAGGCGTTCACCAAGCCCGCCATGATGGCGCGCTTGGGCAAGGTCGGCTATTCGCAAAGCTACACCTACTTCACCTGGCGCAACACCAAGCAAGAGCTGCGCGAATTTTTCGAGCAACTCAACCAGCCGCCATGGAGCCAGTGCTACCGCCCCAATTTTTTCGTCAACACCCCCGACATCAACCCGTTCTTCCTGCACACCTCCGGCCGGGCCGGCTTCCTCATTCGTGCGGCATTGGCGACCATGGGCTCAGGGTTGTGGGGCATGTATTCCGGGTTCGAACTGTGCGAAAGCGCCGCGTTGCCAGGCAAGGAGGAATACCTGGACTCGGAGAAATACCAGCTGCGCCCACGCGACTTCAGCCAGCCCGGCAACATCATTGCCGAAATCGCCCAGCTCAATCGCATCCGCCGGCAGAACCCGGCCTTGCAAACCCACCTCGGCGTGGCGTTCTTCAATTGCTGGAACGACAACATCCTGTACTTCGCCAAGCGTACGCCCGAGCGCGACAACTACATCCTCGTGGCAATCAGCCTAGACCCGCACAACGCCCAGGAGGCGCACTTCGAGCTGCCGCTGTGGGAGCTGGGGCTCGATGACAACGCCCAAACCCAGGGTGAAGACCTGATGAATGGCCACCGTTGGTCGTGGTACGGCAAGACCCAGTTCATGCGCATCGAACCTTGGCACCAACCATTCGGCATCTGGCGTATCGAAAAGGCCGGTTAGGGCATAGGTACCGGGCCGCCTCGCGGCCCATCGCCGGCAAATAGGCTGCACGGCAGCCGCAACGCCAGCCAACACGGTCCACAGACATGCAAGGAGTCACCCATGGCCAAGCGTTCCCGCCCGGCAGCCTTCATCGACGACCCGCTGTGGTACAAGGACGCTGTCATCTACCAGTTGCACATCAAGTCGTTCTTCGACTCGAACAACGATGGCATCGGTGATTTCGCCGGCCTGATCAGCAAGCTGGACTACATTGCCGAGCTGGGCGTCAACACCCTGTGGTTGCTGCCGTTCTATCCTTCGCCGCGGCGCGACGACGGCTACGACATCGCCGAGTACAAGGCCGTGCACCCGGACTACGGCAGCATGGCCGATGCACGGCGCTTCATCGCCGAGGCGCACAAGCGTGGCCTGCGGGTCATCACCGAACTGGTCATCAACCACACCAGCGACCAGCACCCCTGGTTCCAGCGCGCCCGCCACGCCAAGCGTGGCAGCAAGGCGCGCGACTTTTACGTATGGTCCGATGACGACCAGAAGTACGATGGCACCCGCATCATTTTCCTCGACACCGAAAAGTCCAACTGGACCTGGGACCCGGTGGCAGGCCAGTATTTCTGGCACCGCTTCTACTCGCACCAGCCAGACCTCAACTTCGACAACCCGCAGGTGCTCAAGGCGGTAATCGGGGTGATGCGCTTCTGGCTCGACCTGGGCGTGGACGGGCTGCGCCTGGACGCCATCCCTTACCTGATCGAGCGTGATGGCACCAACAACGAAAACCTCGCTGAAACCCACGGGGTGCTCAGGGCCATTCGCGCCGAGATCGATGCCAACTACCCAGACCGCATGCTGCTTGCCGAAGCCAACCAGTGGCCGGAGGACACCCGCCCGTACTTCGGCGAAGGCGACGGCGACGAGTGCCACATGGCCTTTCATTTCCCGCTGATGCCGCGCATGTACATGGCCCTGGCCATGGAAGACCGTTTCCCGATCACCGACATCCTGCGCCAGACCCCGGAGATCCCGGCCAACTGCCAATGGGCGATCTTTCTGCGCAACCACGATGAGCTGACCCTGGAAATGGTCACCGACCGCGAGCGCGACTACCTGTGGAACTACTACGCAGAAGACCGCCGCGCGCGCATCAACCTAGGCATCCGTCGGCGCCTGGCGCCCTTGCTGCAGCGTGACCGCCGGCGCATCGAACTGCTCACCAGCCTGCTGCTGTCGATGCCCGGCACGCCCACGCTGTACTACGGTGACGAGCTGGGCATGGGCGACAACATCTACCTGGGCGACCGCGATGGCGTGCGCACGCCCATGCAATGGTCCCCGGACCGCAATGGCGGTTTTTCCCGCGCCGACCCACAGCGCCTGGTGCTGCCCCCGGTGATGGACCCGTTGTACGGCTACCAGACGGTCAACGTCGAGGCACAAAGCCACGACCCGCACTCGCTGCTCAACTGGACCCGGCGCATGCTGGCGGTGCGCAAGCAACAGAAGGCTTTCGGCCGTGGCACGCTGCGCACGCTGAGCCCCAGCAACCGGCGCATCCTGGCCTACATTCGCGAATACACCGATGCCGATGGCAACACCGAGGTCATCCTGTGCGTGGCCAACGTCTCCCGCGCCGCCCAGGCGGCAGAACTGGAATTGTCACAGTACGCCGACAAAGTACCGGTGGAGATGCTTGGGGGCAGTGCCTTCCCGCCGATCGGTCACCTGCCGTTCCTGCTGACATTGCCACCCTATGCCTTTTACTGGTTCCTGCTGGCATCACACGACCGTATGCCCAGCTGGCACGCCCAGCCCACCGAGGGGTTACCCGAATTGATTACGCTGGTATTGCGCAAACGCATGGAAGAACTGCTGGCGGCGCCTGCCAGCGACACCCTGCAAACCAACATCCTGCCCCAGTACCTGCCGAAACGGCGCTGGTTCGCGGGCAAGGAAGGGCCCATAGACCAGGTACGGCTGTGTTATGGGGTGCGTTTCGGCACCGCCACTACCCCGGTATTGCTCAGCGAGCTCGAAGTGCTCAGTGACGGCGTGGCCACCCGTTATCAATTGCCGTTCGGGCTGCTGCCCGAGGAGCAGATCAACAGTGCGCTGCCACAGCAACTGGCGTTGTCCCGGGTGCGCCGGGCCCATCAGGTGGGTCTGATTACCGATGCGTTCGTGCTTGAGCCGTTCATCCGCGCCGTATTGCGTGCGTGCCAGGAAAGCACGCGGCTGGCGTGCGGCGACGCTGACGGCGAGCTGCGTTTCGACAGCACCGAGCAACTGGCCGGCCTGGGGCTGAATGAAGAAAGCGAGGTGCGCTACCTCAGCGCCGAACAGTCCAACAGCTCGGTGGTCATCGGCGACCGCGTGGTGCTCAAGTTGATCCGCCGGGTCAATCCGGGCATTCACCCGGAGCTTGAAATGAGCGCCTACCTGACCACTGCCGGCTTCGCCAATATTTCACCACTGCTGGCCTGGGTCAGCCGCGTAGATGCGCAGGCAGCCCCGCACCTGCTGATGATCGCCCAAGGCTACCTGAGCAACCAGGGCGATGCCTGGGCCTGGACCCAGAACACCCTGGAGCGCGCCATCCGTGACCAGATGGAGCCCACCCGTTCGGATACCGAGGCACATACCGACGCCCTCGCCGAACTCACAGCCTTCGCCGCCTTGTTCGGCCAGCGCCTGGGCGAGATGCACGTGTTGCTGGCAGCACCCACCGATGACCCGGCCTTCCAGCCGCGGCCCAGCGATGCCCAGGACCGCGAACGCTGGGTGACCCAGATCAGTGCCGAGTTGACCCATGCCCTCGACCTGCTGGCGCAGCACCGCGACCACCTGGACCGCGACAGCCAGGCGCTGGTCGACGACCTGCAGCAACAGCGCGACGGCCTGGTCGAGCATGTTCGCCAGTTGGCCGAGCAGGCCGAGGGCGGCTTGCTGATGCGCGTGCACGGTGACTTGCACCTGGGCCAGGTGCTGGTGGTGCAGGGCGATGCCTACCTGATCGATTTCGAGGGTGAGCCGGCCCGGCCCCTGGAAGAACGCAGGGCCAAACACAGCCCTTACAAAGATGTCAGCGGCGTACTGCGGTCGTTCGACTATGCTGCTGCGATGATCTTGCGCAGCGCGTCTACGGTGGACCTTTCCGAGGCGGCTCGGCAGGCGCGGCAACGGGTGGCCCGGCAGTACCTGCACCAGTCGCGGCATGCCTTCATCGAGGCGTACGGGCTGGCCACCGCTGCCATGCCCCATGCCTGGCAGCAGGCGGAAGGCGAGCGTGCTGCACTGGAGCTTTTCTGTCTGGAAAAGGCCGCCTACGAAATTACTTATGAAGCCGAGAACCGGCCGAGTTGGCTGGCCGTGCCTTTGCATGGCTTGCATGGACTGATCAGTACCTGGGGAGAGTCAGAATGAACGTAACAACGCGTGAAAACGGCGGCCTTCGGCAACGGGACCTCGACGCCCTGGCCCGCGCCGAACACGCCGATCCATTTGCGGTACTCGGCCCCCATGACGACGGCGCTGGCGGGCAGGTGGTCAACGCCTTCCTCCCCGGCGCCCTGAATGTGCGCATTCTTGCCCGCGAAGACGGGCGCATCCTTACCGAAATGGCGCAGGGCAGCCTGCCAGGCTTGTTCACCGCGCACCTCGATACAGCACAGCCTTACCTGCTGCAGATCGGCTGGGCCGGTGGCGAGCAGGTGACCGAGGACCCGTATAGTTTCGGTCCGCAATTGGGCGACATGGACCTGCACCTGTTTGCCGAGGGCAACCACCGCGACCTGTCCGGGCGTTTCGGCGCGCAGCCGGTGCAGGTCGAGGGCGTCGACGGGGTGTGCTTTTCGGTGTGGGCCCCCAACGCCCGGCGGGTATCGGTGGTGGGCGACTTCAACAACTGGGATGGGCGCCGCCACCTGATGCGCCTGCGCCATGGTGCCGGGGTGTGGGAGCTGTTCATCCCACGGCTGGGCGTGGGTGAAACCTACAAGTTCGAAGTGCTCGGCAAGGATGGCATCCTGCCGTTGAAGGCCGACCCCCTGGCCCGCGCTACCGAATTGCCGCCCAGCACGGCGTCCAAGGTAGCGGGTGAGCTGGGCCATGCCTGGCAAGACCACGACTGGATGGCGCAACGGGCGCAGCGCCATGCGTACAACGCGCCATTGTCGATCTATGAGCTGCACCCCGGCTCCTGGCGCTGCGAAATGGACGAGGCCGGCGAAGTTGGGCGCTACTACAACTGGCGGGAACTGGCCGAGCGTCTGGTGCCGTATGTGCAGGCGCTGGGCTTCACCCATATTGAACTGCTGCCGATCATGGAACACCCGTTCGGCGGTTCCTGGGGCTACCAGCCACTGTCGATGTTCGCCCCCACCTCACGCTACGGCAGTGCCGAAGACTTCGCCGCCTTCATCGATGCCTGCCACCAGGGCGGCATCGGGGTATTGCTGGACTGGGTACCGGCACACTTCCCCACAGACGAACATGGCCTGGCGCGCTTCGACGGCACGGCCCTGTACGAGTACGACAACCCGCTGGAAGGCTACCACCAGGACTGGAACACGCTGATCTACAACCTGGGCCGCAATGAGGTGCGCGGGTTCATGATGGCCTCTGCGCTGCATTGGTTGAAGCATTTCCACATCGACGGGCTGCGCGTCGATGCGGTGGCCTCGATGCTGTACCGGGACTATTCGCGCAAGGCCGGCGAGTGGGTGCCCAACCGCCACGGCGGGCGCGAAAACCTCGAGGCCATCGACTTCATTCGCCACCTCAACGGTGTGGCGGCCCATGAGGCGCCGGGGGCGTTGATCATCGCCGAGGAGTCCACCGCCTGGCCCGGGGTCAGCCAGCCGATCGAGCAGGGCGGGCTGGGCTTTGCCTACAAATGGAACATGGGCTGGATGCACGACACCCTGCACTATATCCAGAACGACCCGGTCCACCGTGCCCACCACCACAACGAGATGAGCTTTGGCCTGGTGTATGCCTACTCCGAGCATTTCATCCTGCCCATTTCCCACGACGAAGTGGTACACGGCAAGCACTCGCTGATCGACAAGATGCCCGGCGACCGCTGGCAGAAGTTCGCCAACCTGCGCGCTTACCTGGCCTTCATGTGGGCCCACCCCGGCAAGAAGCTGCTGTTCATGGGCTGTGAATTTGGCCAGTGGCGGGAGTGGAACCACGATAGCCAGCTGGACTGGTACCTGCTGCAGTACCCTGAGCACCAGGGCGTGCAGCGCCTGGTGAGTGACCTCAACCGGCTGTACCGCGAAGTCCCGGCGTTGCATGAGCAGGACTGCCAGCCACAGGGCTTCCAGTGGCTGATCGGTGACGATGCGCAGAACAGCGTGTTTGCCTGGCTGCGCTGGAGCAGCAGTGGCGAACCCGTGCTGGTGGTCGCCAACTTCACCCCGGTTCCGCGTGAGGGTTACCGCATTGGCGTGCCGTTCGGCGAGCGCTGGCAGGAGCTGTTGAACAGCGATGCCGAGATGTACGCCGGCTCCAATGTCGGCAACCTTGGGCTGGTGCACAGCGAAGACATCGCCAGCCACGGCCAGCCGCAGTCGCTGGCCCTGAACCTGCCCCCGCTGGGTGTGCTGGTGATGAAGCCCGCCTGATGCATCAGCTGTGCTGGCCCTGCCGCTGGTTTGCCGGCGCCAGGGCCAGCGCAGGCTACCACCGCATGCGCACCCCAAGGCTGCCAATCAGCCCATTGAGGTCATTGCCATCCACATCGCTGCTGTAGTCGGCACTGACGAACATGGCCACCGAGGGCGTTACCCGCGCCACCAGCCCCAGGCCCAGTTCCACCGTTGTCGAAAAGCGCGAACTGGAGATCTTGTCGACCTGTTCCAGCTTCACTTCGTCAGGGTTGCTGAAGTCATACCACACGTTGGTCCGCACATAAGGCTCCAGGGGCATGCCGCGCATTTCATAGCGCCCGGACAATGTGGCGCCGACGCGGCCGCTCCAGCTGGGCTGGCTGTCGAAGGCCTGCCGGGTTGTGTGCTGCCCTTGGCTGCCGGGGAAGAACTGCTGGTTCATCAATTGCGCCTGGGGTTCGATCACCCAACTGCCAGCCAGGGGGATCGGATAGCCGCCTTCCACCGAGAAAGTCATCGCGTGGCCGCTGTCGCCCGGCCGTTGGCCGGTGTCACCCCGGCCATCCACCTCGATGCGCGAACCCACGGCCACGGCATCCAGGTGCCAGCCCTGCGCGTGGGCCATGCTCCAGTACATGCCCTGGCTTTCCCCGCTCAGTTGCGTAGCATTGCGCGGCTTGTCGCCCAACAGCGGGCGCATACCATTGAAGCTGCTTTGCAGGTTGTTGTGGCCGACCACCCTCCCGGCGCGTTGCACATCGCCTTCTGGCGTTGCACGCACGAACAGCTCGGGGCCGGTCATCAGCTGCTGGTCGGGCGCTGCGAGCGGTTCGGGCGCTTGCGTGCCGTTGCGGGGTAGGGGCGGATAAAGCTGTGACCACTCATACGCGAACGTTTCCACCGGGGTTGCCAGAAGCAGCGACGTGGAAACCGCGTAGAAAAGACGGTCGATGCGCACGGGGCTCGAAGTGGTTTTCATGGCGGGTCTCCTTTGCTCTTGTGAAGTACAGCTTGAGGACCTGGTCTGTTGTCATAGGCTGTACGGCAAAACAGAGGGCGACCCAAACCAGCACGCCCGCTTCGGCACACGCGCCCAAAGGCGCGCGCTAGAGGCTCGGCGCGAGATTTTTACTGCTCGGTAATCTTCAGCTAAGGAGAGGGGAGGGCTTGCGTCAAGAAAACGTGAAAGGCCCGTTCACCTTTTGTGGGGGTGACCAAGGCGCTGATTCAAAAGAAAAACCGTGCGGCTATAGCGGCGTTTGCTATTTCCCGCACGGGCGCTATGAAGAATGATTGCTAGCGCCACGCTTCGACAGTGGCGGCGTTCGATCTCACAGGCACTGAAGAGGCCGCGGCGGGCACTGCCCACCGCGCCTGCCCGGGTCACTCGTCTTCGCGTTGCAACACCATCAACACCATCGAGCGCCCCTTCACCTCGAAGGTGCTGTCGAACTGCAGGTGCTGGCCCTTGCGCAGTTCGGGCCGGTCAGTGTCGATCAGGCAGTTCCAGTGATCGCCATCCGGTACTGTCGGCAGCTTGAACGGCACCACATCATGGTGCGAGTTGACGATCAGCAGCACGGTTGCCTCGGCGCCGGGCCGGGCAATACCGCTGACCTGCGCGCGGCCATCGATCAGCATGCCCAGGCAGCGGCCGTGCGGGTCTTCCCACTGCTCCACGGTCATCTGGCCGCCATCCGGCGCCAGCCAGGTCACGTCCTTGACCCCGATCGCTTCATTGTAATCGCCGACCAGGAACCGCGAGCGGCGCAGTACCGGGTAGGTGAGGCGCAGGCGAGTCAGGCGCTTGACGAAGGCCAGCAGCTCTTTGCCTTCCTCGTCGAGGTCCCAGTTGATCCAGCCGATCTCACTGTCCTGGCAGTAGGCGTTGTTGTTGCCGTGCTGGGTGCGGCTGAACTCGTCGCCCGCCACGATCATCGGCGTGCCCTGGGCCAGCAGCAAAGTGGCGAAGAAGTTGCGCATCTGGCGCATGCGCAGGGCGTTCACGGCCGGGTCTTCGGTCGGCCCTTCGGCGCCGCAGTTCCACGACAGGTTGTTGTCGGTACCGTCCTGGTTGTTCTCGTCGTTGTCTTCGTTGTGCTTGTGGTTGTACGACACCAGGTCGCGCAAGGTAAAACCGTCGTGCGCGGTGATGAAGTTCACCGAGGAGTACGGCCGGCGGCCGCGGTTGTTGAACATGTCGCCCGAGGCCGTCATGCGCGCGGCAAAGTCGGCCAGCTGGCCTTCATCGCCTTTCCAGAAGGCGCGCACGGTGTCGCGGAAGCGGTCGTTCCATTCGGCCCAGCCGGGGGCGAAGTTGCCCACCTGGTAGCCGCCCGGCCCGCAGTCCCACGGCTCGGCAATCAGTTTGACCTGGCTCAGCATCGGGTCCTGGCGGCAGGCCACGAGGAAGCCGTGGCGCTCGCTATAGCCGTCATGGTACCGGCCAAGGATGGTCGCCAGGTCGAAGCGGAAGCCGTCCACGTGCATTTCGCCGGCCCAGTAGCGCAGCGAATCGGTGACCAGTTGCAGCACACAGGGGTGGCTCAGGTCGAGGGTGTTGCCGGTGCCGGAGTCGTTGATGTAGTAGCGCTTGTCATCGGGCATCAGGCGGTAGTACGAGGCGTTGTCGATACCGCGCATCGACAGGGTCGGGCCGCGTTCGTTGCCCTCGGCGGTGTGGTTGTAGACCACATCGAGAATCACCTCCAGCCCAGCGTCGTGCAGGTGCGCGACCATCTCCTTGAACTCGGCGATCTTGCCGCTGGCCAGGTAGCGCGGGTGGGGCGCGAAAAAGGCGATGCTGTTGTAGCCCCAGTAGTTGTTCAGGCCTTTGTCCAGCAGGTGCTGGTCGTTGACGAACGCGTGAATCGGCAGCAACTCGATACTGGAAACACCCAGGTCCTTGATGTGCTTGAGCAATTCGTCGTTGGCCAAGCCGGCGAAGGTACCGCGCAGCTCCTCCGGCACGGCGGGGTGGCGCATGCTGATGCCGCGGGTGTGCGCCTCGTAGAGGATGGTGCGCTCCCAAGGTACTTGTACGCGCTCGTCACGGCCCCAGGTGAACGCCGGGTCGATCACCTTGCACTTGGGCACGAAGGGCGCGCTGTCACGTTCATCGAACGACAGGTCGTCGTCGGGGTGGCCGATGGTGTAGCCAAACAGTGCCTCGGACCACTTGAGTTCGCCGACCAGCTGCTTGGCATAAGGGTCGATCAGCAGTTTGTTGGGGTTGAAGCGGTGACCGTTTTGCGGCTCGTACGGGCCATAGACGCGGTAGCCATACACCAGGCCAGGGTGCGCATCGGGCAGGTAGCCATGGTAGATCTCGTCCGTGTATTCGGGCAGCTCGATGCGTTCGAGCTCATGCTCGCCGGTGGCGTCGAACAAGCACAGCTCGACCTTGGTGGCATTGGCCGAAAACAGGGCGAAGTTGACGCCCAGCCCATCCCAGGTGGCGCCTAGGGGAAAGGGTTGGCCTTCGCGGATGCGGGTTGGGGCAACCGAGCGGGTTTTCTTCGGGGTACGGGGGCTCATGGCAATCCTCAAATGGCCGTGGTGGAAGGTATGGAAGTGATGCAGTGCTGC
>NZ_BLJG01000191.1 GCF_009932375.1 Pseudomonas juntendi
ACCCCGCTGCGCCGCCTCATCCGCTTCCTGTTCGTCAGACCAGCATTTTGCCTCGGGCTTCCTTCAGATTCGCAGTCGCCCGCGACACCCTTGCCTCTGGCTAACACTTCCCCTTGCCGGGTGTGTAGAGGACTTTCACCTCCAAGTCACCCGCTCGGCTACCACAACCAAACGGGTTGCGCTAACGCGCAACGCGCCATGCCTGGCGCACATCGAGCAGGAGGCGGGT
>NZ_BLJG01000192.1 GCF_009932375.1 Pseudomonas juntendi
TCACCTTCAACTATCTGGGGCAGTTCGATGGCAGTTTCGACGCCGAGCAGGGTGCACTGTTCGTCCCGGTCGGCGAGCCGCGCGGCGAGGAGCAGAGCCCGGCGGCGCCGCTGGGCAACTGGCTGACGCTCAATGGGCAGGTCTACGGTGGTGAACTGACCATCGCCTGGACCTACAGCCACGAGATGTTCTCTGCGGCCACGGTCCAGGCCTTGGCCGATGACTACGCTGCCGAGCTGAAGGCGCTCATCGCCCATTGCTGCGACCCGCACCATGCCGGTGTCACGCCCTCGGACTTCCCGCTGGCACGCCTGGATCAGGCGCACCTCGACCAGTTGCTGGACGATCCGCGCGCGGTCGAGGATGTCTACCCGTTGTCGCCGATGCAACAGGGCATGCTGTTCCATAGCCTGTATGGCCAGGGCAACGGCGACTATATCAACCAGATGCGGGTGACCGTGGAAGGCTTGCAGGTCGAGCGTTTCCGTGCAGCCTGGCAGGCGTCGGCCGATGCCCAGCCGATCCTGCGCAGTCGCTTCGCCTGGGAAGGTGACATCGGCCAGCCGCTGCAGATCGTCCAGCGCCAGGTCCAGGTGCCGTTCGACTACCTCGACTGGCATGCCGAGGCCGAGCCTGGCGCACGCCTGGACGCCCTGGCCGAGGCCGAGCGCGCACGTGGTTTCGACCTGCGTGAGGCGCCGTTGCTGCGTATGACCGTGGTGCGCACCGGCGAGCAATGCTTCGAGCTGATCTACACCAACCATCACATTCTCATGGACGGCTGGAGCAACTCCCAGTTGATGGGGGAAGTGCTGCAGCGTTATGCCGGCCAGGCGCCGGCCCAGGCCGGGCGTTACCGCGACTACATCGACTGGTTGCAGCGCCAGGATCCGGCGGTCAGCGAAGCGTTCTGGCGCGAGCGCCTGGCCGAGCTGGAGGCGCCCACACGTTTGGCCCAGGGCCTGCAAGCCGAGCCTGGCAGCGGGTACGCCAGCCATGTGCGGCTGGTCGACGCCGAGCGCACGCTGCGCCTGGAAGCCTTCGCCCGCCAGCAGAAGGTCACTGTCAACACCCTGCTGCAAGCAGCCTGGCTACTGCTGTTGCAGCGCTACAGCGGGCAGGCCACGGTGGCCTTCGGCGCCACTGTGGCGGGCCGGCCGCTGGAGCTGCCGGGTATCGAGCAGCAGATCGGTCTGTTCATCAATACCCTGCCGGTGATCGCCACC
This sequence comes from Pseudomonas juntendi, assembly GCF_009932375.1. GTDB lineage: Bacteria > Pseudomonadota > Gammaproteobacteria > Pseudomonadales > Pseudomonadaceae > Aquipseudomonas > Aquipseudomonas juntendi. Next base: position 1,227 of record NZ_BLJG01000192.1, read on the forward strand.
CCACAGCCGGCCCAGTCCGTGGCCGACTGGCTGCAGGCAGTGCAGGCGCTCAACCTTGGCTTGCGTGAGCATGAGCACACGCCCTTGTTCGATATCCAGCGCTGGGCCGGGCAGGGCGGTGACGCGCTGTTCGACAGCCTGCTGGTGTTCGAGAACTACCCGGTGGCCGAGGCCCTGGAGCGTGGCGCGCCACAGGAGCTGCGCTTCGGCAGCGTCGACAGTCGCGAGCAGACCAACTACCCGCTGACCCTGGGCGTGAACCTGGGCGGTACCCTGGAGCTGCACTACAGCTTCATGCGTGCCCATTTCGATGAGGCGGCCATTGTCCGCCTGGACCAGCAACTGGTCGGCCTGATGGAGCAGTTCAGCCAGGCGCCCGCTACGGCCTTGGGCAACCTGAGCCTGCTCGATAGCCAGGCCCGAGAGGCTCTGGCCGTGGCCAACGCGCCGCAGCCATGGCAGGACGGCTTGCTGGTGCACCAACGCATCGCGGCCCAGGCCGCGCGCCGGCCTCATGCTCCAGCGGTACTGTTCGGTGACCAGGTGCTGGACTTCGCCAGCCTGGAGCGTCAGGCCAACCAACTGGCCCATCGCCTGGTCGCCGAAGGCGTAGGCGCCGAGATCCGTGTCGGCGTGGCCTTGCCCCGTGGGCCGCAGGTGATCGTGGCCTTGCTCGCCGTGCTCAAGGCCGGTGGCGCCTATGTGCCGCTGGACGCCAGCTATCCGGCCGAGCGCCTGGCCTACCTGATGCAGGACTCTGGTATCGCCCTGTTGCTCAGCGACTCGACCTTGCGCGGGCAACTGCCGCTGCCGGCGGCGTTGGCTGCCCTCTATCTCGACCAGCTCGACCTGGCCGCACAGCCGACCCATGCGCCGCGAACAGTCGTGCAGCCGCAGAGCCTGGCCTATGTGATCTACACCTCCGGTTCCACCGGCAAGCCCAAGGGGGTGTGCGTCGAGCACGGCCCGCTGGCGATGCACTGCGAAGCCATCGGCCGGCGCTATGCCATGGTCGAGGACGATTGCGAGCTGCACTTCATGTCGTTTGCCTTCGACGGCGCTCATGAGCGCTGGCTCACCGCGTTGACCCACGGCAGCCGCCTGCTGGTGCGGGATGACAGCCTCTGGGAGCCAGGCCAGACCTGCGCGCGCATGCGTGAGCACGGCGTGACCGTGGCGGCGTTCCCGCCAGCGTACCTGTTGCAGATGGCCGAGCACGTCGAGCTGCATGGCCAGGCGCCGAAGGCGCGCATTTACTGCTTCGGCGGCGACGCGGTGCCGCGTGACAGCTACCAGCGCGTGCATGCCGCCCTGGCGCCGGAGCACATCATCAACGGCTACGGCCCGACCGAGACGGTGGTGACCCCGCTGATCTGGAAAGCCGACCGCGCGACCGACTGCGGCGCTGCCTACGCACCGATCGGCACGCGTATCGGCGACCGTCGCACCTACGTGCTGGCCGCCGACCTGAGCGTGCTGCCAGCCGGCCTGCAGGGTGAGCTGTACCTTGGTGGCCACGGGCTGGCCCGTGGCTACCTGGACCGGCCGGGCATGACCGCCGAGCGCTTCGTGCCCGACCCGCACGGCGAGCCGGGCGCGCGCCTGTACCGCAGTGGCGACCTGGTACGCGAGCGCCGCGATGGCGTGTTCGACTACCAGGGGCGCGTGGACAACCAGGTAAAAATCCGCGGTTTCCGCGTTGAACTGGGCGAAGTCGAGGCCCGCCTGCTGGCCCAGGCGGGTGTGCGCGATGCCGCCGTGGTCGCCCGGCCAGGCCCGAGCGGCCAGCAGTTGGTCGGTTATGTGGTGGCGTCGCAGCCAGGTCAGGCTGATGCCGCGTGGTGCGACGCGCTCAGGGCGAGCCTGCGCGACGTGCTGCCGGACTATATGGTTCCGGCGCATGTCCTGGCGCTTGCCAGCATGCCGCTGACCCCCAACGGCAAGCTTGACCGCAAGGCGCTGCCCCAGCCTGAGGCCGGTCAGTCCCGACAGGATCACCAGCCACCGCGTACCGCGCTGGAGCAGACGGTGGCGGCGATCTGGGCCGATGTGCTCAAGCTGCCGCAGGTGGGCTTGCACGATCACTTCTTCGAGCTGGGTGGTCATTCGTTGCTGGCCACCCAGGTCGTCGCCCGGGTGCGTCACGCTTTGCAGGTCGAGGTGGCGCTGCGCACCTTGTTCGAGCATGGCACCCTGCAAGCGTTCTGCGCCCAGCTGTCTGAGTCTGCCAACGCAGCGGTTCCCGCCATCGGCCTGGCCGATCGCTCGCGGGCGCTGGCCTTGTCCTATGCCCAGGAGCGTCAGTGGTTCCTCTGGCAGCTGGCCCCGGACAGCGCCGCCTACCATATTCCGGTGGCCCTGCGCCTGCGCGGGGCATTGCGTGTCGAAGCCCTGCGCCGGGCGTTCGAACACCTGGTGGCGCGGCACGAGAGCCTGCGCACGGTGTTCGTGCATGCCCAGGGGCGTACCGAGCAGGTGATACAGGCGCCGTATGCCTTCGAGCTGCCGTTGCAGGTGCTGGCCGATGCCAGCGATGCCGCGCTGCTGCCGCGGGTGGAACAGGAGGTCGCACGGCCGTTCGACCTCGCGCAGGGCCCGCTGCTGCGCGCCTGCCTGTTGCGCCAGGGCCGCGATGAACATGTGCTGGTGCTGGTGATGCATCACATCGTCAGCGATGGTGTGTCGATGCAGGTCATGGTCGACGAACTGGTGGCCCTGTACGACGCCTTTGACCAGGGGCAGGCACCGAGCCTTGCGCCGCTGCCGATCCAGTACGCTGACTATGCCGCCTGGCAGCGCCAGTGGATGGACGCTGGTGAGCGTGAGCGGCAGCTGACCTATTGGGTCGAACGCCTGGGTGGCACCCAGCCTGTGCTCGAACTGCCGCTGGATCACCCGCGCCCGGCGATGCGCAGCCAAGCCGGTGCCAGTTTGACGCTGGCCCTGCCCGGTGAGCTGCAGCAGGCGTTGCGTGCACTGGCCAGGCAACAGGGGGTGACGCTGTTCATGCTGTTGCTGGCGGCTTACCAGACGTTGCTGCACCGCTACAGC
>NZ_BLJG01000193.1 GCF_009932375.1 Pseudomonas juntendi
ACCAACGCCGCGCGATCTTCAACAAACTCAGCCCTTTTCACGCCACGCTGGAGCAGGCGCTAAAAGCCGATTCGCTGCGGCCCAAGCAACAGCGGCGCAGTGCCAAGGCGCTGTTGGCGCAAATCAAAGCCGAAGGTTATGACGGTGGCTACAGCCAGCTCACCGCGTTTATCCGTGCCTGGCGAGGGGGACAGGGCAAGGCGTCGCAGGCCTTTGTGCCGCTGACCTTTGCTCTTGGCGAGGCGTTTCAGTTTGACTGGAGCGAGGAAGGCTTGCTGGTCGGCGGCATTTACCGGCGTATGCAGGTGGCACATCTGAAGCTGTGTGCCAGCCGTGCGTTCTGGCTTGTGGCGTATCCGAGCCAGGGCCATGAGATGTTATTTGACGCCCATACACGCTCGTTCGGCTCCTTGGGCGGCGTGCCGCGCCGGGGCATCTACGACAACATGAAGACGGCCGTCGACAAGGTCAATAAGGGCAAAGGCCGGACGGTGAATGCGCGCTTTGCGGTGATGTGCGCGCATTACCTGTTCGATCCGGACTTCTGCAACGTCGCCGCTGGTTGGGAAAAGGGCATCGTTGAAAAGAACGTGCAAGACAGCCGTAGGCGCATCTGGCTAGACGCCCAGGACTGTCATTTTCACTCCTTCGAGGAACTCAATGCCTGGCTGGGCCAGCGCTGCCGCGCGCTTTGGAACGAGCTGACGCACCCTCAATACAGCGGGCTGAGTGTAGCCGAAGTGCTGGAGTTGGAGCGCGCTGAACTGATGCCTGTGCCAGCGCCATTCGACGGTTACGTCGAGCGGCCTGCGCGGGTCTCCAGCACCTGCCTGGTCAGCGTCGGGCGCAACCGCTACTCGGTGCCATGTGAGTACGCGGGTAAGTGGGTCAGCAGCCGTTTGTATCCGACGCGAATCGAGGTGGTGGCTGACGACGCGCTGATCGCCAGCCATGTCCGCTTGCTGGATCGCGACCAGGTCAGCTATGACTGGCAGCACTACCTCCCGCTGATCGAACGCAAGCCCGGTGCGCTGCGCAACGGAGCGCCCTTTGCTGATCTGCCAGCACCGCTGCGTCAGCTTAAGCACGGTCTGGGGCGTCATGCCGGCGGTGACCGGATCATGGCGCAAGTCCTGGCTGCCGTACCGGTCGCCGGACTCGATGCCGTGCTGGTAGCCGTTGAGCTGGTACTGGAGAGCGGCAGCCTGAGCGCCGAACACATCCTCAATGTCGTGGCACGGCTGACAGCATCCGAACCACCACCCAGCGTCGAAACCCACTTGTCGCTCAAGGAAGCCCCCGTCGCTAACACGGCGCGCTACGACCGCCTGCGTGGCCAGGCCGAGGAGGTCGGTCATGCGTGATTTGATGGCGGAACTCAAGGAGCTGCGCCTGCACGGCATGGCCACGGCCT
>NZ_BLJG01000194.1 GCF_009932375.1 Pseudomonas juntendi
GCCGGCACTTGCAACCACACCCGCAAGCCATCGCTACTGCTGTCGAACCTGAGGCTACCGGCACACCGCTGCACGATCGCCTGCACGATCGCCAACCCCAGCCCGCAACCACCGCTCTGCCCGCTGCGCCAGAAACGCTCGGTAAGGTGTTCCAGATCCGCCTCGGCAATCCCCGGCCCATGGTCCCGCACCATGAAGCCCACCTGCCCGTCAGCCATCTGCACCTCCAACTCCACTGCCTGTTCGCCGCCATGGCGCAGGGCGTTGTCCAGCAGGTTGCGTAGCGCGGCCACTGCCAGCGGCGCTGGCATGCCCAGGTAGATCTGCGTGGCTTCTTCAGGCAATCGCAGCACAATGCGCCGGTTGTCACCCCCGCCCGCGTCCTGTACGGCCTGGCGGGCCACCTGCTCGGCGCTGCACTGCACGCCATCCTCGAACGAAAGGCTGCCCTCCACCCGTGCCAGCATCAGCAACTGCTCGAGGGTACGGTGCATGCGGTCGGCGCCCTGCTCGGCATGCTCCAGTGCCTGCTCGCGCACGGCGCCATCGGTCATGCGCGCCACCTGCAGGTGGGTCTTGATTGCGGTCAACGGGCTGCGCAACTCGTGCGCGGCATCGTCGGTCAGGCGCCGCTCGCGTTCGATGGTCTGGGCAATGCGCAGGAACAGCTGGTTCTGGGTGTCCAGCAACGGTTGCAACTCGCTGGGCAGGCCCGCCACCTGCAACGGCTCGACGCTGTCGGCACGCCTGCGGCGCAAGGCATCGCGCATGCGGTTGAGCGGTTCCAGGCCCTTGCCCAGGCCGATCCACAACAACCCCAGGCTACCGAGCAGGGCCATCAGCACCGGCGCTGAAGCCGCCAGCAGGATCGACTGGTTCAGCGCTTCACGCTCCATATGCCGGTCGGCGGTGGTGATGCGCACATCCCCATGGTTGTAGGTGAAGGTGCGCCACGAAGCGCCGTCGATGGTCTGGTCGCGGAAGCCGCTGCGCTCGTCATCCATGGTCCCGTCGTGCTTGTGGTTGCTGGCGAGGATTTCGCCGCGCAGCGAGCTGACCTGGCAGGCCATGCCGTCCGGCACGCTGAACTGGTCGGCCGAGAAATGCGCCTCGCCGCCCTTGGCCGTCAAGGGTTGCGGCAACTGGTCGATCAGCCCGGCGACCATGCGCGCCGAGGCGACCAGCCGTTGGTCGAGGGAAAACATCATCTGCTGGCGCAGGTCGCGCAGCATCCATGCCGCAGCCAGCACCCAGATGATGATGAAGGCACTGCCCAGGATCAGGCTCAAGCGTACCCGCAGGCTCATGGTGCGGCCTCTTCCGGTGCCTGCGCCGGGCCCAGGCGGTAGCCCAGGCCGCGCACGGTCTCGACGATACCGTTGCCGAGCTTGCGCCGCAGGTGGTGGATATGCACGTTCAGGGCGTTGCTTTCCACTTCGTCACTGAAGCCATACACGCAGTCCTTCAACTGCTCGCTGGACAACACCCGCCCGGGGTTTTGCAACAGGGCCTGCAACAGCGCCTGTTCACGGCGGGAAAGGTCGACCTGCTGGCCGGCCAGGGTCGCCTCGCAACTGCTGGGGTCGTAACGCAGCGGGCCGTGCTCGATCACATTGACCGCCCGCCCCGCCGCCCGCCGCAGCAGGGTGTGCAGGCGTGCAGCCAGCTCGCGCAGGTCGAAGGGTTTGAGCAGGTAATCGTCGGCACCGGCCTGCAGGCCATCGACGCGATCGGTGACGGCGTCGCGCGCGGTAAGCACCAGCACCGGCAAGGTCTCGCCTTTTTCGCGCAGGCGGCGCAGCAGCTTGAGGCCGTCTTCGTCGGGCAGGCCCAGGTCGAGGACCATCACGTCGAACTGCGCCGCCTGCAGCATGGCCCGCGCAGCGGCGGCGTTGCCCACCCGGTCGACGGTCAGGCCCTGGGCGGTAAGGCCGGCGCAGATGCCGGCGGCGATCAGGTCGTCGTCCTCGCAGAGCAGAACGTGCATGGTGTGGGCTCCCAGTGGTGTGGCTGGCATTGCACTATGAAGGGATTAAGGGGGGATTATGGACCTTTTGTGGGGGGATCAGGTGTTCGCCGAGAGATTTTCAGCGCCTGTGAGATCGAGCGCCGCCCGCGCGGCGCATCGCGACC
>NZ_BLJG01000195.1 GCF_009932375.1 Pseudomonas juntendi
GAGCGATCGGCCTCCCCGGAAGTGCTTCTTCAGCCTGACGAGAATAACTTCTCCCGCCAGGCCAGTCACAACATACAAGGAGCGAGCGCAGCTCGCGATTGCGCCGCGCGGGCGGCGCTCGATCTCACAGGCGCTGCATATCTTCTGGCAAACACCTGTCAGCCCTGATGCGATCCCTGTGGGAGCTGGCTTGCCGGCGATGGGCCGCAAGGCGGCCCCGGTTCATTCAGGCGTATTGACACCCGCCTGCCACGCCTGCCTACACCCTAAGTCTTGCCACCCCGACCCCAGCAGGTCCCAAGACCAAATCACCGCGCCACACCCTCCGCCCCAAAGCACCCGCCAACCCACGCCAAAGCAGCGTTCCGGGTGGCCTGCCGGCTTCTGATAATCGCCTCCGACATCCTGTCCCCCGTTTGGAGCGCGCCATGCACAACAACAAAAAGCACCTGCCGCCTCGTTTTCTCGCTGCTGCCTTCGCCAGTGTTTCCGCCTTGGGCCTGAGCGGTGCCGCCGAGGCCGAGATCATGCTGTACGACAAGGACCAGACGACATTCTCTACCGATGGCTACATCAACGCCTTCTATGTCAACAGCAAGGTCGACCGCGAGGGCGAGCAGTTCGACCGGCGCCAGTCGCGGGTGAAGATGGGCTTTTTGCCCAACTACATCGGTTTCAACATGGGCAAGCAGGTAGACGACCTGAAACTCGGCGCGCGGGCGTCGTTCTGGGTCACCATCAACGACAGCGAAACCAACGGCACCGATACCGCCATCGACGTGCGCCAGTTCTACGGCACGGTGGCCAACCCTGAGTGGGGCGAAGTGCTGATCGGCAAGGACTTTGGCCTGTTCGCGCGCTCCAACATCCTGTTGGACGAGCTGCTGGCCGGTTATGGCCAGGTCAGTGACACGCTGGGCCTGGTGGATGGCGGCGGGGTGTCGTTCGGCAACATCGGCAGCGGTTACCCCTATCCGTTCCCCACCTCGCAGATCACCTACCGCACGCCGGTGATGGACGGCCTGCGCGTGGCGGTCGGCATCATGGACCCCGTGGATACCAACGACAGCAGCCCGACCGGCAAGGCCTACCAGGAAAACCCACGCACCGAGAGCGAAATCACCTACCAGTTCGACCTGGCGGGGGCGCAGATCTACAGCTGGGTCAACGGCAGCTACCAGACCTCGGACAACACCGACTCGACGGTCCAGTCCGTCACCTCCAAGGGGGTCGGCTATGGGGTGCAGGCGAAGCTGGGCGGCTGGTCATTGACCGGCTCTGGGTTCCAGGCCAAGGGCATCAACCCGTTCTTCACAAATAACGCGGGCGAGCCGGTGTTGCGTAATGTGGACAGCGACGGCTACCTGTTACAGGGCTCCTACAAGTTCGGCAAAAACCGCGTGGCGCTGTCGTATGGCAAGACCAAGGACGATGGCAACGGTGCGGTGGGCAGCGGTGCCGACTACAAGACCCGTGGGGTGGCGTTGTTCCATGACGTCAACGACAACCTCAAGCTGGTGGCCGAGTACAACCAGTTCTCCATCGATGGGCATGAGGGCAGTGCGCAGAACGAAGACACCGATACCTTGGCTGTGGGCGCGGTGCTGACCTGGTAAGCACGGGGCGGCAAGGCAGGCGCAGGTGAAGCTGGCACTTACACCCTTGGAACCGCCCACCCGCTACCCAAGTAGCATTCGCCCCACGTACCCGGCTTCGTACACTGCACCTTCAGCCGCCCTGCGCCGGAGACTTTGATGCAACAGGCCCTCAACGACGGTGTGCTCAGCGCCATGTCCCAGGCCACCGATGCCCGGTTGGCCGCCCAGGACCTGGCGCGACAGCTCCTGCACCCCCACCTGGGCCTGGTGCTGTTTTTCTGTTCTGCCGAATACAACCTCCAGGAGTTGGCCCAGGCATTGGAACAGGGGTTTGGCGGCATCCGCCTGGTGGGGTGCACCAGTGCCGGCGAAATCACCCCGCAGGGGTACGGCCGCAACTGCGTGACCGCGCTGGGCTTCGATCACCGGCACTTTTCCATCGCCACCGGGCTGATCGACGAAATGGAGCACTTCAGCCTCATCGATGCGCAGCAGATGGTCGAGCGCCTGGTCGGCACCTGCCGCAGCAATTCGTTGGCGCCGATCAAGGGCCACAGCTTTGCCCTGACCCTGCTCGACGGGCTGTCCAGCCGGGAGGAGATGGTCCTCGCTGCCCTCAGCGCGGCGTTGGGCGACATCCCGCACTTCGGCGGTTCGGCCGGCGACGACAACTACCTCAACCGCACGCATGTCTACCACGGCGGCGCCTTCCACAGCGGCGCAGCGGTGGTGGTGCTGGTCAACACCTGGCTCGACTTCGAAGTGTTCACCACCCATCACATCCAGCCGCGCCAGGAAAAACTGGTGGTCACTGGCGCCGACAGCGGCCAGCGCCGGGTATTCGAGCTGAATGCCGAACCCGCTGCCGAGGAATATGCCCGGCTCATCGGTGTGCCGGTGGCGGCGCTCGATTACCGGGTGTTCGCCGCGCACCCGTTGGCCGTGCGCATTCACGACCAGTACTACATGCGCGCCGTCCAGCGTGTGCACGATGACTTGAGCCTGAGTTTCTACTGTGCCGTGGAGAACGGCATCGTGCTCACGGCCATGACCCCAGGGCCGTTGCTGCCGAACCTGCATGAGCTGTTCGACGGCCTGCACCAGCGCCTGGGCCCGCTGTTGTTGACCATTGGTTGCGACTGCTTCCTGCGGCGTCTGGAACTGGAGGGGCAACACAGCCTGGAACTGGTGGGGGCGTTTCTGCGCGAGCAACGGGTGATCGGGTTCAACACCTACGGAGAACAGTTCAATGGCATGCATATCAACCAGACCTTCACCGGCGTCGCCATTGCCCGCAACCGGCCTCCTGTCGGTCGCTGACCTGCAGGCCGAGGTGGCCCGGCTGCAGCAGCAGAACCACAAGCTGCAGCGCATCAATGGTGCGCTGATCGAACGTGTCGAGTCCGGGGTCACCCGCGGCAACGACCCGTACGCGGCGTTTCAGCATTCGGTGGTGCTGGCCGAGCAGGTGCGCGAGCGCACCGATGCGCTGAGCCAGGCCATGGCCGAGCTGAAGGCGGTGAACCACCTGCTCAGCGAGGCCCGGCAGCGGGCCGAGACCGCGCACCAGCACCAGATTCGCCTGATCACCGACAACGTTCCGGCGTTGATCGCCTACCTCAATGCCGACCTGGTCTATGAATTCACCAACAAGGTGTACGAGGAATGGTACTGCTGGCCGCGTGGCGTGATGCTGGGGCAAAGCCTACGCGAGGCCCACAGCGAACAGCATTACCAACGCCTCGAGGCCTATGTGACGCGGGCGTTGGCGGGCGAGAGCGTGACCTTCGAGTTTGCCGAAACCAACATCAAGGGCCAGGAGCGCTACATGCTGCGCTCCTATGTCCCCAACCGCCTGGCCAGCGGCGAGGTGGTGGGTATCTTCGTGTTGATCCGCGATATCACCGAGCGGCGCAATACCGCGCAGGCATTGCACCAGGCCTATCAGCACCTGGAGCAGCGGGTGCGTGAGCGCACGGCGGAGCTGACCAGCCTCAACGACCAGTTGCTGCGGGAAATCGAAGAGCGCAGCCAGGCGCAAGCGCGGCTGCGCGAAGCCAAGCGCGAGGCCGAACAGGCCAACCTGTCGAAAACCAAGTTTCTGGCTGCGGTCAGCCATGATTTGCTGCAACCGCTGAATGCGGCGCGGCTGTTCACCAGCGCGTTGCTGGAAAGCCGCGAACCGCAGCACAGTGCCCAGTTGGTCCGCAATGTCAGCAACTCGCTGGAGGATGTGGAGAGCCTGCTGGGCACCCTGGTCGACATTTCCAAGCTTGATGCGGGCGTGATCAAGGCCGATATCGCGCCTTTCGCGCTCAGCGAGCTGCTGGACAACCTGGCGGCCGAATATGCCCAGGTCGCGCGTAGCGAGGGCCTGGCCCTGCATTTCGTAGGGTGTTCGGCGGTGGTGCGCAGTGATATCCAGCTGTTGGCGCGCATTCTGCGCAACCTGCTCAGCAATGCCATCCGCTACACCCGCAGCGGGCGGGTGGTGCTGGGTTGCCGGCGCCTGCGTGGCGGCCTGCGGATCGAGGTGTGGGACAGCGGCATCGGCATCGCCGAAGAACACCTGGAGGAAATGTTCCAGGAGTTCCGGCGCGGTGATGTGCAGCGCCCCGAGCAGGATCGCGGGCTGGGCCTGGGCCTGGCGATCGTGGAGAAGATCGCCGGTATCCTGGGCCATCGCATCCGCGTGCGGTCATGGCTGGGCAAGGGATCGGTGTTTGCCGTCGAGGTCCCGTTGAGCACCGTTGCGCCCAAGGCGCAGCCGAGCCAGCCTGTGTGCGAGCCGATGTTCGAACGCCTGCGTGGGGCGCATGTCTGGGTGCTGGACAACGATGCGGCCATTTGTGCCGGCATGCGCACGCTGCTCGAAGGCTGGGGGTGCAAGGTGATCACCGCGCTGTCGGAGGAAGACCTGGCACGCCAGGTGGACAATTACCACGCCGAGGCCAACCTGCTGATTGCCGACTACCACCTGGACAATGACTGCAACGGCCTTGACGCGGTGGCGCGCATCAATGCCCGCCGTACCCAGCCGCTACCGGCGCTGATGATCACGGCCAACTACAGCAACGACCTCAAGCAGCAGATCCGTGAGCTGGGCCATACCCTGATGCACAAGCCGGTGCGGCCGTTGAAATTGAAAACTGCAATGAGCCATTTGCTGGGCACCCAAGGCTAGGGCCGGGTGTGCTATGGGGGCTGCAACGCGGCCCCCATGAAGCTGGAGACGGTCAGCGCCGCAGGTAGTCGGCGAAGTCGATATCGCCCGCACTAAGAATGGCCTGCACGCGGTTGTGCACATTGAGCTTGCGCAAGATCGCCGACACATGCGCCTTGACCGTGGTCTCGGCGATATCCAGGGTGTAGGCGATCTGCTTGTTCGATTCCCCCTTGGTCATGCGTTCCAGTACCAGCAACTGCTTGCGGGTCAAGGCCTGGAGCATTTCCGGCGGGAAGCTCGGCGCATCGTTCTGGCGCCGGCCGGTGCTGCTTTTCTGCGCGCGGATGATGTCGGGCGGCAGGTAGACATTACCGTTGAGGATCTGCTCGATCGCCTCGATCATTTGTGCGCGCGGCGAGGACTTGGTGATGAAACCCACCGCGCCGTAGGTGATGGCCTGCAGCACGATCTGTTTCTCCTGTTCGGCCGACACGATCACCACCGGCGTGGTCGGTGCTTCGTTGCGCAGGGTGATCAGGCCGTTGAGGCCGTGCATGCCGGGCATGTTCAGGTCGAGCAGGATCAGGTCGAGGTCGTCATGCGCCTGGGTCAGCGCCAGGGCGCTGTCCAGGTCGGCGGTTTCCATGACCTCGCTGCCTTGGAACCCATCGCTGATGACGTTGTGGATGGCTTCGCGAAACAGGGGGTGATCGTCGGCAATCAGAATTTTGTACATGGCCTTTTCACCTTGTTTTTATTGGATGGAGCAGGGCACGCAGTGGCAGTTGAACAGATCAGGGCAAAGGCACCGGTTGCGCCGGCTGCAGCGGCAGGTTGGCCTGCTGCCACGCGTCAACGCCGTCGCGGTACCAGTACAGGTTGTGGTAACCCAGGGCTTTAGCGCGTTTTACCGCGTTCCAGCTCAGCCAGCAATCGGCGCGGCAGTAGAACACCACAGGCTGGTCGGGGTGCCCGGCGGTGGCGCTTTGCAGGTTTTGCGCGAAGTACGCCTGCCAGGCCGGGCTCAGCTCGCCATCGCCGGTGTTGGCCAGCCACAGGCTGCCGGGAAGGTTGGCGTGCGGCTCGTCTTCGATGAAGCGGCCCTGCAGCCACTGGCGGCGGTACACGTCGATCAGTACCGGCCGCGGCTGCTGGCTGAGCAGGCGTTGCAATGTGGCGGTGTCTACCACCTGGCCGCCCTCGACCTGGGCCGGGGTCGGGCTGCGGTAAAGGGTGATGCGGTAACCGTCGGCAGAGAACAGCGGCGCCGTGTCGGCCTGGGCGGTGCCCAGCGTCAGGCTCAGTGAAAGTGCCGCCAGCAAGGGGCGTGGCAGCCGGGGCAGGGCACGTGGCATGGGGTTCTTCCTTTTTGTTATGAACCCATTACATGCCAGTAGCGGTGCTTTGTGAATGCGACGATAGACAGTAAATGCAGTACTAAAGTAGTAGGTGGCTTAGCGCCGCCCGTCAGCCTGGGCCGCGCCAGGCCACAGGATCATCGCGGCTTGCGCAACGCTGCGTGCTGGGGGTTGAAGGTGGCGATCGCCAGCAGCGTGAACAGCACCGTCAAGCCCAGGCACACCGCCAGCGCCAACAGGTTCAGGCGCTGGTACAAGGCAAACCGCACCAGCTCCACGGCATGGGTGAACGGGTTTACCGCGCACAGCCAGTACAGCCACTCGCTGGCTTCGCGCATCTTCCACAGCGGGTACAGCGCCGAAGACAGGAAAAACAGCGGGAAAATCACGAAATTCATCACCCCGGCAAAGTTCTCCAGCTGGCGGATGGCGTTCGACAGCAGCAGCCCCAGGGCACTGAGCATGAACGCCACCAGCAGCAGCGCCGGCAGTGCCAGCAGCAACCCCACCGCCGGCGGTTGCACACCGTACACCCAGGCAATGGCGAGGAACGCGTACACCTGCAGTAGGGAAATGAGCGAGGTCGCCAGCAACTTGCTGGCCAACAGGAACGGCCGCGGCAGGGGGCTGGTCAGCAGCACGCGCATGCTGCCCATTTCCCGGTCATAGACCATCGACAACGACCCTTGCATGCCGTTGAACAGCAGGATCATGCAGGCCAGCCCCGGGATGATGTACACCTCGTAGGGGATGTAGGTGTCGTACGGCTCGATGATGGCAATGCCCAGCGCTGCCCGAAAACCGGCAGCGAACACCAGCAACCACAGCAACGGGCGCACCAGGGCACTGAGCAGGCGCGTGCGCTGCAATACGAAGCGCAGCCATTCGCGCAGCATGATGCCGTTGAAACACTGCCAGTAGGCGTTCATCGGGTGTGGGCTCCTGAAGGCTGCCGGGTCAGGTGGGCAAAGGCATGGTCCAGGTCGCCGCCGTGCTGCAAGCTCAGGGCATCGGCGGTACCGCTGGCCACCAGGCGCCCTTGATGGAGAATCAGCAGGTCGTCGCTAGGCTGCACTTCGTCCAGCAGGTGGGTGGTCCACAGCACATTCAACTGCTGCTGGCGGCACAGCTGCCGCACGTGCTGGTTGAGCGCCAGGCGGCTGGCCGGGTCGAGGCCGACGCTGGCCTCGTCGAGCAGCAGCAGGCGTGGCTCGTGCAGCAGCGCACGGGCGATTTCTACCCGCCGGCGGTGGCCGATATTCAGCTCGCGCACGCTGTCGTGGCGGCGCTCGCCCAGGCCCTGGCGCGCCAGCTCGGCCTCTACCCGCTGGTTGCCCTGGCGCCGTGACAGGCCATGCAGCGCGGCGTGGTAGCGCAGGTTCTGCTCCACGCTCAGGTCCAGGTCCAGGGTGCTCTGCTGGAACACCACGCCCATCTGCCGCAGCGCCGGGCGCGGGGTGTCGCGCAACGAGCAGCCGCACACCCGGATATCGCCGTGCTGCAGGTCGTAGAGGCGGGTCAGCAGGGCGATCAGGGTCGACTTGCCGGCGCCATTGGGGCCCAGCAACGCGGCAAAACGGCCCGGTGCCAGGCTGAAACCGACCTGCCGCAGCGCCTCGCGCTGGCCGTAGGCGAAGCTCACATCGGCCACCTCGAGGGCGTTCATGGGGTGACCACCACGCCCCAAGGGTAGCGCCCGACTTTCACCGATTTGAGCACCTTGAGGTTCTGCGTATCGATTACCGATACATCGCCGCTGACCCCGTTGGTGGCCAGCAAGCGGCGCTGGTCGGGGGAGAACGCCAACTGCCAGACCCGCCGCCCGACCAGCAGGTAATCGAGCACCTCGTAGGTCTTGGCATCGATCACCGCCACATGGTTGGCCGGGCCCAGGGCGACGAAGGCATACTTGCCGTCCGCGCTGAGCTTGATGCCCACCGGCTGGACCTTGTCCGGGTGCACGCCCTTGATCTGGAAGTTCAGGGTTTTCAGCACTTGGCGCGTGGCAACGTCAAGGACGGTCACCGTGCCGCCGATTTCCGCCGAGGCCCACAGCCTGGAACCGTCCTGGCTGAATTCGACGAAGCGCGGGCGCTGGTCGACCAGGGTGCTGTCGGCCAGGGTCTGGGTGCTGGTGTCGATCCAGTGCAACATGTTGGTGGTTTCGCTGGTGTTGACCGCCCAATTGCCATCGGGGCTGACGGCCATGCCTTCAGGTTCGATACCGACATCGATCTGCCCCAGTACCTGGTCGGTCACGGTGTCGATCACGGTCACCAGCGCATCGTCTTCGTTGGAAACGTACAGCCAGCGGTCGTTGGGGTGCAGGGCGAACTGCTCGGGGTCGTTGCCAGAGGGCAGTTCCTTGATGATCTTGCGGGTGGCCACGTCCATCACCTGTACCCGGTCGGAATCGCTGGCGCAGATGTACAGCAGCTTGTTGTCATGCGACAGCAGCAGCCCCCGAGGGCGTTGCCCGACCGCAAGGGTTTCGGTGACCTCCAGGGTCTGCAGGTCGATCAGGCTGAGGCTGTTGTCCTTCTCGTTGGACACCCAGGCAGTGGCGGCCACCGCATGCCCGCAGGCCAGCGCCAGGGCGCCCGTCAGCAGGCTGGGGTAGAGCAGGGCGCGGGAAAGCAGAGGGCGGCGCATGGCGTATTCCTTATTGTTGTGGTTGTCGGCTCAGGGGTACGTGCAGGTCACTTCGGGCTTGTCGTAGCCCAGGCTGTCCATTTCGTTGAAGGGGTGCAGGAAGCCATCTTGTGGCGAGGTGCTGACCAGTGCGCGAGGCTGTACCAGCGCAATCGGTTGGCGCAGCTCGCCGTTCCAGGGCCGGTAGCTGAGCTTGCGGCCCTTGAAACCGTCCAGGGGCAGTTGCTCGCTGAGCAGCAGCTGTTGCAGCGCCCGTGGGTCGGCCTGGCGCAGTTTGCTGACCGCGCTGGCAATGCTGCGCACGGCCATCCAGGCGGCGAAGTCACGGTCGTTCATCCAGCGCCCGGCCTGGGCCTCGAAACGTTTTTGCAGTTGCGCCGCGCCGAAGGTTTCCACGGTCTTGTGCCAACCGGTGGGGGTCAACCCCTGGGTGCCCGCCACTGGCCGCGGGTACCAGGTCTGGTAGGGCAGGTATTCGCCAAAGTCACCGCGTTCGTCGGCCACCAGCACCACGTCGTATTCGGCGGTTTGCGTGAACAGCGGCATGTCGGCCTGGGCGCTGCGGCGCTGGTCGTTGTCGAAGGTCCAGGCTTTTTCCGCGACCAGCTGCACGCCGAAGCGTTTCGCCGAGCGGCGCAGGGCGGCGGCGTAGGCCTGGTCATCTGCGGTCTGGCCGACCACCAGCAGCGCGCGTTGCCATTTGCGCAGCACCAGGAACTGCACCAGCGCATCGGCGAGCATTGCCCGGCCCGGCAGGCTGTGCAGCACGTTACCCAGGCACTGGCTACTGCGCAGGCTGTCATCGGGGCTGCCGACATTGAACAGCAGGCTGTCGGGCAGCGCCGCGGCCAGCGCGCGCAGGCTGGTGGCCGGGGCGTTGACCACGAACAGGCGCAGGCCTTGGTCGTGTTGTGCTTGGGCCGCCTGCAACAGCGCCTCGGGGCTGTCCACGTTGGCGCGGGTCAGCTGGAACTGTTGCTTGAGAAAACGGCCGGTGCTGTTGCTGTCGACGATCGCCAGCTCGGCGCCCTGCAGGCCAGCGTCGGCCGGTTCGGGGATGATATTGGACAGCAGCGGGCCCGGGTCGGGCCGGTAGCCCAGATAGCCGATGCCCACGTGCAATAGGGCGTCGGCCTGGCCCGCAGCGGCCGACGCATGGGGCGCGGACAACACGGCGATCAGGGCCAGCAGGCAGAACAAGGCAAGGTGGGCAGGCTGGCGCATGACACACTCCACGGCAGATGGCGCCAGCATAGGAACCCCGCCGGGCGCGGGAAATATGCAGAAAGTAGCGCTCGGCCGGTACCAAGGTAGTAATTTCCCGCGCCACCTACGGTTTTACGATGGGCCTCGGCACCCCTGAAGAGAGCTCCCATGCGCCTGTTCAACTTGTCTGCGCTGTGGCGCATCAACCTTTGGGTCACTGGCTGCTTCGCCCTGGTGACGGTGGCCTGTGCCGGGGTGCTGCTGCACCAGGCTGTGGCCGACGTGGAGCGTGAGCTGCAGTCTGCCGAAGCCGTGGTGACCTACCTTGCCGAGACTGCCGAACGTGACCCGGCCAGTTTGCAGCCGGGCCTGACCCAGAACCTGCGCCATGTACGGGTGCATTGGCTGGCAGCTGGCGATGCCGCCCTGTTGCCGGCGGATGCCGGTGTGGATGCCTGGCTGGGCCGCCAGCTGTTCGGTCAACACCACCCAGGTGGCCGTTTACTGACACTGAGCGACGGCCGGCGGGTGCTGATTGCCGTGGAGGCCCGCGATGAAATCGACGAAGTCTGGGAGTCGCTGGTGCAATTGCTGAGCTTGTGCGGCCTGGCGCTGGTATTGAGCCTGGTGACCATCCGTTGGGCGGTCGGGCGGGCCATGGGGCTGCTGGCTGAATTGCTGGGGGCGCTGCGGCAGGTGTCGGCGGGGCACCTGGCCGTGCGTTTGCGCGAGGCCAACCTGCCGGAGGCACGCCAGTTGGCTGCGCACTTCAACGCGATGGTGGCGAACCTGGAGCAGGCCCGGGCCGACAATACGCAGCTGACCCAGGCCCTGCTGGCGGTGCAGGAGCAGGAGCGTACCCGGCTGGCGCAGGCCCTGCACGATGACCTTGGGCAATACCTGGCCGGTATCCGCGCCCAGGGCTGCCTGCTGCGCATGGCGGCCGACCAGCCCGCTGTGGTCAAGCAGACCACACAGCAACTGGAACTCAATTGCGAACATTTACAGCAAGGGTTTCGTGCCCTGGTACAAGACCTGTATCCGGTGGCGCTGCAACACATGCCGCTGGCGCAGGCCATTGGCCTGCTGGTGAGCCAGTGGCAGGCCAGGCAGGGCATCGATTGCCGGCTGCGGGTTGGCGAGCATTTGCCAGACTTGCCCGCGCCGAGCAGGACGCACTTGTACCGGCTGCTGCAGGAGGCGTTGACCAATGTCGCCCGGCATGCCGGCGCCAGCCAGGTGCGGGTGCGCCTGCAGCGCAGCGCCAAGGGGTTGCGCTTGTTCGTGCGCGACAACGGGTGCGGCGCGCGCCAACCGCGCCGGCCTGGGGTTGGCCTGCACTCGATGGCCGAACGCGCGCGCAGCCTGGGGGGTGAATTACGCATTTTCAGCCGCCCGGGTGGCGGTTGGGCGTTGGCGCTGAACATCCCCAAGGAGGTGTGATGAATATCGTACTGGTCGACGACCATGCTGTGGTCCGCCAAGGCTATGCCAGCCTGCTGCGGGCGGTATTGCCAGACATCCAGGTGCGCGAAGCGGCCAGTGGCGAAGAGGCGCTGGCCCTGGTGCACGAGCAGGTGCCCAACCTGGTGGTCATGGACTTCGGCCTGCCGGGCATCAGCGGCCTGGAAGCCACCCGCCGGCTGCGTCAGCGCCTGCCCCAGCTGCGGGTGCTGTTCTTCAGCATGCACGACGAGTTGCCCCTGGTGCGGCAGGCGCTTGAGGCCGGGGCGTCGGGCTACCTGACCAAGAATTCGGCGCCCGAGGTGCTGATCGAGGCGGTGCAGCGTGTATTGGCCGGGCATGCCTACATTGAACAGCCGCTGGCCACGCAATTGGCCTGCACCACCCCGCACAATGAAAGCGACCCGCGCCTGCAGCGCATGACCCAGCGCGAGCTGGAGATTTTCGTCATGCTTGCCAAGGGCACCCCGGCGCGGCTGATTGCCGAGCAGTTGTGCATCAGTGCCAAGACCGTGTCCAACCATTTGACCTTGCTCAAGAGCAAGCTGCAGGTCAGCTCGCATGCCGAGCTGGTGCACCTGGGGATTGACCTGGGGCTGGTGCGGGTAGCGGGGTAGGCCTTGTGTCGCGATGGGCTGCCTGTAGGAGCGGCC
>NZ_BLJG01000196.1 GCF_009932375.1 Pseudomonas juntendi
CTGGCAAGCTTGGATCAGCGCTGACCAAGGTCACGGTGTAGGTGATCTGACCGCCTTCGGCGACGGTAGAGTTGTCTACCGACAGTTCAGCAGTAACCGGGCTCTGCGTATCGGTGACTGCAACGGTAGCAGGCTCGCCGATCTGCAGATTTTCCAGCTGCTCGCCGACCACTTCCGCCTTGGTGATGCTGACGGTGATCTTGCCTTCGTCCTTGAACACATCCTCGCCCTGCGCCGGTGCGGCGTAGGACTTGATGGTCTCGCCTGCCGCGAAGGTCAGGG
>NZ_BLJG01000197.1 GCF_009932375.1 Pseudomonas juntendi
CTACCTTGAAAATCGCCGACCGGCAACATGGCTTGACCCGCCGCCTGGCCAAAATCGTTCCCGATCGGCGTGATCCTGGGCGTGTCCAGCACGGACTGCAGACACTGCTCGCCCAGCGTATCTATGCACTGGCCGCCGGCTACGAGGATCTCAACGATCATGACGGCCTGCGCCATGACTACGCGCTGCAGACTGCGGTCAACCGCCTGCAACCGCTGGCCGGCAAATCCACTCTGGGGCGCCTGGAACAGCAAGCCGATCGCGAAACGGTGGTGCAAGCCCATCGCCTGCTGTGGGAGCACTTCATCGCCCAGCATGACCAGGCGCCGGCTGAGATCGTGCTCGACTTCGATGCGACCGATGTGCCGGTGCATGGTGATCAGGAAGGGCGCTTCTTCCATGGCTATTACGACCATTACTGCTTCCTGCCGCTCTATGTGTTCTGTGGTCGCCATCTGCTGGTGAGCTATTTGCGCCCGAGCAACATCGATGGCGCCCGACACAGTTGGGCCATCCTGGCACTGCTGGTCAAGTTCATTCGCCGCTTCTGGCCAGAGACCCGCATCGTGTTCCGCGGTGACGGCGGTTTTTGCCGACATCGCATGCTCGACTGGTGTGACCGCAAGCAGGTGGATTATGTGGTGGGTCTGGCCCGCAACACCCGCCTGCAGCGGATGGCGGCGCCGGCCATGCAAGCTGTCGCCGAGGCCTACCAAGAAACCGGGCAGAAGATGTCCGGCGTGTATCGCTTCCTCTATCAGGCCGGTAGTTGGCGTAGGCGCCGCCTGGTCGTGTCGCGCCTGGAACATGGCGAGCAGGGTGCCAATCCACGCTTCATCGTCGTGTCCCGCTTTGCCGAGGATGCTGCCCAGCAGTACTACGAAGACTACTGCGGCCGTGGCGACATGGAGAATCGGATCAAGGACCAACAGTTGGATCTGTTCGCCGACCGCACCTCCAGCCCACGCTGGTGGACCAACCAGTGGCGGCTGATGCTGTCGGCCTTTGCCTATGTGCTGTTCGAACGGCTACGCGATCATCTCCAGGGCACCGCATTGGCGCGCATGAGCATCCATAACCTGCGCTTGAAACTGCTCAAGATCGGTGCGGTGATCATTCGCAACAGCCGGCGCATCCGCGTGCTGATCAGCGAGGCCTATCCGCATCAGGAACTCTTTGCGGGGCTGGTTGCCCGCCTCAAGCCGACCTGAACAGGCGGGCGCCCCCGGCCCGGCTCAATGGGGGAAAGGGGGCAGTGCGCCCCATACGCGGGAATTGAATAAAAAACGATCAATTTTTAGCGGTGGAAGGCAGGTTGTTGATACACCGAGGCTTCACCGGCCACGCCTGCCGGCCTCATGAGAAATCCGGGTTAAAAACAATTAACTCTTGATTGAAAAATTATTTTCTCGGATAAAACACCCTGTGGATAATTACCGTGCTTTATACGAGGGCTTTTTCGCACTTGCGTGCACCCGTATTGTTCATTTAGTAGCCAAGATCGGGTAGGAGGCGGCCTCACGGCCGCCGTCCTCCCACACCACCGTGCGTACGGTTCCGTACACGGCGGTTCAGGCCATGCGGTTAAGCCGATTGATCGTATCCAGTATCGAGACCAGTCCAAGTCTGTCCCATAGCTTCTTCGGCAGCGCCTGATTCATATGCGGCGCTCCTGAGTTCCACCACGGGCCTCGGCCATTGACGGCCGACTTGCAGGCACGCTCCTCGCTCAATCCCAGGCGCATCAGGTTGCGCGCCCTCGTAGAGGGCTGCTTCCATTGCCGCCAGATGACACAGCGAAGTTTGTGCCTGACCCAGCCATCCAGCTCTTCCAGTGGACGCTTGCTCTGGCTGAGCTTGAAGTAGCCTGCCCAGCCTCGCAGCACCGGGTTTACCCGCTCGATGACATTCGCCATCTTGTGGCCCCGCACCCCTCGCAGCAGTTCCCTGAGACGGTCGCGCACACGGCGCAGGCTCATGGTTGCCACTCGCAGTCTAGGCTGCGAGTGCCAACTCATCCCATACCCCAGGTAGTCGCATTTCCACGACCCAGCCACGCGACTCTTGTCCCGATTCAGTCTCAGTTTCAGACGGTGATTCAGGAACCGCTCGACACTGGCCAGCACTCGTTCGCCAGCACGCGGACTACGGACATAAATGTTCGCGTCATCGGCATAGCGCACGAAGCGATGGCCTCGCCGCTCCAACTCACGGTCGAGTTCATCGAGCAGGATGTTCGACAGCAGCGGCGAAAGCGGGCCGCCTTGCGGCGCCCCCTCCTGCCGATGGCTGACAACCCCGCCCGACATGACGCCCGCTTCGAGGTAACGGCGGATGAGTCTGAGCACCTGTTTGTCTTCGACATGGCGCTCAACACAGAACATCAGGATGTCGTGGTTGACCCGATCAAAGAACTTCTCCAGATCGAGTTCCACGCAACACCTATGACCCGCCGCCACATGGGTGCGGGCCATCTCGACAGCCTGGTGAGCGCTTCTGCCCGGACGGAAGCCGTAGCTATAGTCCGAGAACAGCGGATCGAAGATCGGCGTGAGCTGTTGCAGCAGGGCTTGCTGGATCAGGCGATCCACGACACTGGGAATGCCCAGTTGCCGCATACCGCCCTGCGGTTTGGGAATTTCGACCGCCCGAACTGCCTGGGGATGGTATTCACCTGCCAGCAGCCTGACCTTCAGGATGGGCCAATACTGTTTCACGTAGCCTGCCAAGTCGGCGACCGTCATGCCATCGGCACCCGG
>NZ_BLJG01000198.1 GCF_009932375.1 Pseudomonas juntendi
CAATAATTGGCCCGAAAGAAACGTAGCGACGAGCGGCGCCGCGCGCATGCGCCGCGCGGGCGGCGCTCGCTCTAACAGGCGCTGCATACCTTGTGGCAAACACCTGTCAGCCCTAAGCCGATCCCTGTGGGAGCTGGCTTGCCGGCGATGGGCTGCAAAGCAGCCCCGGCAATTCATCAGGTAGCCGCCAACCCCGCCAGCAACAGCCGCTGATAAAGTTCTTCCTTCAACCCCTGCGGAGCATCCAGCCCCATCCGCTCCAGATGCTGCTCATACCCCTCCGGCCCCGGCGCATCCAGCGCGGCCTTGCCCAGCTCCAGCACCTCGCTCAACTTGAACTTGCTCTTCAACCAGTTCAGCGCCCGCAACAGGTCCTGCTCTTCGGCAGTGAAGTCCGTACCCAGCGGATACTCGGGGAACAACCGTGCATGCTGCGCCCTTACCGCCTCAAGGCGTTGCGGGGTGTTGTCGGCAAAGCGCGCGTCCAGCTCAAAGCCCTTGTGCAGCTTGCCGGCACTCTTGGCCTGCTCGATCAGCCCCTGCTGGAACCGTGAATCGCTTACCGCCAGCAACCGTGCAATCACTTCGCTGTCGGTCTGCCCACGCAGGTCGGCGATGCCGTATTCGGTCACCACGATATCGCGCAGGTGTCGGGGGATGGTGCAGTGGCCGTACGCCCAGAAAATGTTCGACGTCACCTCGCCGCCCGCCTCACGCCAACTGCGCAACAGCAGGATCGAGCGCCCACCCTCCAGCGCATGGCCTTGGGCAACGAAGTTGTATTGCCCACCGACACCACTGAGCACTCGGCCATCTTCCAGCTGGTCGGCCACCCCGGCACCCAGCAGGGTCATGCCGAATGCGGTGTTGATGAAGCGCGCATCGCGGCGCTGGCGGCGCTTGAGTTCCTCTTGCCCGTAGAGTTCGTTGATGAAGCTGATACGGGTCATGACGAACTGTGCACGCTGCTCCAGCGGCATCTCGCGCAAGCGCTGATAGAACGCCTGCGGGCCAAGGAAGAAGCCACCGTGCAACAACGCGCCCTGCTCATCCGCCGGGCGTCGCAACAAGCCTGCCTCGGCCAGCACCAGCAGGCCGTTGACGAACATCTCACTGCAGCCGTAGAGGCCTTGAGCGAAGGTATCCAGCCCCCCTTCCCGTTCGATCAGCGCCTGCCAGGGGCCGACATCGAGTGCATCAAGCACCGCGCGGTAGCCGGCGTTGTCGCCCTGGCGCGCCAGCAATGCCGCGGCGACCGCATCGCCCATGGCACCAATACCGATCTGCAGCGTGCCGCCGTCGCGCACCAGGCTGCTGGCATGCAGGCCAATGCAGTGGTCCTGAATGCCGACCGGCATGTTCGGTGTGGAAAACAGCCGGCGTTGTTCGGCCTCGTCGAGCAACAGGTCGAACGCGTCGATCGGCAGCTCGGCATCGCCAGGCATGTAAGGCAGCTCGGCGTGCACCTGCCCCAGCATGAGGATGGTTTCACCGGCAGCGCGGCGTTTGGCGACCATGGGCAGCAGGTCGAGGGTGATGTCGGGGTTGCAGGCCAGGCTCAGGTGCACGGGCTTTTCGGGCGTGGCAGCCACCAGTTGGGCGATCAGGTTCAGGCCCTTGGCGTTGATATCCCGCGCGGCGTGGCTGTAATTGCTGCTGACGTAGTCCTGCTGCGCCGATTCGCTGTGCAGCAAGCTGCCCGGCTGCATGAAGAACTGCTCGACGCGGATGTTGGCGGGCAATGTGTCGTTGCGCAGGTCGTTGAGGTAGGTGAGTTCTTCGTAGTCGGCGAACACGCGCTCGACGAAAGGCTCCAGAAAGCGCCGCTGCAACCCGTCGCCCAGTGCCGGCCGGCCCAGGGACAGGGCGGTGTAGATGGTCAGCCGCCGTTCGGGCAGTTCGCGCACGCGGGCGTAGAGGGCGTTGACGAAGGCGTTGGGCTTGCCCAGGCCCAGCGGCAGGCCCATGTGGATATGGGCTGGCAGCCGGGACAAGACCTGCTCGACAGCCTGGTCGATGGAGCAGAGGTGCATCTGGGCCTCCTGAAACATCCATGGGTTCAGGAGTTGGACATGGATTCTGAAGGTTGGTTGCCGGGCCTTTATCGGCTAGGCACCACCTCACAAACGTCGCATTTCCATGCAGCACAGAGGTCTCAGGGTCCGATTGGCCAAACTTGCTAGTCAGAATGTGTCGCCGTTGAGTTGATGGAGAAGCCTAAGCGGCATTCTAACTTCTGACCGCACAATAATATTGCTGAACGTAGGCGGCCTAATCAGCAGAATGTCAGGACTCGGACGATCAAATTGCACGCCCACTCTCCACCGCTCAACTCCTCTTCCGTACACCGCAAAAATCCGTCCATCCTTTCCAGCATACTTGTTAGCGTGCCTATAATTTGTCGATGCATAGAGCCCTTTGCCTAAAAGATCGCGCTTCAAAAGGCTTGCATTCACCCCAGCCTCCAACGACTGCTTATGCTTATTCTGGCTACCATGAAAGCCAATCAAATCATAATCATCTGGCACTCTGTCAGTTTTATTGACAACGTTGATTCTGTATTCATCTGGTATATTGCGGTAACTAATGAAATGCGCTTCGGTCTCCGCTGATGCGAGCTGGTTTACAATGGGAGGCAAGTTCAGTTTTTTGGGGCTGAGACGTCTGTAGAGTTTAACGAAAGACCTAGCAACCGAATTTTCACCACTGGGATCATGTCGGTTTATGGGATCTCCAAGGCAGTACGCGTACGAATTCAATCCGCCAGTTGCGAAGGGACTCATCCTGTCCGGGCTAATGAACCGCATCAATGATGTGCTGAATGATCGATGGCCATTGCCCAGTGGATAGTGACCGGAAGCAGGATCCAGGCGGTCACCATTGAAGCCGAGCAGACTCGGGGTGGTCGTTTGGTAGCCGTAAGGCGTATACCCCAGACCTTGATGAGAGCTGCCGGTAATCAGCCTTGCCGATTGCCTTAGACTGGCGGTGTTTTGTTCCGAACAGTTTCCGCCCTCTGGAACCGAATCCATTGCTCCATACTCACCACCTTAAGATGCTCCAGTATTCGGCGGAAAATCCGTAGATACAACTGGTAGAAAAGCTAGTTGTACAGAATCTGTCTCAATGTCGTCACGGCGTTGATTGGTTGCCGCGAGCGGGCCGGTAAAGACGCCACAAAAACAAAGCCCGCCATCAATGGCGGGCCTGGTGAAATACAGCTGCAGCTCACAGCCCGGACATCTTCTTGATCGCCCCTTTCAGGTCGTCGTCCGAGCAGTCCGCGCATGTACCTTTCGGTGGCATGGCGTTGATGCCGGTAATGGCCTTGGCCAGGATGCCATCCAGGCCGCCCTGGTGGTCGGCTCGCTCCTTCCAGGCCGCGGTATCACCCACCTTGGGCGCGCCGAGCAGGCCGCTGCCATGGCAGGCATTGCAGTGCTTGGCAATGATCTCGTCCGGGGTCTTGGCACCACCGCCACCCGCGGTCGCCGCCACTTCCATGCCTTTGCACTCCTGGCCCTGCACACAGACCTGGCCAACGGGTTCCAGGCGCTTAGCAATGTCGTCATTGGTCGCAGCGGTTGCGCTCATTGCCCAGAGGGCGAATACGGCTGCTGGTACGGCCAGCATCTTCTTGATTTGGTTCACGCGAACACCCTCATGGTGGCTAATCACGCCCGCGGCCACGAAACAGCGAGCGCTGAAAAGTATAGCGGCAACCTGAAGGCGGTGAAACGACCCTACACGGGAAAGGGGTATTGCCGAATCAATGCACTGCGCTGGATCAAAAGTTTGAGGGCGTAGCGGCACTGATCAGCCGTGCAGGCTGGTCGAACGGGTTGCGAAAGCGGTGCGGGCGGGTGCTATCGAAGTAGTAGCTGTCGCCTTCCTCGAGGATGAAGACCTCGTTGCCGACCACCAGCTCAAGGCGGCCTTCGAGCAGAATGCCGGTTTCCTCACCGTCATGGGTCAGCATTTCGGCACCGGTGTCGGCGCCCGGCGGGTAGACCTCGGTCAGGAAGGCAATGGCGCGGTTGGGGTGCGACTTGCCGACCAGCTTCATGGTTACCGCACCGTCCGAGATATCGATCAGCTCGTGGGCTTTGTAGACGATTTGCGCAGGGCTCTGCGCCTCCAGTTCGACCGAAAAGAATTCGACCATGGACATGGGAATGCCGCTCAGCACCTTGCGCAACGAGCTGATGGAGGGGCTTACGCTGTTCTTCTCGATCATCGAGATGGTGCTGTTGGTCACCCCAGCGCGCTTGGCGAGTTCGCGCTGGGACAGGCCCTTGAGCTTGCGGATGGCTTGCAGTCGTTCGCCGACGTCCAAAGCTGGAGCCTCCTGAAACGGTAGAAAGGGGGGGTGGATGTGAACGATATCATGGCAATGCCGTTCAGTATTTACAACACACCGCCCTCAACCTGTCCGCATCAGCGTGTCATTCGCCGACGTAGTCCAGGGGGACCCGTTTCAGGTTGCAGAAGATCTGGTAAGGAATGGTGCCAGCCTGTGCCGCCACTTCACTGGCCAGTACCTGCTTGCCCCACAGTTCGACCGGGCTACCCACCGTGGCGTCGGGCACATCGGTGAGGTCGATGCTGAGCATGTCCATCGACACCCGGCCGATCAACGGGGCGCGCTTGCCAGCAACCAGCACCGGCGTGCCATTGGGCGCCTGGCGCGGGTAGCCATCGGCGTACCCCATGGCCACCACGCCAACACGGGTCGGCCGCGGGCTGACGAACTTGGCACCGTAGCCCACCGGTTGGCCGGCGGGCAACTCACGCACGCTGATCACCCGCGATTGCAGGGTCATCACCGGCTGCAGGCGCACAGCTTCGGCCTGGGCCACCTCGAAGGGCGTGGCGCCATACAGCATGAGGCCTGGGCGCACCCAGTCGCTGGGCGCTTGCGGCCAGCCCAGCACGCCGGGGGAGTTGCGCAGGCTGCACTCGGCGGCAAGGCCCTGGCGTGCAGCTTCGAACACGGCGATCTGCTGCGCGGTGGCTTCAGCATCCAGTTCGTCGGCACGGGCGAAGTGGCTCATCAGTACAATCCGCGCGACCTTGCCACTGGCCAGCAGGCGCTGGTAGGCCTCGTGGTAATCCTTGGGGTGCAAGCCCACCCGGTGCATGCCGCTGTCCAGCTTCAGCCAGACACTTAGCGGCTTGCGCAGTTGCGCCTTCTCGATCGCCTCCAGTTGCCACAGCGAGTGCACCACGCACCACAGATCGTGCTCGGCGATCATTGCCAGCTCGCTGGCTTCGAAAAAGCCTTCCAGCAGCAGCACCGGGGCCTTGATACCGGCACCGCGCAGTTCCAGCGCCTCTTCGATACAGGCCACGGCAAAGCCATCGGCTTCGGCCTCCAGGGCCAGGGCACAGCGCACGGCGCCGTGGCCGTAGGCATCGGCCTTGATCACGGCCAGGGCTTTGGCACCGGTCAGTTCACGGGCCAGACGGTAGTTGTGGCGCAGGGCCTGGAGGTCGATCAGGGCGCGGGCGGGACGCATGGCGGCTGCCTTATGGTGGTTCAATTAGAAATCGGTGTTGGATTCATCGCCGGCAAGCCAGCTCCCACAGGACTCTCACAGGGCCTGAGAACTGTGGAGATCCTGTGGGAGGCATCGGCCTGGAGGTCGATCAGAGCGCGGGCGGGTCGCATGGCGGGTGCCTTAAGGTGGTTCGGGTTGAAATCGGTGTTGGATTCATCGCCGGCAAGCCAGCTCCCACAGGACTCTCACAGGGCCTGAGAACTGCGGAGGTCCTGTGGGAGCTGGCTTGCCGGCGATGAGGCCGGTACAGACGACCTTACTGCTGGTGAGCCGGCGCAGCATGCCCGTGCTTGGCCACTTCCCGGCTGTTGCCATACCGGGAAATGTCCAGGCCCTCGGCGCTGATCTGCGGCTTCTTGCGCGCGATCAGGTCTGCCAGCAGGCGCCCGGAGCCGCACGCCATGGTCCAGCCCAGGGTGCCGTGACCGGTATTGAGGAACAGGTTGCGGAACGCCGTGGCACCGACAATCGGTGTACCGTCCGGGGTGGCCGGACGCAGACCGGTCCAGAAACTAGCCTGGCTCAGATCACCGCCGCGAGGATAAAGGTCGTTGACGATCATCTCCAGTGTTTCACGCCGACGCGGGTTGAGCGACAGGTCAAAACCGGCAATCTCAGCCATGCCGCCAACGCGGATACGGTTGTCGAAACGGGTGATCGCAACCTTGTAGGTCTCGTCGAGAATGGTCGAGGTCGGCGCCATGTCGCCATTGGTGATCGGCACTGTCAGCGAGTAGCCCTTCAGCGGATAGACCGGGGCTTTGATCCCCAGCGGCTTGAGCATGTGTGGCGAATAGCTGCCCAGCGCCAGCACATAACGGTCGGCGGTTTCCAGCTTGCCGTCGATCCACACGCCATTGATGCGGTCGCCGGCGAAGTCCAGGCGCTGGATGTCCCGGCCGAAGCGGAACTCCACGCCCAGCTTCAGCGCCATGTCGGCCAGCTTGGTGGTGAACAGCTGGCAGTCGCCGGTCTGGTCGTTGGGCAGGCGCAGGGCGCCAGCGAGAATGTCTTTCACACCGGCCAGGGCCGGCTCGACGCGGGCAATGCCATCGCGGTCCAGCAATTCGTACGGTACGCCAGACTGCTCAAGCACGGCGATATCCTTGGCCGCAGCATCGACCTGGGCCTGGGTACGGAACAGCTGGGTGGTGCCCAGGCTGCGGTTTTCGTAATTGATGCCGGTTTCGGCGCGCAGCTCGTCGAGGCAGTCACGGCTGTACTCGGACAGGCGCACCATGCGCTCCTTGTTCACCGCATAACGGCTGGCGGTGCAGTTGCGCAGCATCTGGGCCATCCACAGGTACTGGTCAACGTCTCCGGTGAGCTTGATTGCCAAGGGTGCATGGCGCTCCATAAGCCATTTGATGGCCTTCAGCGGCACACCCGGGGCGGCCCAGGGCGAGGCATAGCCGGGCGAGATCTGGCCGGCGTTGGCGAAGCTGGTTTCCATGGCCACCGCCGGCTGGCGGTCGACCACCGTCACTTCGAAACCTTGCCGGGCCAGGTAGTAGGCACTGGCGGTTCCAATCACACCGCTACCAAGTACCAGAACTCGCATCGTTGTATCCCTCACACGCGGCACGCCGCAGACTTTTATGGAAATGGCATGGATGGGCGCAGTATAGAAATTCGAGGGCAGTGCAATTCACTATATAAAAGCCTATTATTGGCGAGAATTCTCGGCATAATCGCCTTTCACGGAGGGGCATCCCCTATGAGAACCCAGCACCAGAGCAAGCGTGAACTGGACAAGATCGACCGCAACATTCTGCGTATCCTGCAGAATGACGGGCGTATTTCCTTCACCGAACTGGGCGAGAAAGTCGGGCTGTCCACCACCCCTTGCACCGAGCGGGTTCGCCGCCTTGAGCGCGAGGGCATCATCATGGGCTACAACGCCCGCCTGAACCCCCAGCACCTCAAGGGTAGCCTGCTGGTGTTCGTGGAAATCAGCCTGGACTACAAGTCGGGTGACACCTTCGAAGAGTTCCGCCGCGCGGTGCTGAAGCTGCCGCACGTGCTGGAATGCCACCTGGTTTCCGGTGACTTCGACTACCTGGTGAAAGCGCGCATTTCCGAGATGGCCTCGTACCGCAAGCTGCTCGGCGACATCCTGCTGAAGCTGCCGCACGTGCGCGAGTCGAAGAGCTACATCGTGATGGAAGAGGTGAAGGAGAGCCTCTGCCTGCCGATTCCGGACTGACGCTAGACCAACACCTGGCGGGTGCTGGCGATGAACTGGTGAACGAGCTGCTCGGCGCCAGGGTCGATCATCGGCTCAGGGCCCCGGCCACGGGGGCAGGCCATGCGCGGGGTGGTGCCGAACAAGCGGCAGATCATCGGCCGTTCTTCATACACCATGCAGCCATTGGGGCCCAGGTGCACACAGTCCAGGCGCGCCAGGGCGGCATCCTGCTCGGCCTGGGACTTGCGCGGCAGGCGGGCCATTTCTTCGGCCGAAGTGGTGACCGGGCCGCAGCAGTCGTGGCAGCCGGGTTCGCACTCGAAGGCAGGGATGAGTTCGCGCAGGAAGTGGATCTTGTGGCGGTTGCAGGACATGGCTGAATATTTGCGTAACGCTTGTGCTGGATGGAAGCAGTGGACCTGCTAATTTTGGCAGTTGTGGGTAAGCCTAATCATTCTACAAACTGACGAGACATCCCCCTTCAGCTAAGCGAGCCCCATCTGATGAAGAACCACATTCTGTTCTTTTACAGCGGACTCAAGCTTACCGTGCTGAAAAGCTCTCGGGAAACACAACGCATCTTCCGGGCATCAGATTTCTCCCTCGCCGAAATTAAGCCCACAGTCACCAATCTGCAAGCTGTTGATCATCGGAAAACACCTTTGATGGGAAACTCGGATGGTGTGGGTCGACCATTCAGCTTTACTCCTTTTGGCCATATCTTCGCTAACTGCTCAACAAACATTGGCTTCACCGGGGAACGTTTGGATCTTGCCAGTGGATGCTATCCGCTCGGCGCCGGTCGCCGCAGCTATAGCCCTGTGTTGATGCGCTTCCTTAGCGGTGACTCACAGAGCCCGTTCTTCAAAGGTGGGACCAATGCTTATGCCTATTGTTTGAACGACCCCATCAACTACACCGACCCGTCGGGGTGCACTGGAGAGTTCATGAACCGGATCAGGTCAAAAGTCCTGCGCCGCCGCCATCACCGGACACCGGCTACTCCGCCTCCCTACTCACCAACCCCTCCCGGCGTGCCAGCTCAACCGCTTGGGGCCGCAAACAATGAACAAGCTCCTCCTTCCTACTTTGGCTGGGGGGAAGCTCCCCCCCTGTACGATCAAAATGCGCCGCCCATCAACAGCAACAATCGATCACGGCCATACAGCAGTACACCGCAGCCAAGGGAGTCGGTTCTGGAACTGCGTGAAGGCCAACTGATAATGGTCAACTCACTCGCCGAGATTACTCAGGCAAAGTCGCTAGCCAATGACCCAGCGCTTTCAGCGACTATCCGCCTCAATGCGTCAAACACGCTGATACGCATGAGTCTTAACAAACTGCCCACACAAACCGACAGCGGAATACTTTCCGCAATCCGCACCGCTCATCAGCTATACGACATTCGTGGTGCCGGCACTATGGATGCGCCTGAGCCAACGCAGGCCTTTGCCTTGCCGGTTGAGAGCACCAGACGCCCCTGAATGGGCCGTTTGGTTGCCCCCTTCTTGATCCCGAGCTTATCCTCCATTTTTGGCCGATAACAACTCAGGACCTACCCAATGATCCACAGCGCGCAGCACGCAGCCTCCTATTACGCCGCCAGCAGCGCGCCACACCCCGACCACGCCTACCTGCAAGGCGAACACAACGCTGACGTGTGCATCATCGGCGGCGGCTACTCGGGCCTGAACACCGCCATCGAGCTGGCCGAGCGTGGCTTCTCGGTCATCCTGCTGGAAGCGCGCAAACTCGGCTGGGGCGCCAGTGGGCGCAACGGCGGCCAGCTGATTCGCGGGGTCGGCCATGGTCTGGAGCAGTTTCTGCCGGTGATTGGCGAGGACGGCGTGCGCAGCATGAAGCTGATGGGCCTGGAGGCCGTGCAGATTGTGCGCGAGCGGGTCGAGCGGCATGCCATTGCCTGCGACCTGACCTGGGGCTACTGCGACCTGGCCAACAAACCCGCCGAGCTGCTGGGCTTTGCCGAAGACGCCGAAGAGCTGCGTAGCCTCGGCTACCCACACGAGCTGCGCCTGGTCGGCAAGGACGATATCCACAGCGTGGTCGGCGCCGACTGCTATGTGGGTGGGCTGATCGACATGGGCTCCGGGCACCTGCACCCGCTCAACCTGGCCCTGGGCGAAGCGGCCGTGGCCGCGCGCCTGGGGGTGAAGCTGTTCGAGCAGTCCGAAGTTACCCGCATCGACTACGGCACATCAGTGCAAGTGCATACCGCCCAAGGCCGGGTGCGCGCCAAGACCCTGGTGCTGTGCTGCAACGCCTACCACAACAACCTCAACCGCGAACTGGGCGGCAAGGTGCTGCCAGCGGGCAGCTACATCATCGCCACCGAGCCGCTGGGCGAGGAACGCGCCCGCAGGCTGCTGCCGCAGAACATGGCAGTGTGCGACCAACGGGTAGCCCTGGATTACTATCGCCTGTCAGCCGACAACCGGCTGCTGTTCGGCGGTGCCTGCCACTACTCGGGCCGAGACCCGAAGGACATCGCCGCCTACATGCGGCCGAAGATGCTCAAGGTGTTCCCCGAGTTGGCCAACGTACGCATCGATTACCAGTGGGGTGGCATGATCGGCATCGGCGCCAACCGCCTGCCGCAGGTCGGCCGGCTGGGCAGCCAGCCGAACGTGTATTACGCCCAGGCCTACTCGGGCCATGGGCTCAACGCCACCCACCTGGCCGCGCGCCTGCTGGGCGAAGCCATCAGCGGCCAGGAAAGCGGGCGCTTCGACCTTTTCAACAAGGTGCCGCACATCACCTTCCCTGGCGGCCAGCACCTGCGCTCGCCACTGCTGGCGCTGGGGATGCTGTGGCATCGCCTCAAAGAGCTGGCCTGAAAGGCCCCATCCTGGTGGCAGCAACTGTCTTGCTTAAAATCTAAAGCTGACTAGCCCCCCTGTGGGAGCGGGCGTGCCCGCCAAGCCAACCCCGTGGTGGATGGCACGGGCTTCGCCCGTGTTCGCGGGCAAGCCCGCTGCCACAGGGATCGCGCCAGCTTTTTGAAATTGAGCAAGACAGTTGCTCCCACAGGTTCGGTGCAAGTTTCAAGTCTGGGGCACAACAGGCCCTCCAGCGACCATCGTGTCAGTCCTTCCAGAAGGGTTTGCGGCCTTCGAGCCGCGCCTGCTCCCAGCTCAGCCCAACATCGCGCAGCTCGGCATCGGTCAACTGCAACAGCGCCCTGCGGGTACGCCAGCGGTGCAGCATCAGGCCCCAGCGCCCCAACCCCTGCGGCGCGTTGAACACCTTGGCCTGCTGCTCGGTTTCCAGTTCCTTGGCCAACAGCTGCAAGCGCACATCGCTCATGCCCCCCATCACCGCACCCTCCCCGTTCAGTCGATACCGTAGGGAAAGCATGCGCGAGGGCGATACCGGCAATACAGATCCAAAACAGCCTTATTATTCCCATACAGCATTGGCTGGCGGCCGACTGAATGCTGTATTTTCCAGGCAACTGTACCGGTCGCTGCCTGCAGGTAGCCCAGGAGTATGCCTTGACCCTTTACCTCAACCTCGCCGAACTGCTCGGTGCCCGCATCGAGCAGGGCCTGTATCGCCCAGGCCAGCGCCTGCCGTCGGTACGCGCCCTGAGCGTGGAGCACGGGGTCAGCCTGAGCACCGTGCAGCAGGCCTACCGCATGCTCGAAGACAGCGGCATGGTCTCGCCCAGGCCCAAGTCCGGCTATTTCGTCAGCGACCACCGCCAGCTGCCAGCGCTGCCTGCAGTCAGCCGCCCGGCCCAGCGCCCTGTGGACATCTCGCAATGGGAACAGGTACTCGAGCTGGTGCGCAGCACCCCGCACAAGGACGTGGTGCAACTCGGCCGCGGCATGCCCGATATCGACAGCCCAACCCTCAAGCCTTTGCTGCGCAGCCTCGCCCAGTTGAGCCGGCGCCAGGACATGCCGGGGCTGTATTACGACAATATCCATGGCAACCTGGCGCTGCGCGAGCAGGTAGCGCGGCTGATGCTCGATTCCGGCTGCCGCCTGGGCCCGGCCGACCTGGTGATCACCACAGGCTGCCATGAAGCGCTGTCATGCAGCATTCGCGCGGTTTGCGAGCCAGGCGACATCGTTGCAGTCGACTCGCCCAGCTTCCACGGCGCCATGCAAACCCTCAAGGGCCTGGGCATGAAAGCGCTGGAGATCCCCACCGACCCGGTCACCGGCATCAGCCTGGAAGCGCTGGAGCTGGCCCTGGAGCAGTGGCCGATCAAGCTCATTCAGATCACCCCCAGCTGTAACAACCCACTCGGCTACATCATGCCCGAGGCGCGCAAGAAGGCCTTGCTCAGCCTGGCCCAGCGCTACGACGTGGCGATCCTGGAAGACGATGTGTACGGCGACCTGGCCTACACCTACCCGCGCCCGCGCACCCTCAAGTCATTCGACGACGATGGCCGCGTGTTGCTCTGCAGTTCGTTCTCCAAAACCCTGGCCCCCGGCCTGCGGGTGGGCTGGGTGGCACCTGGGCGCTATCTGGAACGGGTGCTGCACATGAAATACATCAGTACCGGCAGCAGCGCCAGCCAGCCGCAACTGGCAATTGCCGACTTCATCGCCGGCGGGCACTACCAGCCCCACATGCGGCGCATGCGCAGCCAGTACCAGCGTGGCCGTGACCTGATGAGCGATTGGGTAACGCGCTACTTCCCGGCGGGTACCCGGGTCAGCCGGCCGCAGGGCGGCTTCATGCTGTGGGTGGAATTCCCCGAACATTTCGACACGCTGCGGCTGAACCGCGCTTTACTGGAGCAAGGTGTTCAGGTGGCGGTGGGCAGTATCTTCTCGGCCTCGGGCAAGTTCCGCCACTGCCTGCGCATGAACTTCGCCGCGCGGCCAACGCCGCAGATCGAGGCTGCCGTGCGCAAGGTAGGTGAAACCGCCCTTCGTCTACTGGATGAAGAAAGCGCCGACGCGTAACTTTGCGCCGCCCGCCACTGTCCAACCTCCACAGCCCTTGCCGCACAGGACGATCCACCCTTGAGACCTCAGCGCGCCTTGTCTTTGTTGCTGATGCTGTTGCTCGGCCTTGCCGGCTGTGCCAGCGTCAGTACCCCACGCGAAACCAGCCAGGCCCTGCCCGCCAACGACTCCGCGTTCGGCCGCTCGGTGCTGCGCCAGGCGGCACCGTATGGCGGGCAGTCCGGCTTTCGCCTGCTGCCCAACAGCAACGAGGCATTTCGCGCCCGCGCCGAATTGATCCGCAACGCCCAAGCCAGTATCGACCTGCAGTACTACATCGTGCACGACGGCCTCAGCACCCGCGCCCTGGTGCACGAACTGCTGCGTGCCGCCGACCGCGGCGTGCGCGTACGCATTCTGCTCGACGACACCACCAGCGACGGCCTGGACACCATCATGGGCACCCTCGCTGCTCACCCGAATATCCAGATCCGCGTGTTCAACCCACTGCACCTGGGCCGCAGCACCGGGGTGACGCGCGCCTTCGGCCGGCTGTTCAACCTGTCGCGCCAGCACCGCCGCATGCACAACAAGCTGTTCCTGGTGGACAACAGCATGGCTATCGTCGGCGGCCGTAACCTCGGCGACGAGTATTTCGATGCCGAGCCCAACCTCAACTTCACCGACATCGACCTGCTGAGCGTCGGCCCTATCGCCGAGCAACTGGGGCACAGTTTCGACCAGTACTGGAACAGCGCGCTCAGCCGACCTATCAGCGATTTTCTGTGGCATGCGCCGGATGCCGACGACCTGCGTGCCAGTCGTCATCGCCTGGAAGTCTCGCTGGCTGAAGCCAGGACCCAGCGCAAGGCCTTGTACGATCGGTTGATGGCCTACCAGTCGCAGCCGCGCCTGGATGTGTGGCGCAACGAGCTGATCTGGGCCCATGCCCAGGCGCTGTGGGATGCCCCAAGCAAGGTACTGGCCGATGACGAGCCGGACGCGCAGTTGCTGCTGAGCCACCAGTTGGCGCCTGACCTGGCCAACGTGCACAGCGAACTGATGCTGACATCGGCTTATTTCGTGCCGGGCGAGCCAGGGCTGCTGTACTTGACCGGCCGTGCCGACGCAGGTGTCTCGGTAAAGCTGCTGACCAACTCATTGGAAGCCACCGATGTGCCGGCCGTGCACGGTGGCTACGCCCCCTATCGCCGAGCCTTGCTCGAACATGGGGTACAGCTTTATGAGCTGCGCCGCCAGCCGGGCGACCCCAGCGCGGGGCGCTTGAGTTTCCGCGGTAGCTCGGACTCCAGCCTGCACACCAAGGCGATCGTGTTCGACCGGCGCAAGACTTTCATCGGTTCATTCAACTTCGACCCGCGTTCGGTCCTGTGGAATACCGAAGTGGGGGTGCTGGTGGACAGCCCGGAACTGGCCGAATACACCCGCGAGCTGAGCCAGCAGGGTATGGCGCCGGCGCTGAGCTATCAGGTGAAACTGCAGGGGGGCAAACTGGTGTGGGCGACTGAGGACAATGGACAGCAGCATGTGCTGACCTCCGAGCCGGGCGGGATGTGGCGCAGGTTCAATGCCTGGGTCAGCAAGGCGGTTGGCCTGGAGAAAATGTTGTAGCGGCGATTTTGGGGCTGCTTTGCAGCCCCGAAAACGCTCAGGCAGACACAGCCTCAAAAGCCCCGCGCCTCTGGGTCAACACCACCAGCCCCGCAGCCCCTGCAGCCATCAGCAACAGCAACGCATGCCCGCTGACCCACTGGCTGCCTGCCCCGGCCAACAATGGCCCCAGCAGGCAGCCAATGCCCCACAACTGCGCCACGTGAGCATTGGCCCGCACCAGTTCATCGTCGCGGTAGCGCTCACCGATCAGCACCAGCGACAAGGTGAAAAGGCCGCCGGCACTGGCCCCGAACAGTACCCACAGCGGCCATATCACCGGCGTGTGCAGCAACAGCGGGATCGCCAGGCTGGAGACCAGCAGCGTTACCGCACAGCCGGTGAACAACGCACGGCGCGACATATGATCGGCCAGCGCGCCGATGGGCAACTGCAGCACAGCATCGCCGACCACCACGGTACTGACCATGAACAAGGCGATTTCAGTGGTGAAACCTTGCTGCAGGCAGTACACCGGCAGCAACGTCAGGATCATTGCCTCGAACGAGGCAAACAGGGCGATGGCCCAGGCAATCACGGGCAAGCGACGGCAGAACCTGAACAGGTCGCCGAAGCCGACACTGCAGGCTTCGGTGCTCGGTGCACCGCCGCGCCCCAACAGTACCAGCGGCGCGAGCAGCAGCAGGCCGGTGGCGGCCCAGAAACCAAAATCGTCAGCCGAACCGAGTACGCCCAGCACCAGCGGCCCGGCCAGCTGGCTCAAGGCGTAGCTGCTACCGTACAGCGCCACCAGGCGGCCGCGCCATTGCTCGACCACCAGCTGGTTGATCCAGCTCTCACCCAGGATAAACACCACGGTCAAGGACATGCCGATCATCAGCCGCAACAGCAACCACAGCGGGTAGCTGGGCAATAGCGCGACCAGGCCGATGGACAACGCACCGCCCCACAGGCAGATGCGCATGGCCGCAGGTAAGCCGACCCAGCCGGCCAGGCGGCTGGCCAGGCTGGCACCCGCCAGTACCCCCAGCGCAGGCATCGCGGCCATCACGCCGATGGCGAAACTGCCATAGCCCCAGGCTTCCAGACGCAGAGATACCAGGGGCATGCTCACGCCCAGCGCCAGGCCGACACTGAGCACTGATGCCAGTACGGCGAAGTAGGTCCCCCAACGCATTGCTGCCTCCCGGGCCAAGAATTTTCCATGGCCCATTCGCGGGTAAACCCGCTCCCACAGGTACACCACCACCCTTGAAAGCGGTGCAGTACCTGTAGGAGCGGGTTTACCCGCGAATGGGCCGCAAAGCGGCCCCTCCTGGAATTACAGCTTGATCCAGGTCGCCTTCAACTCGGTGTATTTCTCCAGCGCATGCAGCGACTTGTCACGGCCGTTGCCCGATTGCTTGAAGCCACCGAACGGTGCGGTCATGTCGCCGCCGTCGTACTGGTTGACCCACACGCTGCCGGCGCGCACGGCCCGCGCAGTCTTGTGCGCCTTGGAAATGTCCGCCGTCCAGATACCGGCCGCCAGGCCGTACGGGGTGTCGTTGGCGATGGCGATGGCTTCTTCGGCGGTGTCGAAGGCAATCACCGACAGCACCGGCCCGAAGATTTCTTCCTGGGCGATGCGCATGGCATTGGTCACGCCATCGAAGATGGTCGGCTCCACATAGGTGCCACCGGTTTCCTCCAGGGTGCGCTTGCCGCCGGTCAGCAGCTTGGCGCCATCCTTATGGCCGGCCTCGATGTACGACAGAACGGTATTCATTTGCTGGGTATCGACCAACGCACCCACGGTGGTCTCTGGGTCGAGTGGGTTACCGGGCTTCCAGCCTTTCAGGGCCTCGACCACCATGGGCAGGAACTTGTCCTTGATCGAGCGCTCGACCAGCAGGCGCGAACCGGCGGTGCACACTTCGCCCTGGTTGAAGGCGATGGCACTGGCGGCAGCCGCAGCGGCCGCTTGCAGGTCCGGTGCATCAGCGAAGACGATGTTCGGGCTTTTGCCGCCAGCCTCCAGCCAGATTCGTTTCATGTTCGATTCGCCCGCATAGACCATCAGTTGCTTGGCGATCTTGGTCGAGCCGGTGAACACCAGCGTGTCGACATCCATGTGCAGGGCCAACGCCTTGCCCACGGTGTGGCCGTAGCCTGGCAGCACGTTCAGTACACCCGCCGGGATGCCGGCCTCGATCGCCAGTTGCGCGATACGAATGGCGGTCAGCGGCGATTTTTCCGAAGGCTTGAGCACTACCGAGTTACCGGTGGCCAGTGCCGGGCCGAGTTTCCAGCAGGCCATCAGCAGCGGGAAGTTCCACGGTACGATGGCACCGACCACGCCGACTGGCTCACGGGTAACCAGGCCAAGCTGGTCGTGTGGGGTGGGCGCGACCTCGTCGTAAACCTTGTCGATGGCTTCGGCGGTCCAGTGAATGGCCTGGGCTGCACCGGGGATGTCGATGCTGGAGGAGTCACCGATCGGCTTGCCCATATCCAGGGTTTCCAGCAGCGCCAGCTCTTCGACGTTCTTGCGCAGCAGGTCGGCGAAACGGATCAGCGTGGCTTTGCGCTTGGCCGGGGCCAACTGCGACCAGACGCCAGCGTTGAAGGTGGCACGCGCGTTTTCCACGGCACGGTTGGCATCGGCCAGGTCGCAGCTGGCAACCTTGGCCAGGAAGCGTCCGTCGACCGGGCTCAGGCACTCGAAGGTTTCACCGGATACGGCATCGGTGTATTCGCCGTTGATGAAGGCACGGCCTTCGATCTTCAGTTGCTGGGCGCGTTGTTCCCAGTCCGCACGGGTCAGGGTGGTCATACGAAACTCCTCCTCTTGTTTAGGTGCAACGCCGCACTGAGGACTCACAGGCGTTGTCAGAATTCTGGCCGGGCGACGAGCGCACACTGGCAACCGATACCCTAAACCAGCCACTGTAAACTATCAATATATTTGACACGGAAGGCCCAAAAGCCTACTGATGTTAATTTTATTTAACAAGAACAGGAGCCGCACCATGAACATCGCCAGCATCATCGACTTCGCCCAAGTGCTCACTGAAGCCGAACGGTACCGCCCTGCGGCTGAAAAAATCCTCAAGGGTGAGCCAGACCAGGCGGTCTACAACCATTACTCCAGCCCATGCGGGCAGTTTGCCGCAGGCGTTTGGGAGGGTGAGGTCGGCCAGTGGAAAGTGAACTACACCGAGCATGAATACTGCGAGATCGTTCAGGGCGTTTCGGTACTGCGCGACGACAACGGCGGTGCCAAGACCCTGCGCGCCGGCGACCGGTTCGTAATCCCGGCCGGGTTCACGGGCACCTGGGAAGTGCTTGAGCCGTGCCGCAAGATCTACGTCATGTTCGAGCAGAAGTAATTATGTAGCGCAGCTGGCCAGGCGGCATGCGCGAGGATGGCCCTGCCCACAACGGGCCATTCACCTCAACAGGAAGATCACCATGACCAACGATGACGTCAAACAAGCCCTCGCCCACCTGGTCGGCGCCCCTTACGTGCCAGAGCTCAAAGACACCATCTGCGCCATTACCGGTCGCTCCCGCGTGGTCGGCCCCACCGACATGTGCACCCGCGAGTTCGACCCTACCCGCATCCAGATCAGGACCGACGCCAACCAGGTGATTCAGGGCTTCGAATTCAACTGACCTTGCAGCAGGCATAAAAAAACCCGCGTCCTTACGGATGCGGGTTTTTTTTCAGGTCGCCGATCAATTACTTGATCTTGGCTTCCTTGTACACCACGTGCTTGCGAACAACCGGATCATATTTCTTGATCTCGATTTTGTCCGGGGTGGTGCGCTTGTTCTTGTCGGTGGTGTAGAAGTGGCCGGTACCGGCACTCGAAACCAGACGGATCAATTCACGCATGATGCTCTCCCTTAAACCTTGGCGCCAGCTTTACGGATGTCAACCAGAACGGCGTCGATGCCGCGCTTGTCGATGATACGCATGCCTTTGGCGGAAACGCGCAGACGCACGAAGCGCTTCTCGGATTCAACCCAGAAACGGTGGTGCTGCAGGTTCGGCAGGAAACGACGACGGGTTTTGTTGTTTGCGTGGGAAATGTTGTTCCCGGTTACTGGACCCTTACCAGTAACTTGACAGACTCTCGACATGACTCAGCCCTCTAAAACCACATGCCCAACCCGGCATGGGTTGGCCGCTTAATCTCTCAGTCTTTGGCGCCTGGGCGCCGTGATTCTGGAGGCCTTATCGACCGGATCCGCTTATGCGACAGGCCGAGCCCCTAGAAAAGAGCGCTGCTTTATACCAGAAAGACCTGGCTGCAACAATAGTTGATGCACATTGGCGCAAGCCCGATTCAGCCGGGGCAGCATACCTTCAGGCCCCGCCAGCCGTCGACCGCTCGTCGCCACATTTGTAAAAAAGGATGTGGTCATTTCCCGACAGGCACACTAGGGTAGGCTTTTTCCAGACTGCACTGGCAGATGGGCCACTGACAGCCAAGGAGCCACCATGCGTGCCGCCGCCCTTTCCTTATTGTTCAACTCCCTGTTCACCGCCACCCTGTTCGCGGGTGGCATCGCCCAGGCCGCGCCCCTGAGCGTTTGCAGCGAGGCCAGCCCCGAAGGCTTCGACGTGGTGCAGTACAACTCGCTGACCACCACCAATGCCACCGCCGACGTGCTGATGAACCGCCTGGTGGAGTTCGATGCGGCACAGGGCAAAGTGGTGCCGAGTCTGGCGGCCAGCTGGACGGTCTCGGCCGACGGGCTGGTGTACGACTTCACCCTGCGCGACGGTGTGAAGTTCCATACCACCCCGTACTTCAAGCCCACCCGCGAATTGAATGCCGATGACGTGCTGTTCAGCTTCCAGCGCATGCTCTACCCAGCCCATGCCTGGCACAAGACTGCACCCGGCGGCTACCCGCACGCCCAGTCGCTGCAACTGGGTAGCCTGATCAAGGCGATCGACGCCCCGGCCCCGAACACCGTGCGCTTCACCCTCAGCCACCCAGACGCCACGTTCCTGGCCACCCTGAGCATGGGCTTCGCGTCCATCTACTCTGCCGAATATGCCGACAAGCTGCTCAAGGCCGGCACGCCAGAGAAGCTCAACAGCCAGCCGATCGGCACCGGGCCGTTCACCTTCCAGCGCTTCCAGAAGGACGCTGTGGTGCGCTACCGCGCCAACCCGGACTACTTCGGCGGCAAGCCGGCAGTGGACCCGTTGATCTTCGCCATCACCACCGATGCCAACGTGCGCCTGCAGAAGCTCAAGCGCGGCGAATGCCAGGTCGCCTTGTCGCCCAAACCGCTGGATATTGCCGAAGCGGCCAAGGACGGCAAGCTCAAGGTGGCCAGTACGCCCGCGTTCATGACCGCCTTTGTCGCCATCAACAGCCAGCACCCGCCACTGGACAAGCCGGAAGTCCGCCAGGCGATCAACCTGGCCTTCGACAAGCAGGCTTACCTCAAGGCCGTGTTCGAAGACTCTGCGGTGGCGGCCAACGGCCCCTACCCGCCCAATACCTGGAGCTACGCCAAGGACTTGCCCGGCTACCCTCTGGACTTGAAAAAGGCCAAGGCCCTGCTGGCCAAGGCCGGCCTGGCGGAGGGCTTCAGCACCACTATCTGGACGCGGCCATCGGGCAGCCTGCTCAACCCCAACCCAAGCCTTGGCGCGCAAATGCTGCAGGCCGACCTGGCCAAGGTCGGCATCAAGGCCGAGATCCGTGTGATCGAATGGGGTGAGCTGATCCGCCGCGCCAAGGCCGGCGAGCATGACCTGCTGTTCATGGGCTGGGCCGGTGACAACGGCGACCCGGATAACTTCCTCAGCCCGCAGTTCTCCTGTGCGGCAGTGGAGTCGGGTACCAACTTCGCACGGTTCTGCGACAGCCGCCTGGACCAGCTGATCAGTGCCGGGCGCACCACCAACGACCAGAGCGTGCGTAGCCGGCTGTACCAGCAGGCGCAAACCCTGATTCAGCAGCAGGCACTGTGGGTGCCGTTGGCGCACCCGACAGCGGCGACCCTGCTGCGCCAGGAAGTCGAGGGGTACCAGGTCAGCCCGTTCGGGCGGCTGGATTTCAGCAAGGTGTCGGTGGCCAGGTAGACCTGCACCGGGCTCTTCGCGGGCACGCCCGCTCCCACAGGGACATCACCGCCTTCAAGGCCGGCGAATATCCTGTGGGAGCGGGCTTGCCCGCGAAGAGGCCAGCACACAACTAAACGGCCTAAGCCACGATCCACCCCTGCTCAACCATCGACAACGGCTCCCCGTCGCCAATGATGATGTGATCCAGCACCCGCACGTCGATCAATGCCAGCCCGCGTTTAAGCGACAAGGTCAGGTGCACATCGTCCTGGCTAGGCTCACTGTTGCCTGAAGGGTGGTTATGGCACAGGATCAACGCCGCCGCGTTGTGCAGCAATGCCCGCCGCACCACCTCCCGCGGGTAGACGCTGGCCCGGTCGATGGTGCCCCTGAACAGAATCTCGAACGCCAGCGGCCTGTGCTTGGTGTCCAGAAACAGGCAACCGAACACCTCGCTGGGCTCATGGCGCAGCATGGCCTTCAGGTAACGCCGCACCGCCTCGGGCCCTTCGAGCACCGCTGCGCGCGCGATGTGCTCATCCAGGTAACGCCGGCCGATTTCCAGCAGCGCTTGCAACTGTGCGTATTTCACAGCGCCTATGCCCGGCTCGCGCAGCACCGCCGC
Organism: Pseudomonas juntendi; assembly: GCF_009932375.1. GTDB lineage: Bacteria > Pseudomonadota > Gammaproteobacteria > Pseudomonadales > Pseudomonadaceae > Aquipseudomonas > Aquipseudomonas juntendi. The sequence continues at coordinate 21,008 of NZ_BLJG01000198.1, forward strand.
GCGCTCGGCCTCAAGAAACTGCCGCAGCCCACCAAAACGCACCAGCAGCCCGCGTGCAAGGTCCAGTACATTGCGCCCGGCCACGCCCGAACCGAGCAACACGGCCAGCAACTCGGCGTCCGACAGCACCGCCGCACCCCGTTGCAACAGCTTCTCCCTTGGCCGATCTTCAGCCGGCCACTCCCTGATATTCATCCCTGCCTCTCTGCCCATGCTGCGGCCCATTTCGGCCCTGTGTTAATCTATTTCGCCTCGTACATGCGACGTTCTGCCGCAGGCATTTGCAAACGTCGCCGCCCGCTCTCACTGGAAAAAGGCAAGCCTATGCAGCGGCTGTATCGCAAGCGCATCGTTCTCGGCGTGGGGGGCGGCATTGCCGCCTACAAAAGCGCCGAGCTGATTCGCCGTCTCCTGGAGCACGGCGCGCAGGTGCGCGTCGTCATGACCCGTGGGGGTGCCGAATTCATCACCCCGCTGACCCTGCAGGCGCTGTCGGGCCACCCGGTGCACATGGACCTGCTGGACCCGGCTGCCGAAGCGGCCATGGGCCACATCGAACTGGCCAAGTGGGCCGACCTGGTCTTGATCGCCCCGGCCACCGCCGACCTGATGGCGCGCATGGCCCAGGGCATGGCCGATGACCTGCTGACCACCCTGGTACTGGCCACCGACGCCACCGTGGCGGTGGCCCCGGCCATGAATCAGGCCATGTGGCGCGACCCGGCGACCCAGGCCAACCTCGACCTGCTCAAAAGCCGTGGCATCCAGGTATTCGGCCCGGCCTCCGGCAGCCAGGCCTGTGGTGACGTGGGCCTGGGGCGCATGCTCGAGGCCACCGAGCTAGCCTGGTGCGCGGCAGAAAGCTTCAAGCGCCAGGCCCTGACCGGCAAGCATGTGCTGATCACCGCCGGGCCGACCCAGGAAAACATCGACCCGGTGCGCTACATCACCAATCATAGCTCCGGCAAGATGGGTTTCGCCCTCGCCGAGGCGGCAGCTGAAGCGGGGGCTCGGGTGACCCTCGTGACCGGCCCGGTGCACCTGCCAACCCCGGACCGGGTCAGCCGTATCGACGTGGTCAGCGCACGGGACATGCTCACGGCCTGCGAGGCGGCCATGCCGTGCGACCTGTTCATTGCCTCGGCAGCCGTTGCGGACTACCGCCCGGAAGTCGTTGCCACACAAAAACTGAAGAAAGATCCTACGACCGGCGACGGCATGCTGCTGCAGATGGTGCGCAATCCCGATATCCTTGCCACCATCGCCGGCCGCGCCGACCGCCCGTTCAGCGTCGGCTTTGCCGCCGAAACCGAGCACCTGCTCGATTACGCCACGCGCAAGCTCAAGGACAAGAACCTCGACCTGATCGTCGCCAACGATGTGGCCAACCCCAGCATTGGCTTCAACAGCGAAGAAAATGCCTTGACCGTGATCGACCGCCAACAGCACCAAACCCTCTTCGCGCAGACCAGCAAGGGCAAGATCGCCCGGCAACTGGTCGCCTTCATCGCCGAACGGCTCAACCAGGTTCAATAAGTTACATGCACGCTCTTCAAGCCAAGATCCTCGACCCACGCCTGGGCAGCGAATTTCCGCTGCCAACCTACGCCACCCCCGGCTCCGCTGGCCTCGACCTGCGCGCCCTGCTCCAGCAAGACACCGTCCTCGAACCAGGCCAGACCCTGCTGATTCCTACCGGCTTGTCGATCTACATCGGCGACCCGGGCCTGGCCGCCGTCATCCTGCCGCGTTCGGGCCTGGGCCATAAGCACGGCATCGTGCTGGGCAACCTGGTCGGGCTGATCGATTCGGACTACCAGGGCGAGCTGATGGTGTCGTGCTGGAACCGCGGCACCACCCCTTTCACCATCGCCGTGGGCGAGCGTATCGCCCAGCTGGTGCTGGTGCCGGTCGTGCAGGCGCATTTCGATATCGTCGAGGCCTTCGATGAAAGCCAGCGCGGCGCTGGCGGCTTCGGTCACTCCGGCAGCCACTGAGCCGAAACACGACCGTTCAGGCCAAGGATGGCGAACTCTCTGGTGAAACCACCGTCCAAGCGTTCAATTTGCGCCTGCCCAGAAAGCCTTTGACTAATGGAGCTTCCAGAGATGAACGACATGGCCCACCTGGTCCCTGCCACATTGCCAGACAGCATTTTCCGCGCGTATGACATTCGCGGCGTGGTCGGCAAGACCTTGCACGCCGAAACCGCCTACTGGATTGGCCGCGCCATCGGTGCGCAAAGCCTGGCCCAGGGCGAACCGCAAGTCTCGGTAGGCCGCGATGGCCGCCTGTCCGGGCCAATGCTGGTGGAGCAACTGATCAAGGGCCTGGTCGATGCCGGTTGCCAGGTCAGCGACGTCGGCCTGGTGCCAACCCCGGCCCTGTACTACGCGGCCAACGTATTGGCCGGCAAGTCGGGCGTGATGCTGACCGGTAGCCACAACCCGTCCGACTACAACGGCTTCAAGATCGTCATCGCCGGCGACACCCTGGCCAATGAACAGATCCAGGCCTTGCTGACCCGCCTGAAAACCAACGACCTTACCCTGGCTGCAGGGCGTGTGGAAAAAGTCGAGATCCTCGACCGCTACTTCCAGCAGATCGTCGGCGACGTGAAGCTGGCCAGGAAGCTCAAGGTCGTGGTGGACTGCGGCAATGGCGCCGCCGGTGTGATTGCCCCCCAGTTGATCGAAGCCCTGGGCTGTGAGGTGATCCCGCTGTTCTGCGAGGTGGACGGGAACTTCCCGAACCACCACCCGGACCCAGGCAAGCCGGAAAACCTTGAAGACCTGATCGCCAAGGTCAAGCAGACCGGCGCCGACATCGGCCTGGCCTTCGATGGTGACGGCGACCGCGTCGGCGTCGTGACCAACACCGGCAGCATCGTCTACCCCGACCGCCTGCTGATGCTGTTCGCCCAGGACGTACTGGCACGCAACCCGGGCGCCGAGATCATCTTCGACGTCAAGTGCACCCGGCGCCTGACCCCGCTGATCGAACAACACGGTGGCCGGGCGCTGATGTGGAAAACCGGCCATTCGTTGATCAAGAAGAAGATGAAACAGACCGGTTCGCTGCTGGCGGGCGAGATGAGTGGTCACATCTTCATCAAGGAACGCTGGTACGGTTTCGACGACGGTATCTACAGTGCCGCGCGCCTGCTGGAGATCCTCAGCAAGGCCGAACAGAGCGCCGAAAACCTGTTTGCCGCCTTCCCGAACGATATTTCCACGCCGGAAATCAATATTGATGTGACCGACGAGGGTAAATTCAGCATCATTGATGCACTGCAACGCGACGCCGACTGGGGCGAAGCCAACCTGACCACCATCGACGGTGTGCGGGTCGACTATGCCCATGGCTGGGGCCTGGTTCGCGCCTCCAACACCACACCGGTGCTGGTACTGCGCTTCGAGGCCGACAGTGACGCCGAATTGCAACGTATCAAGGATGTTTTCCGTACCCAGTTGCGGCGGGTTGATCCTGAGCTGCAACTGCCGTTCTGACCGATTATCTGTTCCTCACAGGAGCCCTGCATGACCCTCGATCGCGATGCCGCTTCCCATGTAGCCGAGGTTTTGTCCGAAGCGCTGCCCTACATCCGCCGCTTTGTCGGCAAGACCCTGGTGATCAAGTACGGCGGCAACGCGATGGAGAGCGAGGAGCTCAAGACCGGCTTCGCCCGTGACATCGTGCTGATGAAAGCGGTCGGTATCAACCCGGTGGTCGTCCACGGGGGTGGCCCGCAAATCGGCGACCTGCTCAAGCGCCTGTCGATCGAAAGCCACTTCATCGACGGCATGCGTGTGACCGATTCGGCGACCATGGACGTGGTGGAAATGGTGCTGGGCGGCCAGGTCAACAAGGACATCGTCAACCTGATCAACCGCCATGGCGGCAGCGCCATCGGCCTGACCGGCAAGGACGCGGAGCTGATCCGCGCGCGCAAGCTGACCGTCAGCCGCCAGACCCCCGAGATGACCACCCCGGAAATCATCGACATCGGTCACGTGGGCGAAGTGGTGAGCGTGAACACCGACCTGTTGAACATGCTGGTCAAGGGCGACTTCATCCCGGTCATCGCGCCAATCGGCGTGGGTGTCAACGGTGAGTCCTACAACATCAACGCCGACCTCGTGGCCGGCAAGGTGGCCGAAGCGCTGAAGGCCGAGAAGCTGATGCTGCTGACCAACATTGCGGGCCTGATGGACAAACAGGGCCAGGTCCTGACCGGCCTGACCACGGAGCAAGTCAACGAGCTGATCGCCGATGGCACCATCTACGGCGGCATGCTGCCGAAGATCAAGTGTGCGCTGGATGCAGTGCAGGGCGGCGTTAACAGCTCGCACATCATCGACGGCCGCGTGCCGAATGCGGTGCTGCTGGAGATCTTCACCGACAGCGGCGTGGGCACCCTGATCACCAACCGCAAGCCGCGCTGAGTGATCGGTTAGCGTGTTTTGGCCCCTTCGCGGGCACGCCCGCTCCCACAGGGATAGCGCCTTGTGGGAGCGTGCCCGCGAATAGGCCGAAACAGGCGGCACAAAAAAAGGCGACCTTCACAAGAAGGTCGCCTTTTTCATTTCCGGGCCAGGATCAGATCCCGTACTGCGCCCGGTAAGCTTCGACAGCCGGCAGGTGCTGCTTCAGTTGTGGGTCGTCAGCCAGGAACTCCAGCACCTGGGTCAGCGAAACGATGCTGACCACTGGAATGCCGAAGTCACGCTCCACTTCCTGGATAGCCGACAGCTCGCCATTGCCACGTTCTTCGCGGTTCAGCGCGATCAGCACGCCGGCGGCCTTGGCCTGCTGGGCGTTGATGATCTGCATGACCTCACGGATGGCAGTGCCGGCGGTGATCACATCGTCGATGATCAGCACATCACCGGCCAGCGGTGCGCCAACCAGGCTGCCGCCTTCGCCGTGGTCTTTGGCTTCCTTGCGGTTGAAGCACCATGGCACATCGCGCTGGTGCTGGTCAGCCAGCGCCACGGAAGTGGTCGCCGCCAGCGGAATGCCTTTGTATGCAGGGCCGAACAGCACATCGAACGGGATCTTGCTGTCGACGATGGCGGCGGCATAGCAGCGGCCCAGTTCAGCCAGGGCGGAACCGGTGTTGAACAGGCCGGCATTGAAGAAATACGGGCTGGTACGCCCCGATTTCAGGGTGAATTCACCGAAACGCAGTACCCCGCGATCGATGGCAAAACGGATAAAGTCGCGCTGATACGGCTGCATGAATAGTCCCGGACACCACGGATTTAGCTAAATGGGTTGAGCTCGGGTATCATACACGCACGAGATTTATGGGGCCATTTATGCGGATCATCAGTGTGAACGTTAATGGCATTCAGGCTGCGGCCGAGCGTGGTTTGCTCAGCTGGCTTCAAGCCCAGAATGCCGACGTCATCTGCCTTCAGGATACCCGCGCCTCGGCCTTTGAACTCGATGACCCAGCTTTCCAGCTCGATGGCTATTTCCTTTATGCCTGCGACGCGGAGGTGCCAGCCCAAGGTGGTGTGGCCCTTTATTCGCGCATGCAGCCCAAGGCAGTCATCACCGGCCTGGGCTTCGAGACAGCCGACCGCTACGGGCGTTACCTGCAAGCAGATTTCGACAAAGTCAGTATTGCCAGCCTGCTACTGCCTTCGGGCATGAACGGCGACGAAGACTTGAACCAGAAATTCAAGTTGATGGACGACTTCGCCAAGTACCTGGACAAGCAGCGCCGCAAGCGCCGCGAGTATATCTATTGCGGCTCGTTCTACGTGGCGCAGCAGAAGCTCGACATCAAGAACTGGCGCGACAGCCAGCAGTCGCCTGGCTTCCTGGCGCCGGAGCGTGCGTGGATGGATGCGATCACGGGCGAGATGGGTTACGTCGACGCCCTGCGCGAAGTCAGCCGTGAAGGCGACCAGTACAGCTGGTGGCCGGACAACGAGCAGGCCGAGATGCTCAACCTGGGCTACCGGTTCGACTACCAGATCCTCACCCCGGGTCTACGCCGCTTCGTGCGCAACGCCCGCCTGCCGCGCCAGCCGCGCTTCTCGCAGCATGCGCCGCTGATTGTCGACTATGACTGGACGCTGACTATCTGAAGGCCATTGGGGCTGCTTTGCAGCCCCGTTCGCGGGCACGCCCGCTCCCACAGGTACGGCGCTACCAGTGAAAGCGCCGCGATCCCTGTGGGAGCGGGCGTGCCCGCGAACGGGGCCACAGAAAATCTATGTGATCGGCCGCCAGATCAGCGGGCCCAGCAGCGCGGAGAGGTGGCAGAACATCTGCACCTCTCCGGCTGGTCTCAATCGGCCAGCGCCGCCTGCTGCAGCTCGAAGATTTCGGTCATGCCTTTCTGCGCCAGGGCGAGCATGGCGTTGAAATCTTCCGGCTGGAACGGCGCGCCTTCGGCAGTGCCCTGCACTTCGATGAAGCCGCCCGCGCTGGTCATGACCACGTTCAGGTCGGTTTCGGCAGCGGAATCTTCCAGGTAGTCCAGGTCGAGCACCGCTTCGCCCTGGTACATGCCGACCGAAACGGCAGCGATCATGTGCTTGAGCGGGTTACCGCCCTTGAGGCCACCGCGCTTCTTGATTACTGCCAGGGCGTCGCACAGGGCAACCATGGCACCGGTGATGGACGCGGTACGGGTACCGCCATCGGCCTGGATCACGTCGCAGTCGACGTACAGGGTGATGTCGCCCAGCTTGCTCATGTCCAGTGCGGCACGCAGAGAGCGCCCGATAAGGCGCTGGATTTCCAGGGTGCGGCCACCCTGTTTGCCGCGGCTGGCTTCCCGCTGGTTACGCTCACCGGTGGAACGCGGCAACATGCCGTACTCGGCGGTCAGCCAACCCTGGCCCTGGCCTTTCAGGAAGCGCGGCACACCGTTCTCCACGCTGACCGTGCAGATGACCTTGGTGTCACCGAACTCGACCAGTACCGACCCTTCGGCGTGCTTGGTGTAGTTGCGGGTGATGCGGATCGAGCGGAGCTGATCGGCGGCGCGACCACTTGGACGTTTCATCTGGGATACCTGTACTGGGACTTTGAATCTGGCGAGCATTATAGAGCCGCAAGCCCGGTGAGGACATGCCTATTGTCGCGCGCAGACGGCCCGTCGCCTTTTCCTACCCCGACCACCACCTACCGGTAACATAGGCCGATTGGGCGCCACGCCCCCACTGCGCTACAATCCTGCGCCGTTCACTTATCCAAGCGAGGTACTCCCCATGGTGCATAGCATGACCGCTTTTGCGCGTGTCGAGCGCGCCGGCAGCCAAGGCACCCTGGTCTGGGAGCTGCGTTCGGTCAACCACCGTTACCTGGAGCCGCACCTGCGCCTGCCCGAGGCCCTGCGCGACCTCGAAGGCGGCGTGCGTGAAGGCCTGCGCCAAGGGCTGTCACGGGGCAAGGTGGAATGCACCTTGCGCCTGAATGAAGACAGCACCGGCAAGCCGCTGAAGGTCGACCGCGAGCGCGCCGCACAACTGGTCGCCGCCGCCGAAGAAGTGGCCGGGCTGATCAGGCAGCCAGCCCCGCTCAACCCGCTGGAAGTGCTGTCGTGGCCCGGCGTGCTGGTAGCCGATACCAGTGACCCGCAGGCACTCAACGCCGAAGCCATGGCGCTGTTCGACGAAGCCCTGGCCGAACTCAAGGCCGGGCGCCAGCGCGAAGGCCAGGAACTGGCGCGCCTGATCAACGAGCGCCTGGACAGCATGGCCGGTGAAGTCACGACGCTGCGCGCACTGGTGCCGCAGATGCTCGCGGCGCAGCGGCAGAAAATCCTCGACCGCTTCGGCGACATGCAGGCAGAGCTCGACCCACAGCGCCTCGAGCAGGAAATGGTGCTGCTGGCCCAGAAAAGCGACGTGGCCGAGGAACTCGACCGCCTCAGCACCCACGTTACCGAAGTACGCCGTGTGCTCAAGGGGGGCGGCGCCGCCGGCCGGCGCCTGGACTTCCTGATGCAGGAGCTCAACCGCGAGGCCAACACCCTTGGCTCCAAGGCCTTCGACCCACGCAGCACGCAGGCGGCGGTCAACCTGAAGGTATTGATCGAACAGATGCGTGAACAAGTACAGAACATCGAGTAAGGCCACCCCAACCATGAACCACAACAGCGGCACCCTCTACATCGTCTCGGCCCCTTCCGGCGCCGGCAAGACCAGCCTGGTCAACGCCCTGATCAAGGAAGACCGGCAGATCCGCGTCTCGGTCTCGCACACCACCCGCGCCATGCGCCCGGGCGAGCAGCACGGGGTGAACTACCACTTCGTCGTGCACGAGGAATTCAAGGCGTTGATCGCACAGGGTGACTTCCTGGAGCATGCCGAAGTGTTCGGCAATTTCTACGGCACGTCGCGCAGCGCACTGCAGCAAACCCTGGACGAGGGCTATGACCTGATTCTGGAAATCGACTGGCAAGGCGCCCAGCAGGTTCGCCGGGTGATGCCCGATGCGTTATCGGTATTCATCCTGCCACCGAGCCAGCAGGCGCTGCGCCAGCGCCTGGACGGGCGCGGGCAGGACAGCGAAGAGATCATCGATGGGCGCATGAAAGAAGCGGTCAGCGAGATGGTGCACTACGACGAGTACGACTACGTGATCATCAATGATGATTTCGACGAGGCGCTGGAGGATTTGAAGGCGGTGTTCCGCGCCAACCGCCTGGTGTTGAGGAAGCAACAGCAACGCAACAGTGGGCTGCTGAAAGAATTGCTCTCCTGAGAGACCGCACGGGGCTGCTTTGCAGCCCAATCGCCGGCAAGCCAGCTCCCACAGGTGCCTCACACTAGCTGAGAACTGTGGAGATCATGTGGGAGCTGGCTTGCCGGCGATTGGGCCGCATCGCGGCCCCTTGCTTTATTCCTGCAAAGGCAGGGTAGCCTGCTGGCGCAGGGTAGCCCCCAGGAAATACGCCGGCGCACGCAGGCGTGACAGCATCATCAGCCCGATGCCCAGCACCGAGATGATCGCGGCAATCACGAACACCAGCCCCACCCCGCCCACATGCGAACCGCTGCCGAAGTCCGGCGACGCGCTGTCGATGGCGGTACGCGCGAAGATCACCGACAGAATCACCCCACCCACCAGCGGGCACATGCCACGCATGAGGAAGTGGCGCACGCTGCTGAACAGGCTGCCGCGGAAATACCAGACGCAGGCAAACGCCGTCAGCGAATAGTAGAAACAGATCATCATGCCCAGCGCAGTGATGGTATCGGCCAACACGTTTTCGCTCAGCGTACGCATGGTCACGTAGAACAGGCCCGCCGCCACACCTGCACAAATGGTGGCGTAGCGTGGGGTCTGCGAGCGTGGGCAAACGCTGGCGAACTTCGGCGGTACTGCGCCGTAATAACCCATGGCCAGCAGCGTGCGCGCCGGCGCCACGAAGGTCGATTGCAACGAGGCTGCGGTACTGGCCAACACGGCAATGGACATCAGGATCGCCAGCGGCCCCATCACCGGGCCGGCCAGGTGGGCAAACACGTTCTCCTGGATGCGCGGGTTGTTGAGCCCCAGGCCGGTTTCGCTAATGCCGGCAAACTGCAGGGTGGCAATGGCAGTGAACAGGTACAGGCCGAGGATCAGCATGACGGTCAGGGTGGCAGCCTTGCCCGGCACCTCTTCACTGCCAACCGACTCTTCGCTGACGGTCAGGCAGGTATCCCAACCCCAGAAGATGAAGATCGACAGCGACAAGCCCGCGGCAAAGGCCGAGAACGACTCCACGCCGAATGGGTTGAACCAGGCCAGGTCGAACGCCATCGGCGGTGGCGCGGTGGTGCCGCCGAACGCGGCGAAAGCGAAGCCGACCAATACCAGCAGTTGCAGGGCCACCAGGCCATACTGCACGGTCATGGTGGTGGCCATGCCCCGGCAGCAGATCCACACCGCTAGGGCGATGAACACACAACAGGTGACGATGTTGATCAACAGGTTGTCGGCCAGCCCCGCCAGCGCGTGCCTGCCGGTGATCTGGCCGAGGAACAGGTAGAAGAAGTCGACCGCCACCCCCGCCAGGTTGGACAGCACGATGGTGGTGGCAACCACCAGCCCCCACCCCCCGATCCAGCCGATCATCGGCCCGAAGGCCCCAGCCGACCCGGTAAAGGAGGTGCCGCTGTCCGGCTCTGCCGTGGTCAGTTC
>NZ_BLJG01000199.1 GCF_009932375.1 Pseudomonas juntendi
TTTGCGCGCGAACGCCTTGGCGGACGCCGCGATATCGCGTCGTGCGAACAAGGCGTTCGCGCGCATCTGGCACAGGAGTAATTGGCCCGAAACAAACGTAGGAGCGAGCGCAGCTCGCGATGCGCCGCGCGGGCGGCGCTCGCTCTAACAGGCGCTGCATACCTTGTGGCAAACACCTGTCAGCCCTGATGCGATCCCCGTGGGAGCTGGCTTGCCCGCGAAGCAGGCGACGCTGTGCCTGGCACCGGCTCCGCCGGTGTTCGCGGGCATGCCCGCTCCCACAGGGGCCTGCGCTGGCTTGAAGTTGCCGCCGGACTTGCACGAGCAACTGTCTTTCTCAAAATTAGAAGCCTGCGCGATTCACCTGTGGGAGCGGGCAAGCCCGCGAAAAGGCCGGAACAGGCTTACGCCGGCGTCAACTGCAACCCACGCCACTCAAAGGCAACCGGTGCCAGCACTTGGTCGATCTGCGCGTCCTGCCACAACTGCCCCATGGTCTTGCCCGCCCCCGGATGCACCAGTTCCGGCGCCAGCAGCGACAGCGGCCATAACACGAAGGCGTTCTTCAAGATCTCTGCCCGGGGCAGTACCAGCCCATCGAAGTTGCCATGCAGGTCGTCATACATCAGCACGTCGATATCCAGCGGCAACCCTTTGCGGTCAGGCGCATAACGGCCATTGTCGGCCTCGATGAACTTCAGCCGGCGGTCCAGTTCGATCAACGGCAGCGCGGTTTGCCCGCTGACCACGAAATTGATGAATGGCCCGCTCTTGATCCCCACCGCCTGGCTTTCGAAAGCCGGAGAGCAGCGCATGTCGGTGAGAATCGCGGCCAACGCATCAAGCCCGGCACACAAATGCGCCTCACGGTCGACATTGCTGCCAAGGCCCAGATAAACCGTGCTCAGAGACATCCGCGCTCGATCTCCACGCCAACACCGCCACGGGCCGCCGGCACCGCGCCAGGCTTGGTCAGCTTCAACCGCACCCACGGGATGTGGAACTCTTCCATCAAGGCAGCCACCAGGCGCTCGGCAAAAGTTTCCACCAGCTCGAAACGGGCCTGCTCGGCGAATGCCTGGATACGCGCCGAAACGCTGGCGTAATCCAGGGCCAGGTTCAGGTCGTCGCCGGCCGCCGCGGGGCGGTTGTCCCAGGCAAAGCTCAAGTCCAGGCGCAAGCACTGGCGAATATCCCGCTCCCAGTCATAGGCACCGATAACGGTATCGACTTCCAGGCCTTCGATGAACACTCTGTCCAAGCACTTCTCTCCACAGCACGACAAGGGCGACTGGCGCCGTTAGAATCAGGGCGTCCTCGCCCGGAATAGTTAGCATGTTTTGGTTACTGGCGTTGCTCGCCTACCTGCTCGGCTCGCTGTCCTTCGCCATTGTTCTCAGCCGCCTCTCAGGCAGCCCGGACCCGCGTTCCAGTGGTTCAGGCAATGCCGGCGCTACCAACATGCTACGCCTGGCAGGCCGTAAAATGGCGATCCTGACCCTGCTTGGCGACCTGTGCAAGGGCCTGCTGCCAGTATTGCTCGCCCGCCTCGCCGGGCTGGACCTGCAAGAACAGGCCTGGGTAGGCGTGTATGCAGTGCTGGGCCACCTGTTTCCAGTGTACTTCCGCTTTCAGGGTGGCAAAGGCGTGGCGACGGCTGCCGGCATGCTCATGGGCCTGTATTTCCCCGCCGCGCTGCTGGCGGTTGGCGCCTGGCTGCTGATTTTCTACCTCACCCGTACCAGCTCGCTGGCCGCGCTGATCGCCACCCCGCTGACCTTGCCATTGCTGGCCTGGCGCGAGCCGGAAGCCCTGCTGCCGATCACGGTGCTCACCGCCTTGATCGTCTGGAGCCACCGCAGCAACCTGCGCGATTTGTTTGCCGGGCGCGAACGCCACTTCTGAACCTTGCCGCCCACCGTTACAGCGGTGGCAGTTGCTCCATCGGCCAGCGTGCCTGCACGCTGATCCCCAGGCCCTGCTGCTGCCCGGCCAGCAGCCGCTGGCAGCCGGCATAGGCGATCATCGCGCCGTTGTCGGTGCAGAACTGCGGCCGCGCGTAATATACGTTGCCCTTCATGCCGGCCAGCATCTCTTCCAGCGAGGCGCGCAAGGCCTTGTTGGCACTTACGCCACCGGCGATGACCAGGCGCTTGAGGCCCGTCTGCTTGAGGGCCCGCTTGCACTTGATGGTCAAAGTCTCTACCACGGCCTGCTGGAATGCCAGCGACACGTCGCAACGGGTTTGCTCGCCGTCGTCGCCAGCATTCTTGCACTGCTGCCAGGTGTTCAGGGCGAACGTCTTCAGGCCACTGAAGCTGAATTCCAGGCCAGGGCGATCGGTCATCGGCCTGGGGAACACAAAGCGCCCAGGCACGCCCTGCTCGGCCAGGCGCGCGATTTCCGGGCCACCCGGGTAATTCAGGCCAATCAGCTTGGCGGTCTTGTCGAAGGCTTCGCCAGCGGCATCGTCCAGGCTCTCGCCCAGCAGCTCGTATTGGCCGATGCCATCCACCCGAACCAGCTGGGTATGGCCGCCGGACACCAACAAAGCGACGAACGGAAACTCGGGCGGGTTTTCCTCCAGCATGGGCGCCAGCAGGTGGCCTTCCATGTGATGTACGCCAATTGCCGGAATGTCCCAGGCAAATGCCAGCGCCTGGGCGCACGACGCCCCCACCAGCAAGGCGCCGACCAGGCCGGGGCCGGCGGTATAGGCGATGGCGTCGATTTCGGTGGCGACACAGCCCGCCTCATCCAGCACCTGGCGGATGAGGGGCAGCATGCGCTTGACGTGGTCACGCGAGGCAAGCTCGGGCACCACACCGCCAAACACGCGGTGCAGGTCGATCTGGCTGAACAGCGCGTCGGCCAACAAACCGCGTTCGCTGTCGTATAATGCGACGCCAGTTTCGTCGCAGGATGTTTCCAATCCCAGTACTAGCATGGGCTCGTCCCTTGTGGGGGCTGAATTCGAAGCCGCGCATGATAGTCCCCGTGCCGAGTGCCGACCAGCGGTTTTCGATCAGAGGCTTTGCATTCCGGCTTGCTAAGGGTTAACATCCGCAACCCTTGAAAACCGACGTTCTCCAGCACACCTTTGTTTTGCCAGGAGCACGTCTACCCCGGTAATGAATTAAGGTAGCCCTGGATGCCAGCCGTCAAAGTTAAAGAGAACGAACCCTTCGACGTAGCTCTGCGTCGTTTCAAGCGCTCCTGCGAAAAAGCCGGTGTACTGGCTGAAGTTCGTAGCCGCGAGTTTTACGAGAAGCCGACCGCAGAGCGTAAGCGCAAGGCAGCTGCTGCTGTTAAGCGTCACGCCAAGAAAGTTCAGCGCGAACAGCGCCGCGCCGTTCGTCTGTACTAATACAGGCGTTCAACGCAAAGCTTCTGCCCTGCCCGGCTAACGCCGGGCGATGGCAGTGGTCGTTTTACACTTGGGCAGCCAGCCCAAGGCCCCGCACAAGCTTCACGCGAACTGCATACGGGCAACCTGCCTGAAACGTCAGAGCTGGTCTTCGCTTTTCCATGACCAGACGTGCACGTCAGACTGACGGGCCCCTAGTGGCCGGCGGCGAGCACACATTTCCTCGCACCATATCAAGCGGCACCCGCCCCATTCGGCGCGCGAGCGATTAGACTTGCCAGTTGCCAGATGACGAGACTGCCATGGCCGGGCTGATTCCCCAGAGCTTCATTGACGACCTGATCAACCGCCTCGACATCGTCGATGTGGTGAGTTCGCGCGTCCAGCTGAAAAAAACCGGCAAGAACTACTCCGCCTGCTGCCCGTTCCACAAGGAAAAAACCCCTTCCTTTACGGTCAGCCCCGACAAGCAGTTCTACTACTGCTTCGGCTGCGGCGCCGGTGGCAACGCCCTGGGCTTTGTCATGGACCACGACAACCTGGATTTCCCCCAGGCCGTCGAGGAGCTGGCCCGCGCCGCCGGCATGGAAGTGCCCCGCGAACAAGGGCGCCGTGACAACAAGCCACGCCAGCCCACCGATTCGCCACTATACCCGCTGCTGGATGCAGCCTCCGAGTTCTACCGCCAGGCGTTGCGCAGCCACCCGACCCGCAAGGCGGCGGTGGACTACCTCAAAGGCCGTGGCCTGTCCGGGGAAATTGCCCGCGACTTCTGCCTGGGCTTCGCCCCGCCCGGCTGGGACAACCTGCTCAAGCACCTAGGCGCCGACGCCCTGCAGCAGAAGGTGATGATCGATGCCGGCCTGCTGATCGAGAACGCCGAAAGCGGCAAGCGCTACGATCGCTTCCGCGACCGGGTAATGTTCCCCATCCGTGACAGCCGCGGGCGCATCATCGCCTTCGGTGGCCGGGTGCTCGGCGACGACAAACCCAAGTACCTGAACTCCCCGGAAACCCCGGTATTCCACAAGGGCCAGGAACTGTACGGGTTGTACGAGGCGCGCAAGCACAACCGCAACCTCGACGAAATCATCGTTGTCGAGGGCTACATGGATGTCATCGCCCTCGCCCAGCAAGGCTTGCGCAATGCCGTGGCCACCCTTGGCACGGCCACCAGCGAAGAACACCTCAAGCGCCTGTTCCGCGTGGTGCCCAGCGTGCTGTTCTGCTTCGACGGCGACCAGGCCGGGCGCAAAGCGGCATGGCGCGCGCTGGAGTCGGCGCTGCCCAACCTGCAGGACGGCCGTCGGGCGCGCTTCCTGTTCCTGCCTGAAGGCGAAGACCCAGACAGCCTGGTACGCGCCGAAGGCACCGACGCCTTCATGGCCCGCATCAACCAGCACGCCCAGCCGCTGGCCGACTACTTCTTCGAGCAACTGGGCGTCGAAGCCGACCCGCGCTCGCTGGAAGGCAAGGCCCACATGGCGACCCTGGCCGCACCGTTGATCGAAAAGATTCCCGGCGCCAACCTGCGCCAGCTGATGCGCAACCGCCTGAGAGAAATCACCGGCCTCGACCCTCAACAGGTCGAGCAACTGGCCCAGCAGGCACCCGCGCCCACCAGCATGCCGGACTACGACCCTGGCTACGATTACGACGCCATGGCCAGCTACACCCCCGACTATGGTGACATGCCGCAGTTCGAGCCGGCGCCGTTCCAGCAGGAGCAGGCCTGGAAGCCCAACAAGGGCGGCGGCAAGAAGCCGTGGGGCGACAAACCATGGGACAAGAACCGCAAGGGCGGGAAAAACTGGCAGCGCGATGAAGCGCCACCACGGGTGCCGGCGCCGGTCGAACCACCTACCCTGGCGGCCCTGCGCACCTTGCTGCACCACCCGCTGCTGGCGGGCAAGGTGGAAGATGCCAGCCACTTCGCCGACGAAGAGCACCTGTACAGCCAGCTGCTGGTGGCATTGATCGAGGCCGCACAGAAAAATCCTGGGCTAAGCTCAATGCAGCTGATTGCACGCTGGCATGGCACCGAACAGGGCCGCCTGCTGCGGGCCTTGGCAGAAAAGGAATGGCTGATCGTGGCCGACAACCTTGAACAACAGTTTTTCGACACCATTACTAGCTTGTCCGCCCGCCAACGCGAGCGCAGCCTGGAACAACTGCTCAGGAAATCACGTCAAAGCGAATTGACCAGCGAGGAAAAAACCCAGCTCCTCGCCTTGCTGAGCCGGAATGTTCCCGCACAAACGCCGACCTCATCTGGCGCGTGAGGCCCATGCTCGGGTATAATCCTCGGCTTGTTTTTTGCCCGCCAAGACCTTCAGTGGATAGGGTGTTATGTCCGGAAAAGCGCAACAGCAGTCTCGTATCAAAGAGTTGATCACCCGCGGTCGTGAGCAGGGCTACCTGACTTACGCGGAGGTCAACGACCACCTGCCTGAGGATATTTCAGATCCGGAACAGGTGGAAGACATCATCCGCATGATCAACGACATGGGGATCAACGTATTCGAGAGTGCTCCGGATGCGGATGCCCTTCTGTTGGCGGAAGCCGACACCGACGAAGCCGCGGCCGAAGAAGCCGCTGCTGCGTTGGCGGCAGTTGAAACCGATATCGGCCGCACGACCGACCCGGTGCGCATGTACATGCGCGAAATGGGTACGGTCGAGCTGCTGACCCGCGAAGGCGAGATCGAAATCGCCAAGCGTATCGAGGAAGGCATTCGTGAAGTCATGGGCGCCATCGCCCACTTCCCGGGCACTGTCGATTACATTCTCGGCGAATATGACCGTGTCACCGCCGAAGGTGGCCGCCTGTCCGATGTTCTCAGCGGTTACATCGACCCTGACGACAATATTGCAGCGCCTACCGACGAGGTGCCAGTCATCGGCGCCAAGGCCCCAGCGGCCAAGGAAGAGTCGGACGAGGAAGACGAAGAAAGCGAAGGCAGTGACGACGAAGAAGAGACCGAAAGCGGTCCCGACCCCGTTGTCGCCGCACAGCGTTTCGGTGCGGTCAACGACCAGCTTCAGGTCACCAATAAGGTTCTGAAGAAACACGGTCGCAACCACAAGGAAAGCATCGAGGCCCTGCAGGCCCTGGCTGACCTGTTCATGCCGATCAAACTGGTACCGAAGCAGTTCGAGGTACTGGTCGAGCGCGTGCGTGACGCCTTGAGCCGTCTGCGCCAGCAAGAACGCGCCATCATGCAGCTGTGCGTGCGTGACGCCCGCATGCCGCGCGCCGACTTCCTGCGCATGTTCCCAAGCAACGAAACCGACCAGACCTGGAGCGGTGACCTGGCCAAGCGCAACACCAAATGGGCTGCTGCCCTGGGTGAAAAGGACGCCGCCATCGTCGCTTGCCAGCAAAAGCTGATCGACCTTGAGACCGAAACCGGCCTGACCGTTGCCGAGATCAAGGAAATCAACCGTCGCATGTCGATCGGTGAAGCCAAGGCCCGCCGCGCCAAGAAAGAAATGGTCGAGGCGAACCTGCGTCTGGTTATCTCCATCGCCAAGAAGTACACCAACCGTGGCCTGCAGTTCCTCGACCTGATCCAGGAAGGCAACATCGGCTTGATGAAGGCGGTGGACAAGTTCGAATACCGTCGTGGTTACAAGTTCTCGACCTACGCCACCTGGTGGATTCGCCAGGCAATCACCCGTTCGATCGCTGACCAGGCTCGCACCATTCGTATTCCGGTGCACATGATCGAGACGATCAACAAGCTCAACCGTATTTCCCGGCAGATGCTGCAGGAAATGGGTCGTGAACCGACCCCGGAAGAGCTGGGTGAGCGCATGGAAATGCCTGAGGACAAGATCCGCAAGGTGTTGAAAATCGCCAAAGAGCCGATTTCCATGGAAACCCCGATCGGTGACGACGAAGACTCGCACCTGGGCGACTTCATCGAGGACTCGACCATGCAGTCCCCGATCGATGTAGCCACGGTCGAGAGCCTGAAAGAAGCCACCCGTGACGTGCTCTCGGGCCTGACCGCACGCGAAGCCAAGGTGCTGCGCATGCGCTTCGGTATCGACATGAACACCGACCATACCCTCGAAGAGGTAGGCAAGCAGTTTGACGTGACCCGTGAGCGGATCCGTCAGATCGAAGCCAAGGCGTTGCGCAAATTGCGCCACCCGACGCGCAGCGAGCACCTGCGCTCCTTCCTCGACGAGTGATGAACAAACCCCGGCCCAGGCCTAATGCCTGTTAGTTAAGCGTTACTGGGGCTGCTTTGCAGCCCTTCGCGGGCACGCCCGCTCCCACTCAAGAAATGCGCGATCCCCTGCGCGATCCCCTGTGGGAGCGGGCGTGCCCGCGAAGGGTCGCAAAGCGACCCCAAATTACTTAACTGACTCGCATTAGGCCCAGGCCTGGTTTTTTCTCAAGCCTGTGCTTAGCCCCAGCAGGTCTGCAGCTCTGGGCGCTCACCGCGGGGGCGGCTTGGCAAGTCATCCAGCTGCTCAGGCGTAGGGAAACGGTCGAGCTTGGATTCCTTGCGGATGATCACCGGCTGTTTTTCCGCCTGGCGCGGGTTGCGC
>NZ_BLJG01000200.1 GCF_009932375.1 Pseudomonas juntendi
TCAGCGCCTGTGAGATCGAGCGCCGCGCGGGCGGCGCTCGCTCTAACAGGCGCTGCCATACCTTGCGGCAAACACCTGTCAGCCCTGAGGCGATCTCTGTGGGAGCTGGCTTGCCAGCGATAGGGCCATTACAAGCAATACAAGTCTCTCAGTCACGGCGGTAAGGCAACATCCCCCGCGCCTCCTCGGCATAACCCTTCACCCCTTCCCGCTCCTGCACCAGAAAATCCTCCACCGCCCGCCGCAACCCAGGGTGCAGCAGGTAATGCCACGACCGCGTCAGCACCGGCTCAAACCCGCGAATCAGCTTGTGTTCACCTTGCGCACCGGCATCGAAGCGCTGCAAACCTTCGGCAATGGCGAAGTCCATGCCCTGGTAGAAACAGGTTTCGAAATGCAGCCGGTCGAATTCGTCCAGGCAGCCCCAATAGCGGCCAAACAAGCTGTCACCCCCCACCAGGCTCAAGGCCATGGCCACATCCCGCCCGCCTTGGCGGGCCATCACTACCCGTAGCGCCTCGGGCATGCGCTCGGCAAGCAGGCTGAAGAACGCACGGGTCAGGTAGGGCGCACGGCGCCGTACGGCATAGGTGTTGGCGTAGCAGCGGAACACGAAGTCCCATTGCGCCTCGTCCAGTTCATTGCCCTGGTACCACCGAAAATCGATGCCCTGCCCCGCCACCTGCTCGCGCTCCTTGCGCATCTGCTTACGCTTGCGCGAGCTGAGGCTGTCGAGAAAGTCCTGGAAGTCGCGGTAGCCGCGGTTTTGCCAGTGAAACTGGCAGCCAAGGCGCTCCAGCCAGCCCGGCAGGCCGGCCAACTGCTGGTCCAGCGCCGCATCGGTGAAATTGATGTGGGCACCCGACAGCCCGCCCTTGCCCAGGTACTCAGGTAACGCCTGCAGCAACAGCAGCCCATCGGCCGGGTCGTCGGCCAGCAAACGCGGGCCGCTGACCGGGCTGAACGGGACCGCCCCCAGCAACTTGGGGTAATAGGCAATGCCGGCCCGCTCACAGGCATCGGCCCAACCGTGGTCGAACACGTACTCGCCAAACGAATGCCACTTGCGGTAGGCCGGCAACAGCGCCCGCACCTGCCCGTCACGCTCCAGCACCAGGTGCTCGGCAGCCCACCCCGTCTGGGGAGCAACGCTGGCGCTGTCCTCCATGGCGCTGAGAAAGCCGTGGCGCAGGAAGGGTTGGCCGGCAGGGACCAAGGCATCCCAGGTGGCCGCCGGAAGATCATGCAAATGGGCAAGGCTGTACAGGCTGGTCACGGTTTTGGCTCGCAGTCGGGAGGCGTTCAGTATCCCCAACCCAGGCGCGTCACTCAAATGATGAACGCCAGGCTGCCACTTTTCTTCTCACTTACTTAACAACAGTGCCACTAATCAGACATTAATCTGTCACCGCCCCTCGCAATACTTGCGCCTGTTTTCCGGAACACCAGAACCTGTCTATTCAGGCCCTTTCCGGAAACATGCCAACACAGGGGCAGGCGCTTGAGCCTCCCCCATTTTTTTCAGTAGGGAGAACCTTATGCGTCTTGTTTCTACACTTACCGGAATGAGCCTCACCGGCATGATGCTGGCCCTGAGCGCCCCGGCCAGTGCTGCTGTCGACGCCAAGCTGCTCGAAATGCTGCGCGCCAACGGCTCGATCAACCAGGCGCAGTACAATGAACTGCAAGGCGATCTGGCAAAAGAAACCAAGGAAAAGGCCGACCAGAAAGCTCAGTCCGAACGTATGAGCTCCTTCGAACAAAAAGTGGCATGGGCCGCCAAGACCCAGATCAAGGGCGATGTGCGCCTGCGTTACGAAGACGTCAACGTCGACAACCCGATCTCCCGCAGTGGCAACCAGGACCGCGAGCGCGTACGTGCCCGTGTCGGCTTCTACAGCGAGATCAACCCGCAAGTCGACGCCGGCGTGCGTGTGGCCACCGGCAGCAGCGCCGATGCCCGCTCGACCAACCAGAGCCTGGACAACTACTTCGAGAAGAAATCGCTGTGGGTCGACCTGGCCTACCTCGACTGGCACCCGACCGCCGTGCCCAACCTGCACCTGATCGGCGGCAAGATGAACCAGCCGTGGGTCAGCATGGGCGACATCATCTGGGACAGCGACATCAACCCGGAAGGTGTGGCAGCTAGCTACAAGATGAACGTTGGCCCGGCTGAAGTCTTCGGCAGCCTTGGTCACTACAACCTGAAAGACAACGTCGATGGCGACGGCGTGCAGTTCAAGCATGACGCGCAGCTGTACGCAGGCCAGCTGGGCACCAGGTTCAACGCAGCCGACACCGTCAAGGTGACCGTGGGCGGCAGCATCTACGGCTACGACAACGACAAGGCTTCGGCCGCCCTGGCCTCGCTGGGCAACACCACCAACGAGTTCAACCTGGTGGAAGGCTTCGGTCAGGTCGACTTCACCGGCTTTGCCATACCGCTGTCTGCCTACGGCCAGTTCGTCAAGAATACCGAAAGCACCGACGGCAAGGATAAAGCCTGGCTGGCCGGTCTGAAGAGCAAGATCGGCGCCTGGAGCCTGGACTACAACTACCGCGACGTGCAGCGTAACGGTGTGGTCAGCCTGTTCACCGACTCTGACTTCGGCGCCGGCTTCACAGGTTCGCGTGGCCACAAGTTCAAGGTCGGTTATGAAATCGACAAGAACTTCGGCGTAGGTGCAACCTACCTGATGGCCAAGACCGACTACTCCAACCTGCCCAACAGCAATGCGGACGTGGATACCCTGCAGTTGGACCTGGAAGCCAAGTTCTAAACACGCAACAGCGGGGAATGCCGACCCCATCCGGCGTTTCCCGCTCTTTTTTGCCTGTGAAATAGCTGGGGCTGCTTTGCAGCCCATCGCGACACAAGGCCGCTCCTACAAGGGAATGCGCCCTTTGCAGGTACGCGATTTGCTGTAGGAGCGGCCTTGTGTCGCGATGGGCCGCAAAGCGGCCCCGGCTATCTCGGATCAGACCAGGTGATCAGCGCTTGCGCAGGATCACACTGCCAATCGAATACCCCGCACCGAACGAGCTCAACACCCCCAAGGCGCCCTTGGCCAGGTCATCCTGGTACAGGTGGAAGGCAATGACGGAGCCTGCCGAGCTGGTATTGGCGTAACGGTCCAGAATCACCGGGGCGTCTTCCTCGGCCACTTCTCGCCCCAGCAGCTTCTTGACGATCAGATGGTTCATGCTGAGGTTGGCCTGGTGCAACCAGAAGCGCTTCACATCGCTTGGGTTCAGGCCGTTTTCCTGCAGGTGCTCACCGATCAGTTCGGCCACTTTCGGGCACACCTCGCGGAACACCTTGCGGCCTTCCTGGATGAACAGCTTGTCCGCAGCGCCCTGCCCCTCTTCCGCCGCACGGTTGAGGAAGCCGAAATTGTTGCGGATATTGTTGGAGAATTCGGTCCACAGCTTGCTGCTGACGATATCGAACTGGTGCGCCGAGCTGGCCTTGTCGGCGCGCTCGAGCACCACTGCGGTGGCCGCATCTCCGAAGATGAAGTGACTGTCGCGGTCACGGAAGTTCAAGTGCCCGGTGCACACCTCGGGGTTGACCATCAGTACTGCACGCGCCTGGCCCAGGGCCACGCTGTTGGCTGCGGTCTGGATGCCGAACGTGGCCGAGGAACAGGCTACGTTCATGTCGAAGGCAAAGCCCTGAATGCCCAGCGCCTGCTGCACTTCGATGGCAATGGCCGGGTACGGGCGCTGCAGGTTGGAGCAGGCGACGATCACGCCGTCGATATCGGCAGCCGTGCGGCCCGCACGCTGCAAGGCCTGGTGAGCCGCGGCCACGGCCATTTCGCAAAGCACCGAGGGTTCGTCGTTGGAACGCTCCGGCAGGCGCGGCTTCATGCGCTGGGGGTCGAGGATGCCGGCCTTGTCCATGACGAAGCGGCTCTTGATGCCCGAGGCCTTTTCGATGAACGCGGCATCCGACAAGGGCGCCGCTTCGACTTCGCCACGCTCGATGGCGGCGGCGTTGTCCTGGTTGAACTGCTGGGACCAGGCGTTGAAGGAGGCCACCAGTTCTTCGTTGGAAATACTCTGGGCCGGGGTGTACAGGCCGGTGCCGCTGATCACGACGTTATGCACGGTCGTTCCTCTGTTCGAAGGCCATCGCCACGGGGGCGCTGGCGGGAATAGGACAGCCTAGTGGCACTTTAGTGCCAAGTTAGGGGCGAGGGGCTCACCCGCGAAGGGCCGCCAGGCGGCCCCAAATTGCATCAATACTGCCACAACTGTGGAAGTTTAGCCTTCCACCTGGCCCCACTGCTTGCTCAATCTTTTGTCAGAAATCGGCACTTTGGTGCCCAGTTGCTGAGCGAACAGCGACACCCGGTATTCCTCCAGCCACCAACGGTACAGGGTCAGTTGCTCATCGCGCTTGCCCTCCTGGGCATGCTTGTCGGCGCGGGCCTTGTACTGCGCCCACAGGTTGGCCAGCTCGCCGCTCCATACCCGGTCCTTCTGCACCTGCGCACCGAGTTTCTCCAGGCGCAGTTCCACTGCCTTGAGGTAACGCGGCAGTTCCTTGAACCAGGTGGCCGGGGTTTCGCGCACGAACCCTGGGTACACCAGGTTGCCCAACTGCTGCTTGATGTCATTCAGCGCAACGGCCTGGCTGAGGTCGATCTTGCCCTTGAAGCGCTTCTGCAGGCCGTGCCACAGCTTCAACACTTCCAGCGTCTGCCGGGCCAGGCGCTCGGCGTGCTCGGCCCAACTGCCGCGCTTGCGTTCGGCCAGCCCGGCCAAGGCCGCACCCTCGCGTGGCAAGGGCTGTTCACCCTCGAGGATGCAGCTGTCCAGGCTGGCCAGCAAAATGTCCTCGACCAGCGCTTCGACACGCCCCAGCTCGCGGTACAGCAGGCCCAGTTCGGTCAGCCCCGGCAGCTTGCCCCGCAGGAACTTGGCCGGCTCGGCCAGTTGCTGCAGCAGCAGCCGCTGCAAGGCACGGCGGTGCTGGAACTCGGCTTCGGCCTGGGTCGAGAAGCGGCCTTCGCGCACCGTGCCGTTTTCGTCCACCAATGCCGGGTAGACCGTCATCGACAAGCCGGCGATCTTTTGCTGGGTGGTCTGCGCCACGGGGCTGAAGGCCTTGGCCTGCACCGGCTTTTCGGCGTCAGTCGTGCGCGGTACGGCCAACGCGGCCTGGCTGGCGGCGGCAAAACGGGCAGTCAGCTCGGCCAGGTCACGGCCCTCGCCCAGGAACTTGCCCTGGCCGTCGACCACCTCGATATTCATGCGCAGGTGGCCCTCGACCAGGCTCACCGACTCGGCCCAGGCCTCGTCGGCTACACGCACACCGGTCATGCGCAGCAATTCCTGGCCCAGGGCCTGGGGCAAGGCCCCCTGGGCGAACGGCATGCGTGCCAGCGACGCCTTGACGAAGTCGGGCACCGGCACGAAGTTCTTGCGCAGGGCCTTGGGCAGGTTGCGTACCAGCGCCACGCACTTGGCTTCGAGCAGGCCCGGCACCAGCCACTCGAGGCGTTCACCCGGCAGGTTCGGCAACAACGGCGCAGGCACGCGCACGGTCACGCCATCGCGCGGGTGCCCCGGTTCAAAGTGATAGGTCAGCGGCAGGCGCAGTTCGCCCACCTGCAGGCTGTCGGGGTACTGGGCCGCCGTGACCTCGCTGGCCTCACGCGCCAGCACGTCCTCTTCGCGCATGATCAGCAGGTTGGCGTCCTTCTGGCTGCCCATGCGGTACCAGGCATCGAAGGTGGCGGTCTGGTGAATCTCTTCGGGCAGGCGCGCCTCGTAGAACGCATACAGCGTTTCTTCATCGGCGAGAATATCGCGCCGACGCGCTTTGGCCTCCAGTTCATCAAGCTGCTCCAGCAGGCGCTTGTTGGCCGCCAGGCATTTGGCCCGGGACTGGATCTCGCCGCCTACCAGGCCCTCGCGGATGAACAGCTCCCGCGAGGTGGCCGGGTCGATCGGGCCAAAGTGCACCGGGCGCCGCCCGACCAGAATCAGGCCGTACAAGGTGATCTGCTCATAGGCCACGACCTGCCCGCGCTTTTTCTCCCAGTGCGGCTCGAAGTGGTTCTTCTTGACCAGGTGGCCGGCCAGCGGCTCGATCCAGTCCGGTTCGATCCGGGCCACCACGCGTGCATACAACTTGGTGGTTTCGACCAGCTCGGCGGCCATCACCCACTGCGGGCGCTTACGCCCCAGGCCCGACGACGGGTGCACCCAGAAGCGCCGTTGGCGAGCCCCCTGGTAGTCGCCCTCTTCGGTTTTGTGGCCGATCTGGCTGAGCAGGCCGCTGAGGATGGCCTTGTGAAACTTCTGGTAGTCGGACGGTTCCTTGTTCACCGTCAGTTGCAGGTCACGGCAAATCAATGCCAGCTGGCGATGGGCATCGCGCCATTCGCGCAGGCGCAGGTAATTGAGAAAGTGCTTGCGGCACCAGTTACGCAACGGGTTGGCGGTCAGCGCCTGGCGCTGTTCTTCAAAGCCGCGCCACAAATTCACCAACGCGGCGAAGTCGGAGTCCACATCCTTCCATTGCGCGTGCGCCTGGTCCGCCGCCTGCTGGCGCTCGGGCGGGCGTTCGCGCGGGTCCTGCACCGACAACGCACTGGTGACGATCAACACTTCCTGCAAGCTACCCTGGCGTGCGCCCTCCAGCAGCATGCGGCCCAGCCGCGGGTCGATGGGCAGGCGCGCCAACTGGCGGCCGATAGGCGTCAGCTGGTTCTCGCGGTTGACCGCCGACAGTTCCTGCAACAGGTTGAAGCCGTCGCTGATGGCCTTGCCATCTGGCGGCTCGATGAACGGGAACGCGTCAATGGCACCCAGGCGCAGGTGCAACATTTGCAGAATCACCGCCGCCAGGTTGGTACGCAGGATTTCCGGGTCGGTGAACGCCGGCCGGCTGTTGAAATCCTCTTCGCTGTACAAGCGCACGCAAATGCCCGGCTCAACCCGGCCGCAACGGCCTTTACGCTGATTGGCACTGGCCTGCGACACCGCCTCGATGGGCAGGCGCTGAACCTTGGCGCGGTAGCTGTAGCGGCTGATGCGCGCAGTACCGGTGTCGATCACATAGCGAATGCCCGGCACGGTCAGCGAGGTTTCGGCGACGTTGGTGGCCAGCACCACCCGGCGCCCGGTGTGCGGCTGGAAGATGCGCTGCTGCTCGGCCGGCGACAGGCGCGCGTAAAGCGGCAGAATCTCGGTATGGCGCAGTTGCGCCTTGCGCAGGATCTCGGCGGCATCGCGGATTTCCCGCTCGCCCGGCAGGAAGATCAACACGTCGCCAGGGCCTTTGCCTTGGCCGCGCTCATGCTGGGCCAGCTCGTCGAGGGTGGCGAGAATCGCCTGGTCGACCGTCAGGTCGTCCTCGATCTGGTTGCCCTCTTCGTCCTGCTCGCTGGTCAGCGGGCGGTACCAGGTTTCCACCGGGAAGGTGCGGCCAGACACCTCGATGATCGGCGCATTGTCGAAGTGTTTGGAGAAGCGCTCCAGGTCGATGGTCGCCGAGGTGATGATCAGCTTCAGTTCGGGCCGGCGGTGCAGCAAGGTCTTCAGGTAGCCGAGCAGGAAGTCGATGTTCAGGCTGCGCTCGTGGGCTTCGTCGACGATGATCGTATCGTAGCGTTCGAGAAAGCGGTCATGCTGGGTTTCGGCCAGCAGGATGCCGTCGGTCATCAGCTTGACCAGGGTGTTGGCGTCGCTCTGGTCTTCGAAACGGACCTGGTAGCCGACCAACCCACCCAGCGGCGTACCCAGCTCTTCGGCCACCCGCGTCGCCACGCTGCGCGCGGCAATGCGCCGTGGTTGGGTGTGGGCAATCAGGCCATGGCTGCCACGGCCCAGTTCCAGGCAGATTTTCGGCAACTGCGTGGTCTTGCCCGAACCGGTTTCACCGGCGATCACCAGCACCTGGTGCTCGGCGAGGGCCTTCTTGATTTCGTCGCGTTTGGCGGCGATCGGCAGGTTGTCGTCGTAGCGCACGACCGGCACGCTCTGCTGGCGCGCGGTAACCTGGGCACAAGAGGCCTGGACCTTGTCCACCCACTGCGCCAGCTTGGCCTCGTCTGGGCGCTTGCGCAGCTCATGCAATTGCCGCCGCAAGCGGTGGCGGTCGGCAATCATGGCGTGGTCGAGGTTGTGCAGCAATTTGTCGATGGCGTGGTCAGTCATGGGGCTTTTTAATGATGCAGGTGAGCCTGCTTTTTCATGATCGGCATTCTGAGGATGCGCGATTGTCGCAGATTTGCGCCTGTTTTGCTGTCCAGGCTGGCGCGCACCGTGTAGGAGCGGCCTTGCGTCGCGATGGGCTGC
>NZ_BLJG01000201.1 GCF_009932375.1 Pseudomonas juntendi
CAGCTTGAGATTCCCACGGCCTGCCGCAGGCGCTGGCATCGCTGGCAAGCCAACGCCCGCCAGCGCTGCTTGCCTGGACCTGTGGGCGCCGGCTTGCCGGCGATAGGGCCGGTACAGGTTGCCTGGATAGTCCAACCCAACCCCGCTTTCGTCCAACTTTAGCGGCCAGCCCGTGACATACGCTGGCCACCCCAGCAAGGAGGATTGACCCATGACTTACCTGTTCAACCCGCCGGCCATCGTCAGCCTGCCGATCCGCGGCAGCGATGTGCGCTTTCCGGTCGGCCGGGTGTTCTGCCTGGGCCGCAACTACCCATGGCCGGAAACCTACGGGCCGGCGCCACAGGAGCCGGTGTTCTTCATGAAACCAGCGAGCAATGTGGTCGAGGCAGCGGGCGAGCTGCCCTTCCCGCCGCAGACCGACGAGTTTTGCCACGAAATCGAGCTGGTCGCAGCCATCGCCAAGGGCGGTGCCGACATCGCCCCGGAGCATGCCCTGGAACACGTGTTCGGCTTTGCCGCCGGCCTGGACATGACCCGGCGCGATCACCAGCGCAAGGCCAAGGCCGAAGGCCTCCCCTGGGAGGCGGCCAAAGTGTTCGAGGCCTCGGCCCCCATGACTGCCATCGTGCCCGCCAGCGAGTGCGCCTGGCCGCTGAATGCGACGCTGTGGCTGCTGGTCAATGGCCAGGAGCGCCAGCGTGCCCACCTCAGCCAGCAGACCTGGACGTTGGCCGAAGTCATCAGCCGGCTGTCCCGCCAGCTGCCGCTCCGCCCGGGTGACCTGATCATGACCGGCAGCCCGCCCGGGGTGGCGGCGCTGAACCCGGGCGACACCCTCCACGCCGGCATCGACGGTATCGGCGAACTGCACTTGCACGTCGGCCCCCGCCCTGCCGGGCAAGCCGCCAACGCTGCCTGATTCCCCTGGAGTGACGAAATGAAGCAGAACAGGAAAATCGCTCTGGTCACCGGCGCCGGCAGCGGCATCGGCCGCGCCGTCGCCCTCGCCCTGCTGGAGGATGGCTTCAGCCTGGTCCTCGCCGGGCGCCGTCTCGAACCGCTGCAAGCGGTCGTCGAACAGGCGCAGGCTGCGGGCGGTGAAGCCATGGCGGTAGCCACTGACGTGCGAGATGAACAGAGCGTCGCGCAGCTGTTTGCCACCGTCGAGGAGGTACATGGGCGCCTCGACGTGATCTTCAACAATGCCGGCATCAATGCCCCGGCCGTACCGGTCGACGAGCTGCCGCTGGAAAACTGGCGCAACGTCATCGCTACCAACGTCGATGGGGTGTTCCTGTGTGCCCGCGCGGCCTTCGGCCTGATGCGCCGCCAGCAGCCGCAAGGCGGGCGGATCATCAACAACGGCTCGATATCGGCGCATACCCCACGCCCGTTCACCGCGCCCTACACCGCCAGCAAGCATGCGGTGCTGGGCCTGACCAAGGCACTGGCGCTGGACGGCCGGCCTTACAACATCGTCTGCAGCCAGGTAGACATCGGCAACGCCCTGACCGAGCTGTCCGAGCGCATGACCCGGGGTGTGCGCCAGGCCAATGGCGAGATCGCCGCCGAGCCAATGCTAAACGTGCGCCACGTGGCCGACGCGGTGCGCTACATCGCTGCGCTGCCGCTGGACGCCAACGTGCTGAACATGACCGTGATGGCCAGCAACATGCCATTCGTTGGCCGTGGCTGAACCTTGCTTTTGATGAACCCTGTTCCTGATGGAGTGACCGATGAAACCCGAAGTCCTGCAACTTAGCCCGATCCTCATCCCGCAGATCCGTGAGCGCCTTGAACAGTTGTTCACCGTACACCGCTACTACGAACAGGCCGACAAGGACGCCTATGTCAGCCAGCATGCCGACAATATCCGCGGCGTGATCACCGGTGGCCACACAGGTATCAGCCAGGCACTGATGGCGCGCCTGCCCAACCTGGAAGTGATCGCGGTCAATGGTGTCGGCACCGACGCGGTCGACCTGGCCTACGCCCGCGACCGCGGCATCCAGGTGACAGCGACCATCGGTGCCCTCACCGAGGACGTTGCCGACCTCGCCATCGGCCTGCTGATCGGTGTGTGCCGGGGCATCTGCACCGGTGACCGTTTCGTGCGCGCCGGCCATTGGGCCACCAGTGCCACGCCGCTGGCACCGTTGCCACTGGCCCGTCAGGTGTCGGGCATGCGCGTGGGCATTGTTGGCATGGGCCGGGTCGGCCGCGCGGTGGCGCAGCGGGCAGCCGCGTTCGGTTGCCCGATTCGCTACACCGACTTGCAGGCGCTGGATGTGCCATACGGGTTCGAGGCCGACCTGCTGCAGTTGGCCAAGCACAGCGACGCACTGATCCTTGCAGCGGCGGCCGACAAGGGTGAGGCGCTGATCGATCGCGACGTGCTGCGGGCCTTGGGCAGCGAGGGTTACCTGATCAACATCGCGCGCGGCAAGCTGGTGGACGAACCGGCCTTGATCGCGGCATTACAGGCTGGCGAGATCGCCGGCGCGGCGCTGGATGTGTTTGCCGATGAGCCGCGAGCGCCCGAGGCGTTGTTCGAGCGTGAGGACGTGGTACTGCAGCCGCACCGGGCCAGTGCCACCGTGCAGACCCGCACGCGCATGGGCGAGATGGTGGTGGCCAGCCTGGTAGATGTGTTTGCCGGCCGCACGCCGCAGGGGCTGGTGTTCTGAGGCACTAGTGCCGGCCTCTTCGCGGGCTCGCCCGCTCCCACAGAGTCATCGCAGGGCTTGAGGGCTGCGCTGTACCTGTAGGAGCGGGCAAGCCCGCGAAAGGGCCGGCACTGGCAATGCACGAGAATCAGGCCACAGCCAGTTCCACCGCGTCACCCTTCAACCGCACCGGCCATACCCGCAAGCGCTGCCCGCTGTCCTCCAGGCATTCCCCGGTGTGCAGGCTGAAATGCTGCTTGTACAAAGGCGCCGCCACCACCAGCTCACCCTGCACGCTCCCCACCAAGCCGCGGCCGATGATGTTGGCCCCGGAGCGTGGGTCGCGGTTATCCACCGCGTACAGCGCCTGGGCTTGGCCAGGTAGATAGAACAGCGCCACCTGGGCACCGTCGAGCCACACCACCACACCGGAGTCGGCCACCAGATCTTGCGCCCGGCACACGGCCTGCCAGTTCTCGCGTTCGTTCACAGCAGCATTGGACAGCATCATCAGACAGCCTCCTCGACAGTGGGGATCAGGTGCAGCGGCGCGGCAGGCCGGCGTTGTTCGCGTTCACGCACGAAGTGCACGTCCGGGTCGGCGCGCTGGTCGTTGACAAAGGTCCGGAAGCGCTTGAGCTTCTCAGGGTCGTTCAGGGCGTTGGCCCATTCGCACTGATACTGGTCGACCACATGCTGCATCTGCGCTTCCAGTTCGCTGGCCAGGCCCAGGCTGTCGTCGATGACCACCTGTTTCAGGTAGTCCAGCCCGCCCTCGAGGTTTTCACGCCACACCGAAGTGCGCTGCAGCTTGTCGGCGGTGCGGATATAGAACATCAGCACGCGGTCGATCAGGCGTACCAGGGTTTCGTCGTCCAGGTCGGTGGCAAACAGTTCAGCATGCCGCGGGCGCATGCCGCCGTTACCGCACACGTACAGGTTCCAGCCCTTGTCGGTGGCGATCACACCAATGTCCTTGCTCTGCGCCTCGGCACATTCGCGGGTGCAGCCAGACACGGCGAACTTGAGCTTGTGCGGGCTGCGCAGGCCCTTGTAGCGGTCTTCCAGGCGCAGGGCCATGGCCACGCTGTCCTGCACGCCGTAGCGGCACCAGGTACTGCCCACGCACGACTTCACCGTACGGGTCGATTTGCCGTAGGCATGGCCTGTTTCGAAACCGGCCTCGATCAACTCCCCCCAGATGAGCGGCAATTCGTGCAGCTGGGCGCCGAACAGGTCGATGCGCTGGCCGCCGGTGATCTTGGTGTACAGGTCGTACTTCTTGGCCACCTGGCCAATCACGATGAGTTTGTCCGGGGTGATTTCACCCCCCGGAATACGCGGCACCACCGAGTAGGTGCCGTTTTTCTGCATATTGGCCATGAAGGTGTCGTTGGTGTCCTGCAGCGGCACCAGCGCCGGGTCCATGATCGGCTGGTTCCAGCAGGAGGCAAGGATGTTGCCCACCGCCGGCTTGCAGATGTCACAGCCGGTGTGGCCCTTGCCGTGACGTGCGAGCAATTCGCTGAAGGTGCGGATGCCCTCCACCCGCACCATGCCGTACAGCTCTTGCCGGGTGTAGGCGAAGTGCTCGCACAGGCTTTTGTCCACCGCTACACCGCGGGCCGTCAGTTCATGCTCGAAGACTTGCTTGAGCAAGGCCGCGCAGCCGCCACAGCCGGTTGCCGCCTTGGTGCAGCCCTTGACCGCAGCCAGGTCGCTGCAGCCGCTGTCGATGGCGGCACAGACTGCACCCTTGCTGACGTTATGGCAGGAGCAGATGGTGGCGCTGTCGGGCAAGGCGTCGGCCCCCAGCGCTGGTGCTGCGCCGCCTTGCGGCAGGATCAGCGCGGCGGGGTCGGCCGGCAGGGCAATACCGTTCTGGGCATACTGCAGCAAGGTGTCGTAATAGCTGTTGTCGCCAACCAGCACCGCACCCAGCACATGCTTGCCGCTGGCATCCACTACCAGCCGCCGGTAGGCGCTGTTGGCTTCGTCGATGAAGCGGTAGCTGCGTGCACCGGGCGTAGCACCGTGGGCATCACCGATCGAACCGACGTCCACCCCCAGCAGCTTGAGCTTGGTCGACATGTCGGCACCGCTGAACGGCACCGGCGCCTCGCCGCAGAGCAATGCCGCCAGGTTGCGCGCCATGCTGTAGCCGGGAGCCACCAGGCCGAACACGCTGCCGTTCCACGATGCGCATTCACCGATGGCGAAGATGCGCGGGTCACTGCTGCGGCAGTGCTCGTCGA
Organism: Pseudomonas juntendi; assembly: GCF_009932375.1. Classification (GTDB taxonomy): domain Bacteria; phylum Pseudomonadota; class Gammaproteobacteria; order Pseudomonadales; family Pseudomonadaceae; genus Aquipseudomonas; species Aquipseudomonas juntendi. Next base: position 4,925 of record NZ_BLJG01000201.1, read on the forward strand.
TCACCACCCCGCCGCGTGGGGCGACGTCCAGGCCGCAGGCACGGCCAAGGGCATCTTGTGGGCGAATGCCAGCGGAGAACACGATCAGGTCGGTTTCCAGGTATTCTCCACCGTCGAAGTTCATGCGGTAGCGGTAAGCGTCGCCCTGGCTGATCGACTGGGTGGCACGCGACAGGTGCACCCCCACGCCCAGCGCTTCGATCTGTGCCTTGAGCGCTGCGCCGCCCTCGCCATCCAGTTGCACCGGCATCAGCCGTGGCGCGAACTCCACCACGTGGGCTTCCAGGCCGAGCGACTTGAGGGCGTTGGCCGCTTCCAGCCCCAGTAGGCCACCCCCCACCACCACGCCACGGCGGGCGCTGGCGGCGGCAGCGCGAATGCCATCGAGGTCGTCGAGGGTACGGTAGACCAGGCGGGCATCACCGCTGGAGCCCTCGATCGGCGGCACAAAGGGGTAGGAACCGGTCGCCAGGACCAGTTGGTCGTAGCCGTAGCGGCCTTGCGCGGTAACCACCTCGCCCCGCTCGCGATCGATCTGCAGGACCGCTTCGCCAAGGTGCAGGTGCACACCGCTGGTGGTGTAGAAGTCGTGCTCGCACAGGGCCAGGGTTTCGGCACAGCTACCGCCAAAGTACTCGGACAGGTGCACTCGGTCGTAGGCGCGCTGGCGCTCCTCGCCGAACACCCGTACCTCGAACTGCTGCAGGGCGCCGCGGCTGACCAGTTGTTCGACACAGTGGTGGCCGACCATGCCGTTGCCGACGATGACCAGTCGCTCTCGTTGCCCGCTGCTCGCTGTTGCCTTCATAAGCCGATCCTCGATCAAAAAAAAAGCGCCTGGAGCCGAAGCTCCAGGCGCCTTTGCCTGTATTCATCACGGTAGGGGGCCCGGTTGATCGCCGTTGATCAGTGGGCTTTGTTGTTACATGGGCTAAGCAGGGAGTGTGCCAAGCCCGTTGCCGGGGGTGGACACGTTACGCGCAAACCCGCGCCTGCACGGGCCTGCACAGCGTTCCAGGCCTTTGCAGCAGCGGGCTCGCTCGCCCGCCACCCGGCACCGGCTGCGCACATTCCCAGTGCACTGCAGCCCATCGCGGTGCACATCAGTACACGTCACGCCGGTAGCGCCGGGCCTGGTTCAGGCCGTCGACGTAGGCATCAGCCGCCGCCGCATCCATGCCGCCATGCTCGGCGACAATCGCCCGCAAGGCCGCATCCACATCCCTGGCCATGCGCTGGGCATCACCGCAGACATAGAAGTACGCCCCGGCCTGCAACCATTGCCACAGCTGCGCACCGTGCTCGAGCATGCGCGTCTGCACGTAGATCTTTTGCGCCTGGTCACGCGAGAACGCCGTGTCCAGCCGCAGGTGCCCCGTGGCTTGCCAGGCCTGCAATTGCGCCTGGTAATAAAAGTCGCTTGCAGCGTGCTGCTCGCCGAAGAACAGCCAGTTCGACCCGCTGGCGCCGCGCGCTTCGCGCTCTTCAAGGAACGCCCGAAACGGCGCGATGCCAGTGCCAGGGCCGACCATGATCAACGGCACACCATCGTCCTCAGGCAGGCGGAAGTGCTTCGACACCTGGGGGAAAATCGCCACCTTCACCGCCTGCGCCCGGTCGGCGAGGAAGCTGGAGCACACACCTTTGCGATCACCGTAGCGCACCGTGGAAACGGTCAGGTGCACCTGTTGCGGGTGCGCCAGTGGGCTGGAGCTGATCGAGTACAGCCGTGGCTGCAACGGCTTGAGCAACGCGAGCCAACTGGCCAGTGGCAGTTGCTGCGGGAAGGCGCGCAACACATCGACCAGTTGCCGGCCCCACAACCACGCTTGCAGTTCGGCCTTGCACTCGGGCTGCAGCAGGCGCTGCAGGTCGGGGGCATTAGCGGCGAACACCTGCAGTTGCTGTGGGGTGACCTTGGCGATTTCCAGGTGTGCCTGCAGGGCTTCGGCCAGCGGCATGGCGGGCTGGCCCTTCAATTCCACCAGCGCCTGGCCGTCGAGTTGCATCAGCGCCAGCAGTTCTGCGACCAGCGCCGGACAATTGCGTGGCCATACCCCCAGGGCGTCGCCGGCGGCGTAGGTGAAACCGCTGCCACTGAGGTCGAAGACCAACTGGCGGGTTTCCTTGCTGGCACCGGGGCCGTTGAGCAGGCGGTTTTCCAGCAGGGTGGCCGCCCAGGGCCGCTGCTTGGTGTAAGCCGCCACGGGTACCGCTGCGCCGGCCGGCTGTGCCGCGGCGGTGCTGCCCAGGCTTGGCAGCAGCGCCTCCAGCCAGCCGGCAAACACTTCGTCGAAGTCGGGCTCGCAGTCCACCCGTTGCAGCAGGCGCCGGCCGCCCAGCTCGGCCAGCCGCTGGTCCAGCTTGCGGCCAAAACCACAGAACTGCTCATAACTGGAGTCGCCCAAGGCCAGCACGGCATACGGCAGCTCGGCGCAGTGGCCGCCCTCCTCACCTTGCAACGCCTGCCAGAAGTTCGCGGCACTGTCGGGGGCCTCGCCATCACCGAACGTGCTGGTAATGAACACCACGCTGGCAGCGCCGCGCAGCTGGCTGGGGCGGGTCGCCTGCATGCAACTGAGCTGCACCTGCAGGCCTGCGCCGCGCAGGCGTTCGGCACAGCGCTCGGCCAGCAGTTCGCAGTTGCCGGTCTGCGAAGCCCATACCACCTGGTGCAGCGGCTGGGCTGGCGCCGCAGCCGGTGCCTGGGCCGGGGTCGCGAACAGCCCGGCCAGCAAGCCGTCAACGAACATACGCCGGCTGGCCGGCAGCGGCGCACTGGCCGGCAGGCTGGGCACAGCGTCGGCGCGCGCCTGGGCCAGCCCCAGCAGAAAACCTTGCAGATAGTGGCGCTCGTCGTCGGCCAGCACCGGGGCCGGCAAGGTGTCCAGGCCTAACAGGCGGGACAAGGTGGCGGTAGGCATGCTGGCAGGCTCGGCAACGCAGGTGTGCAGTTCAAGGGCATCGATACGCTCGCCGGCAACCCGCTGCAGGGCCACGGCGCAGTGCTTGAATGCGGGCTGCAACGACAGAGGGTCGAGCGCATCGCAGGTCACGGCATTGATGGCCAGCTGCTCACCGACCAGGTCGTTCCAGTGAAACGGCGCAAAGCAGTTGCCCGGCATGACCCGGTCGCTGATACGCGCCGGGAGCACGGCCTGCCCACGCCGCGAGCGAACGGCCACCTGGTCTTTCTCGGCAATGCCCAAACGGGCGGCATCTTCCGGGTGGATTTCAACGAACGGGCCGGGCTCCAGCTTGTTCAGCGCCGGTACCTTGCCGGTCTTGGTCAGGGTATGCCAGTGGTGCTGCACGCGGCCGGTGTTGAGCACCAGGGGGTAGGCGTCATCCGGCAACTCAGCGGCGGGCAACCAGGGCCGGGCGAAGAAGCGCGCCTTGCCACTGGCCGTGGGGAAGGCGATAGCCGGCCGCTGCCCTTGGTCATCGAGCAGCAGCGCCTGGCTGCTGCCATCGTTCAGGTAACGCAGCGGGCTGCGGTGCTGCTCGCGCCCCGGGGCGCTGGGCCACTGCCGGGGTTGCTGACGCAGGTCGGCATAGCTGATGCCACGCAGGTCATAGCCGGTGGCCGGGTTGTGAAAGCGGCGAATTTCCTCATACACCGCCTCGGCGTTCGGGTAGTCGAAGGCCTCGCCATAGCCCATCGCGCAGGCCACACGGGCGATGATCTGCCAGTCCGGCAGGCTTTGCCCGGGCGGCTCGACAGCGCGGGGCATCAGGGTCAGGTTGCGTTCGCTGTTGATCATCACGCCCTCGCCTTCGGCCCACAGCGCAGCAGGCAGCAGGATATCGGCGTAACGGTTGGTTTCGGTGTCGAGGAAGGCGTCCTGGGCGATCACCAGGTCGGCCTGGCGCAAGCCGTCGAGCACCTGCTGGCGGTTGGCGACACTGGCAACCGGGTTGCTGCAGATGATCCAGCAGGCTTTCACCTCGCCGGCCTTGAGTTGCTCGAACAGGGCCACCGTTCCCTCGCCGGCTTCGCTGCGCAGGCTACCGGGTGGCAGTTGCCACTGTTGTTCGACGAAGGCACGGTCGGCCGCCACCAGCGCCGAGCGCTGGCCGGGCAAGCCGGGCCCCATGTAGCCCATTTCGCGGCCGCCCATGGCATTGGGCTGGCCGGTCAACGAGAACGGCCCGCTGCCAGGGCGGCAAATGGCACCGGTGGCCAGGTGCAGGTTGCAGATGGCATTGCTGTGCCAAGTACCGTGAATGCTCTGGTTCAGCCCCATGGTCCAGCAGCTCATCCAGTTGCCGGCGCTGCCGATCCATTCCGCGGCCTTGACGATGTCGGCCTCGGCCAGCCCGGTGATGGCGGCCACCCGTTCGGGGCTGTAGTCATCGAGCAAGGCGGGCATGTCGTCCCAGCCTTCGGTATGGCGGGCGATGAAATCGGGGTGGGTGTGGCCATTGCGATGCAGCAGGTGCAGCAGGCCATTGAGCAAGGCCATGTCGCTGCCGGGGCGCAGCTGCAGGAACAGGTCGGCCTTGTCGGCCGTGGCGCTGCGCCGGGGATCTACGACGATCAGTTTGGCCCCCGCCTTGACCCGGTCGAGCAGGCGCAAGAACAGGATCGGGTGGCAGTCAGCCATGTTCGAACCGATCACCAGAAACACATCGGCGTGCTCGAAATCCTCGTAGCTGCCAGGCGGGCCGTCGGCGCCTAGCGACAGCTTGTAGCCGCTGCCGGCACTGGCCATGCACAAGCGCGAATTGGACTCGATGTGGCGGGTGCGAATGAACCCCTTGGCCAGCTTGTTGGCCAGGTACTGGGCCTCCAGCGACATCTGCCCGGACACGTAGAGCGCTACGGCGTCTGGCCCATGCCGGTCGATGATGCCACGCAGGCGCTTAGCACTCTCGGCAATTGCCTGGTCCATGTTGGCGCGCACTGGCGGCTGGTTGCGTTGCTGGCGCAGGTAGGCGTCTTCCATGCGCCCGGCCGCCGTCAGCGGCAAGTGGGCGGTAAGGCCCTTGGTGCACAGCCGGCCGTAGTTGCTGGGGTGCTGCTTGTCGCCGCTGATCTTGCCGACCTTGCCGTCGGCAACGCTCATGACGATGCCGCAACCAACCCCGCAATACGGGCATACGCTGCGCACTTCGTTATTGACCATGGGCGGGCTCCTGTGGAAACGCAAAAAGGCGCCGGCTGCCCCGGCCTGCAGCAGCAAGCGGGGGCAACACGGCGCCTTTGTCGTGAGAATGTGCGGGCTGTCGACGTTGATGGCCCGGGATGGGAGGTAGCCAGCAATTAGTGGGCCAGCTGGAGCAGACGCTTCTACCACGCCCGCGCTCTGGCGTACCGTGCGCACCCTGCGCACCATGCGGTGGCAACTTCACACCCGCTGGCGCTATGCTGGGGCAAATTCCAGCATGAGCAACCGCTCTTTCCCCATGCCCCAGGTGATCTTCAAGACCCCCGCCCAACTCGAGCTGATGCGCCGGGCCGGCCAGTTGCTGGCCCAGGTATTCGCTGACCTCGACAACTTCATCCGCCCCGGCGTGACCACCCTGCAAATCAACGACCGCGCCGAAGCCTACATTGTCGAAACGCTCAAGGCCCGGCCTGCGAGCAAGGGCCAGTACGGGTTCCCCTACTCGCTCAATACGTCGGTGGACCATGTGGTGTGCCATGGCATACCCAGGGCCGACGAGGTGCTTGAGGAAGGCTCGATCGTCAACGTCGACATTACCCTGGAACAGGGCGGCTACATCGCCGACGCCTCGAAGATGTACTGCATTGGCACGATCAGCGACGAGGCCCGCCGCCTGGTCGACACCACCTATGCAGCGCTGTGGAAAGGCATCGAGCAGGTGCGCCCTGGGGCCACGCTGGGTGACATCGGCCACGCCGTGCAGGCCCATGCCGAGGCCGCGGGCTACAGCGTGGTGCGCGAATACTGTGGGCATGGTATCGGCCAGCAGATGCATGAAGCACCGGAGGTGTTGCACGTGGGCCAGCGCGGCATGGGCATGAAGCTCAAGCCAGGCATGGTGTTCACCATCGAACCGATGATCAACCAGGGTGGGCGCGGCACGCGCGAACTGAAAGATGGCTGGACGGTGGTTACCCGCGACCACAGCTTGTCGGCGCAGTGGGAGCACACGGTGGCGGTGACGGACGACGGTTTCGAAGTGCTGACGTTGCGTGAAGAAGAACGCCGGGGCTGAAACTGAAGCGTTCTGCGGGCTCTTGAAGCATACAGGATCGAGTAGGAGGCGGGTTCACACCCGCCGTCCTCTCACACCACCGTGCGTACGGCTCCGTACACGGCGGTTCAA
>NZ_BLJG01000202.1 GCF_009932375.1 Pseudomonas juntendi
TCGGCAAGGTGGTCGAGCCAGGCCCGGAAACGAAGCTGGCCAATACCAGGTCGTCCAGCGACAGCGCGAACGACATCATGCCCCCCGCCGCCAGCGATGGCGCGATCATCGGGATGGTGATCAGGAAGAACACCTTCCAAGGCTTGGCACCCAGGTCCATCGCCGCTTCCTCGATCGACAAGTCCAGCTCACGCAGGCGCGCCGACACCACCACCGCCACATACGCGGCGCAGAACGTGGTATGGGCGATCCAGATGGTGACGATGCCACGCTCCTGCGGCCAGCCGATCATTTGCGCCATGGCTACGAACAGCAGCAACAGCGACAGGCCGGTGATCACCTCGGGCATTACCAACGGTGCGGTGACCAGGCCGCCGAACAGCGTGCGGCCCTTGAAGCGGGTGACGCGGGTCAGCACGAACGCGGCCAAGGTCCCCAGCGCCACCGCTGCCACCGCCGTGTAGCAGGCAATTTCCAGCGAGCGCATCACCGAACCCATCAGTTGGGTGTTGTCGAGCAGGCCG
>NZ_BLJG01000203.1 GCF_009932375.1 Pseudomonas juntendi
GGTGTTGTCGAGCAGGCCGACATACCACTTCACCGACCAGCCGCCCCACACCGTCACCAGCTTGGAGGCGTTGAACGAGTAGATCACCAGGATCAGCATCGGCAGGTAGATGAACAGCAAGCCCAGCACCAGCATCAGCTTGGAGAAACTGAAGCGTTTCATGCGCGGCCCTCCATCTCTTTGGCCTGGCTACGGTTGAACAGCAGGATGGGCACGATCAGGATCGCCAGCATCACTACCGCCAGGGCAGAAGCCACCGGCCAGTCACGGTTGTTGAAGAACTCTTGCCACAGCACCTTGCCGATCATCAGGGTTTCCGGGCCGCCGAGCAGCTCAGGGATGACGAACTCGCCCACCACCGGGATGAACACCAGCATGCAGCCGGCGATGATGCCGTTCTTCGACAGCGGCACAGTGATCTTCCAGAAGCTGTTGAAGGTACTCGAACCCAGGTCCGAAGCGGCCTCCAGCAGCGACGGGTCGTGCTTCACCAGGTTGGCGAACAGCGGCAGGATCATGAA
>NZ_BLJG01000204.1 GCF_009932375.1 Pseudomonas juntendi
GGTTGCTGTCCTGTGCCTGGCCCTGTTGCTGCTGCTGCCCCCGCGACTGATCGGCGACGTTGACGTCGGGCTGCGCCAGCCCCTGCTGGGCGAACAGCTCGCGCAGGCGGTGCACCTGGCTGTCCAGGGCATCACGCACGCCCGCGTGGCCGCTGATGAACGTGATCTGGGTCGCCTGGTCCGCCGCCACATTGACGCGAATGTCCAGGCGGCCCAGCTCGGCCGGCTCCAGCTGGATATCCGCCGACTTGAGATTCTGGCTGGACAAGTACATGACCCGGTTGACCAGGCCCTCAGCCCACGCATTCTGGTTCATCGGCAAGGGCTGGTGCAGCGGGCTGGCACTGGCCGGCACCGCGTTGGCGGTCTTGGCCGTGGCTGCCTGGGTCAGGCTGGCCAGGCGATTGGCGAAGTCGTCGATACGGGTGTCGCTGGCAGCGCTCTTGGTGTCTTTCAGGCCATCTTCGAGCAAGGCACCGAACGCCCCGTCACCGGACTCGGTAGCGTCGCCCTCGGCTTGCTCGACCAGATTCGCCAAGGTATTGACGGCAGCGCGGCCGTCATCGCCCTGGGCCTGAGCCGGATCAAGGGCATGTGCGGAAGTACTGCCTTTGGCCTGGGCGCTGTGCTCCAGCGCCAGGCGCAGGGTTGGCAGGTTGGCCAAGGGGTCGGCGTCAGGGTCGAAGGCTTCTTCGGTGGGTTCTGCCGGCACTGCGGTGGCCAGTTGGGCTTGCGCCGTGGCGGCTTGCAACACGGGCGTCACCGCCTCGGCCTGGGCCTGGATCAACTGCCCGCCGGGCTGGCCATCGGTGACTTGCCCGGCCACCAGGCTGGCGTCCGTCAGCCCGGCATCGGCCTGGGCGGTATCGTCATCTGGCAATTTGTTGCCGTCATCGGCAACCGCTGCCTTGCTGCCCGGGTCTTTCTTGCCGCCAACAGCCGCTTCCGGCTTGTCCTTGGGCCTGGCCTGGGCAACCTTGTCATCGTGCCCAGCCGGCGGGTTGCGCCGCTGCCGGGCCATGACCTGGCCGAAGCCGTCGCCCTTGTCGCCCAACGCCTGCACGGGTTTGTCTGCCTGCAGGGCAGTTGAACGCGCGCTACTGGCGGGGGCATTGGCTTGCAACAAAGGGTTGGGTGCGACAGGCATCGAGCGGTCTCCGCGCCAGAACGTGAGTATCTTCCTGGCGGAGAAAAGCAAGACTCGCGCCAACTAGCCGTCAGCCTGCAGAAATGCGAGCTTTCTCTGCGCGATAAAAGCGCTCTACCTCCTTGTACTCCAGGTCAATGCGGCTGATCAGGTCCTCGATGCCGTACAGCGGCGGCCGCCGCGCTCGCTCTTCAAGCTGCTGGCACAGGCTGGCCAAAACCATCGCGCCCATATTGCTGCTGCTGCCTTTGAAGCTGTGCGCAGCCGCCCTGAGTTCGGGGGCACTTTTGGCCGCATGCAGTTGCCCCACGCGGCACTCCGAATCCTCGAGAAACGTCTCCACCAACTTGAGATAGCCATCCTCCATGACCTCACGCAGGTCGTTGAGGACCCGGTGATCGATATGCATGTCCGTCACTTGCTCACTCCCTGATCAAGCAGATTATGCCCAAGCCCGCCCGGGGCTCACCATTCGAATTCCACCTGCGCACACCGCCCACCCTCTGCCCAGCGCGCATCACCGGCCAGCTGCCGCACCAGGTTCAGGCCACGCCCACTCAGCCCGTGGTCCGGCACAGCCCGTGCCAGTACGCTCGGCACATCGAAACCAGCGCCGCTGTCGCTGACTTCGATACTCAGACGCCCACCCTGGCCACGCGGTTCAACCCTGAAACGGATGCTTACACAACCTTCAGCCAGCGATGCCAGGCGCCGCGCCCGTTCTTGATAATAGTCGGCAAAGCCCTGCACATCGCATTTGAGCTGCGAATCCAGACCCAGCACGCCATGCTCCAGCGCATTGGAATACAACTCGCTGAGCACGCTGTGCAGGTGGCCAGTGCGCGCTCGCAAGCCGGGTATTTCCTGCAACAACTGCACCATGTAGGGCACCGGGTTGAAACTTTTGAGGCTGGCACCCCGCACCTCGAACGCCAACGACCAGTCCTGCGGGCTGGACCGTCCGCTGTCAGCGTAGACCACCGGCATCGGTGGCCGCTCTTTGGCACCGAACATGCGGATATCGCACAGGCTGATATCGTCGCGCGGGTGCCCTCCAAAACGCTCCAGGGCCAACAGCAGCTCGTCGAACAAGCGGGCCGGGTCACGATTGGCGTTCAGCACCTCGCGCAGGCGCCGCTCGCCGAACAGGCGCTCCTGCTCGTCGGCAGTCTCCAGCACCCCGTCCGACAGCAGGAACAGGCGCTCCCCTGGCACCAGCGGCAACATCTCTGTGCTGGCATCGAAGCGTTCGGCCGCCAGAATACCCAGCGGCAGGTGCCGAGACTGCAGCACCGACAACACCTGGCCATCCAGCGAGAGGTGGTAGACATCAGGCATGCCGCCATTCCAGACCTCTACTGCGCCACATTGCATGCTCAGATTCAGCAGCACCGCGCAGCAGAACATGTCGACCGGCAGAATACGCTTGAGCTTGGCGTTCATCTCGCGCAGGACCTCGGCCATGCCGTAGCCCTTGGCGGTCATGCCGTAGAACACCTCCGCCAGCGGCATGGCACCCACCGCAGCCGGCAAGCCGTGGCCGGTAAAATCACCCAGCAGTACACGCATGTCGCCGGCCGGCGTGAAGGCCGCCAGCATCAGGTCACCATTGAACAAGGCGTAGGGTGATTGCAGGTAGCGGATGTTCGGCGCCGCCAGGCAGCCGGCATGCGCCACCTTGTCGAACACGGCCTTGGCCACCCGCTGTTCGTTGAGCAAGTGGTGGTGGTGCCGGGCGATCTGGTCGCGCTGCGCCAGCACGGTACCCTGCAACCGACGCAGGCGGTCCATGGCGCGGATCTTGGCTGCCAGTATTACCGCCCTGTAGGGCTTGGCCATGAAGTCATCGCCGCCCGCTTCCAGGCAACGCACCAGGGCCTCCTCCTCGTTCAGCGAGGTGAGGAAAATGATCGGCACCAGCGCCTCGCCGGCCAGGGCCTTGATCTGCCGCGCCGCCTCGAAGCCGTCCATGACCGGCATCAGCGCATCCAGCAGCACCAACTGCGGGCGCCGCTCGACGAACAGCGCCACGGCCTGCTCACCATTTTCCGCAGTGACAACCTCGTGCCCCTGGCGGCGCACGATCTGCGCCAGCAACAGACGGTCGGCGGCACCGTCCTCGGCAACCAGTACGGTCAATGCCTGTTCGGCCGGCATGTCGGCGCTCAGCTGATCTTGAAGAGTTTTTCGAAATTGGAGATGGCGAGAATCTTGCGCACATCGGAGCTGGGATTCATCACTTCCACCTCGACCGTTTCGCCCGCATGGTCACGCAGCAGCAACAGCATGCCCAGGGCCGAACTGTCGAGGTGGGTCGTGTCTTTCAGATCGACAACCACGCGATCGTGCCGGCCTGGTTGGCGCTCATAAGCACCGCGAAATTCCTGATGCTGGCTGAAATCGAAGCGTCCTTTGATCTTGATCGTCAACGTTTTCCCATCCTGCGTGAGATCAGTTTCCACTGCCATGCGAGCGATTCCTTCGATGATGGCGAATACAGCTTGTTGAAGGTTTAGCAGGCGATGGCACGGGCGGCAAGAACACGGCGCCCACAGGCCGCTTCACAAAGCGACGCCCCGGATTCAGAACTGATCTTGCCGCGGCAGGCGCTGGGACAACTCGTCCAGCAGGCGCTGCTCACGCTTGTCCTCGGCGCGGCGGGCCTCGTCCAGGTAGCGCTGCACCAGCTTGCGCAGCCCCTCCACCCGGGCGTAGGCCTGCTGCCACGTGCCACGGGCATTGTCGAGGTTGTTCTGATGCCAGACCAGGCTCTGCCGCTGCTGGGTCATCGCCGTTTCCAACTGGCCAAGGAAGCGCTGGTAGTTCACCAGCCAGTTGCCATTGACCCCCTGCCCACCGCGGTTGATCCACTGCTGCTGGTAGTCTTCGCGAAACCGCTCCAACTCGGCCAGCTTGGCCTGGGCGACGGCAACTTGCTGCTGGAAATGGCCCAGCCGCTGGGCGGCCTTGCGCTCGGCCTCTTCGGCCATGTCCACCACCGGCGCCAGGCGCGCGGCGCGCCCAGGGAGGGCCATGGCCTATCAGCCGGCCGGGGGCGTGAAGATCGCCCCCAGCTCTTCACGGCTCTGCGCCATACCCACGTTTTCACGCAGGCCCTGGCGCAAGAAGCCCACCAGCTTCGACTGCAGGGCAATCGCCAGGTCAGTCTCCGGATCGCCGCCCGCCACATAGGCACCCACGCTGATCAGGTCGCGGCTTTGCGACAAGCGCGACCACAGCTGCTTGAATTTCTGCGCCTGGCGCAAGTGGTCGGCATCCACCACCTGCGGCATCACCCGGCTGATCGAGGCTTCGATATCCATGGCCGGGTAATGGCCTTCCTCCGCGAGGCGCCGCGACAGCACGAAGTGCCCGTCAAGCACACCACGCGCCGAATCCGCGATGGGGTCTTGCTGATCGTCACCTTCGGACAGCACGGTATAGAACGCGGTGATCGACCCACCGCCCGGCAAGCCGTTACCCGCCCGCTCCACCAGCTTGGGCAGCTTGGCAAACACCGACGGCGGATAACCCCGCGTGGCCGGCGGCTCGCCAATGGCCAGGGCAATTTCCCGCTGGGCCTGGGCAAAACGGGTCAGCGAATCCATCAGCAACAGCACATTCTTGCCTTTATCGCGGAAGTACTCGGCAATGCGCGTGCAGTACATAGCGGCGCGCAGGCGCATCAGGGGGGCATCGTCGGCCGGCGAGGCGACCACCACGGAGCGCTTCAGGCCCTCCTCACCGAGAATGTGCTCGATGAATTCCTTGACCTCGCGGCCCCGCTCGCCAATCAGGCCGACCACGATGATTTCCGCTTCGGTGAAGCGGGTCATCATGCCCAGCAATACCGATTTACCCACGCCAGTACCGGCAAACAGGCCCAGGCGCTGACCCCGGCCGACGGTCAGCAGGCCGTTGATGCTGCGAATACCCACATCCAGCGGTTTGCTGATCGGGTCGCGGTTGAGCGGGTTGATCACCGGGCCGTCCATCGGCACCCAATCCTCGGCCTTCATCCCGCCCTTGCCATCCAGCGCACGGCCCGCACCGTCCAGCACCCGGCCGAGCATGCTCATGCCCATGGGCAGGCGGCCGCCGTCATCCAGCGGCACCACGCGTGCGCCCGGGGCAATGCCGACAATGCTGCCCACCGGCATGAGGAACACCTTGGCCCCGGCAAAGCCCATGACCTCAGCCTCGACCTGCACCGGGTGGTAACTGTCGTCGTTGATCACCAGGCAGCGGCTACCAACGGCGGCACGCAGACCTTCGGCCTCCAGGGTAAGGCCGACCATGCGTAGCAGGCGGCCTTCGACAATCGGCTGGGCGGGCAGCGCAATGGCCTCGGCGTAACTGCCCAGGCGCTTGCTGAAACTGGTGCGTTCAAGGCGCATCAGGGTTGTCCACGGCAGGCTCGAGCGGCGCATCCAGGTCTATCGCCAGGTCGGGTTGAGCCGGGTGCAGGGAATGGTCGTGCAACTGGTCGAACAACTGCGCCACGGCCTTTTCGGTACGCGTTTCCATGCTCGCGTCGATGCGGCTGTGCGCGGTTTCGATGCGGCAACCACCCGGTAACAAGGCGCTGTCTTCCAATAGCCGCCAGTTTTCCTCGTGCCGTTCGCGCAGGGCCTTGGCCAGCTCGAAATCCTGCGGGTTGAGGTGAATACGAATGTTCTCCGCGCCCATGGGCAGCAGCTTGAGTGCCTCGCGCAACACCTGGGTGATCTGGCTGGAGTCGGTGCGCAGCTCACGGCCGATCACCTGGCGGGTCATGTGCGCGACCAGATGCACCAGTTGCTTTTCGATCTGCGTGTCTTGCTCGGCAATCGGCGCCATCAGGTTGCTCATCAGCCGCTCAAGGCTGTCGAGCTTGGCCTTGAGCGCCTCTTCGGCCTCCTGGCGCACCTTGAGCTGGGTGCTATGGAAGCCCTCGCGCTCACCGGTGGCGAAGCCCTCGTTGTAGGCTTCCTGGCGTATGGCTTCGAGCTCTTCCAGGGTCAGTGGCTGGACTTCTTCCAGCGGCACTTCCTCGATTTCGTCCTCGACCACCTCGGGTTCTGGCTCAGGTTGGGGCTCGGGTTGCGGGTCGAAACTGGGCAACGCCCATACATCCACGCCCTCGAGGTCGCGGGCACGGATCAGGTCGCTGGGGTGGTGTTCTTTGGTGGACATTGGTAATGCCTGTGGGTCATAGCGGCAAGCTTCAAGCGGCAAGTTTGAAGAAAAAGCAGGCTGCGCGAGGGCTGCTGTTTCTTGTAGCTTGCCGCTTGTAGCTTGCCGCTTAAATCATTTCCTCGGCGCCTTTGCCGCCAAGCACGATCTCGCCGGCTTCGGCCATGCGCCGGGCAATGGTGAGGATTTCCTTTTGCGCCGTTTCCACATCGCTGACCCGCACCGGGCCCTTGGCCTCCAGGTCGTCGCGCAGCAGCTCCGAGGCACGCTTGGACATGTTCTTGAAGATCTTGTCCTTGACGCGCTCGTCGGCACCCTTGAGCGATACCACCAGCACGTCCGACGACACCTCGCGCAGCAGCGCCTGGATACCGCGGTCGTCGACATCGGCCAAGTTGTTGAAGACGAACATCAGGTCTTCGATCTGCTCCGACAGGTCGCTGTCGATTTCGCGGATCGCATCCATCAACGCGCCTTCCACGGAGCTGTCGAGGAAGTTCATGATGTCGGCGGCGCGCTTGATGCCACCCAGGGTGGTGCGCGCGGCGTTGGAGTTGCCCGAGAACTGCTTCTCCAGAATCTGGTTCAATTCCTTCAAGGCCGCTGGCTGCACCGTGTTGAGCGACGACACGCGCAGCACGATGTCCAGGCGCACCTTGTGGTCGAAGTTGCTCAGTACCTCGCCGGCCTGGTCGGGGTCGAGGTAGGCGACCACGATGGCCTGGATCTGCGGGTGCTCGTAGCGGATCACATCGGCCACGGCGCGCGGCTCCATCCACTTCAGGCTGTCCAGGCCACTGGTGTTGCCACCCAGCAGGATGCGGTCGACCAGGCCGTTGGCCTTGTCCTCGCCCAGCGCCTGGTTGAGCATCTTGCGGATATAGGCATCGGAGCCCACGCCCAGGCTGGTCTGGTCGCCGACAATGTCGACGAACTCGCTCATCACCTGCTCGACCTGGTCACGGTGCACATTGCCCATCTGCGCCATGGCCACACCTACCCGCTGTACCTCCTTGGGGCCCATGTGCCGCAGCACCTGCGCCGCATCGGTTTCACCCAGCGAGAGCAACAGGATCGCCGCCTTGTCCACGCGGCTCAGCTTGGCGGTAACGGCTCGGTTATCACTCATCGGCGTTGATCCACTCTTTCACGACCTGGGCAACACGGCCCGGGTCTTCGGCCACCAGGCCTTTGATTGCGTTGAGCTGTGCCTCGTAACCCTCGCTTGGGCTAGGCAGCAGAATGCTTGTCGGGCCACCCAGGCTGACGCGGTCGTTGGCCAGTTCGCCATCCAGACCCATCATGCCGCCCAGCTCCATGTCGCTATCCGGGGCAGCTTGCTTGCCGCCCCCTGTAATGTTGTTCAACACCGGCCGCAGTACACCGAATACCAGCACCAGGATGAACACTACGCCCAACACCTGCTTGACGATATCCCAGAACCACGGCTGCTGGTAAAAGGCGATGTCGGCAATTTCCTCGCCACGGTCGGCCGCGAACGGCACGTTGATCACCGTCACGCTGTCGCCACGGCTGGCATCGAAACCAACGGCGTCCTGCACCAGGCGGGTGAAGCGCGCCAGGTCTTCGCTGCCCCACGGGGCACGGGTGGTGTCACCGGTCGCCGGGTCGATCTTGACCTGGTCGTCGACCACCACGGCCACCGACAGACGGGTCATGCGCCCTTGCTGCTGGCGGGTGTGGCTGATCGAGCGGTCCAGCTCGAAGTTCTTCGTGCTTTGCTGACGCTTGTCCGACGGGTACGGCGCGAGCATCGGCTGGCCGGTGGCCGGGTCCATGATCTGCTGGCCATTGGCATCGACCAGCGGTTGCCCAGGCTGAATGGCCGCTGCCGGGGTGGCGGCGCCACCGGTGGTCTGCGGTGCCGTGGCCGCACCGGGCGGCTGGTTGCTCAGCGCCCCAGGCACGCCCTGCGGGCCTTGGCTGCTGGCACGTTGCTCATCAACCGACTGCTCACTGCGCAGCGCTGGTTGGTCGGGGTTGAACTGCTCGGAAGTGGACTCGACCGCGCTGAAGTCCAGGTCGGCGGACACTTCGGCCTTGTAGCGGTCGTTGCCCAGCACCGGTTGCAAAATGTTGTGCACACGCTGGGTGAGCATGCTTTCCACCCGGCGGCTGTAGTCGAACTGCTTGCCAGCCTGGGTCAGCGCAGAATCCTGGATCTGCTCGGACAGCAGGTTGCCCTTCTGGTCCACCACGGTGACCTGTGACTTGTCCAGCTCCGGCACGCTGGTGGCGACCAGGTTGACGATAGCCATCACCTGCCCGGGTTCCAGGGCGCGGCCTGGGTACAACTCGACCAGTACCGAAGCGCTAGGCTTGCGTTCGTCGCGCACGAACACCGAGCTTTTAGGAATGGCCAGGTGAACGCGGGCGGCCTTGACGTTGTTCAGGCTCGACACGGTGCGCGCCAGCTCGCCTTCCAGGCTGCGGCGGTAGCGGGTAGCCTCCATGAACTGGCTGGTGCCCAGGCCCTGCTCCTTGTCGAGCAGTTCGAAGCCCACGTTGCCGTCACTTGGTGCCACGCCCGCCGCGGCCAGTTTCAGACGTGCGCGGGCGAGGTCATCGGACTTGACCAGCAAGGCGCCAGAATTGGGTTCGACGTTGTACGGAATGTCGGCCGCAGCCAGGGTGTCCATGACCTGCTTGGTGTCCATGCCCGACAAGCTGCCGTACAGCGGACGGTAATCGGGTTGCTGCGACCACAGCACCACGGCAAAGCCGATCGCCACGCTGGCCGCCAGGCCGACCATGAGGCCGACCTGCCGCAGCATGGGCATCTGCGCGATGTTTTCCAGAAACGCCATGCCGAACAGCGGCGGCTTGGCCGCTGGCGAACCAGCCTTGGCGGGGGCGTTATCGACGACTGCTTCAGCCATGGGTTACATCCGTCCTCAAACCGGCATCTGCATGATGTCCTGGTACGCCTGGACCAGCTTGTTGCGTACCTGGGTCATGGCCTGCATCGACACGCTGGCCTTTTGCGAAGCGATCATCACGTCGGTGAGGTCGACGCCGCTCTTGCCGATTTCGAAGGCATTGGCCAACTGGGTCGAGGCTTGCTGGGTTTCATGCACCTTGCCAATGGCCTGGCCGAGCATGTCGGCAAAGGTGCTTTGACCGGGCGCCAGCTCGGGGGCAGCGGTGACCTTGGGCAGCGACATGGCGTCGGCCTGCATGGCGCGCATATCCAGCATCAGACGATTGAATTCAACACCTTGGCTCATGACCCTTCTCTCTCCTGCGGCCGCATTTTTTTGACACCCATGCAGCGAATAGCCTAGGTAAAGCAACAAAGGTGCCAGCCTCTATCGTTCAGGCAACATCACACCCCTGTGGGAGATTCTATGGTTCCTGGCAAGGGTAGCCGCTGCATCTTCACTGCCTGTGAGATTGAGCGC
>NZ_BLJG01000205.1 GCF_009932375.1 Pseudomonas juntendi
CGGAAAGACACAGACACAAAGCGCGCACAATAGTTCATGGCAAGCGGTGGCCCGAAGATCTGCAACAAACGTGAGGAGCGAGCGCAGCTCGCGATGCGCCGCGCGGGCGGCGCTCGCTCTAACAGGCG
This sequence comes from Pseudomonas juntendi, assembly GCF_009932375.1. Lineage (GTDB taxonomy): Bacteria > Pseudomonadota > Gammaproteobacteria > Pseudomonadales > Pseudomonadaceae > Aquipseudomonas > Aquipseudomonas juntendi. The sequence continues at coordinate 129 of NZ_BLJG01000205.1, forward strand.
CTGCCATACCTTGTGGCAACCACCTGTCAGCCCTGAGGCGATCCCTGTGGGAGCTGGCTTGCCGGCGATAGGGCCACCACAGGCAACCAACATCAGCCGCCTGACACCCGCCCCGCCGCTGCAAACGCCTGCAATTGCGGGTAGAACGCGCGAAAGTCCGCCAGCAGCGGCTCGTACAGCCGCTCCAGTTCCACCATCACCCCCGCCATCGCGTCTGGGCGCGACAGCCGCCGGCCGATGCCGTTGAACACCTGTTCCAGCGTGGCGAAGTCGCCATAAGCGCCCAACCAGTCATCGGCAGCCATGAACGGCGCAATGCGCGCCAGCCGCCCCGGCAGCTCAGGCTCCGCCAGCAATACCCGATAAAACGCGCCAGTGAACTGCGCCAAAGGCTGCTCGGCATAGTCGTGCCAATGCCGCGCCAGGCAGTGGTCGAAAAACACGTCCAGTACGATGCCGGCGAAGCGCCGCCGCTCACGCGGGAACCGCGCCAGCGCCGCCAGTACCAATGGGTGCCGGTCGGTATAGCTGTCGATATGCCGGTGCAACCGGATAGCCGCCTCCAAGGCAGGCGGGAAGCGCCCGTCCAGCGAGCCTTTGACGAAATCGCCGTACAGGCTGCCCAGCAGTTGTTGCGGGGCCGGCCCGCCCAGGTGCAAATGTGCAAGGTAGTTCATGAGCGCAGTCTACCACCGCGGCGCCTCATATCGTTATAACGCGATATAGCGATTTGCACTCAGCTAAGCACCACTGGATATTTGGATATCGGCATTCAGCGATTTATATTTCGCCCTATCGCGATATACCGCTACAACGAGCCTCACGCCATGCCACTCGATCTCGACGAAATCATAAAAGCGCTGGCCCACCCGGTCAGGCGAGAAATTCTCAGCTGGCTGAAAGACCCGGCAAACCAGTTCCCGGACCAGTACCACAGCACCGAAAACGGTGTGTGTGCCGGGCAGATCGACCAACGCTGCGGCCTTTCGCAGTCGACCGTCTCCGCCCACCTGGCCACCTTGCAGCGTGCCGGGCTGATCAGCAGCCAGAAGATCGGCCAATGGCATTTCTTCAAACGCAACGAAGCCACCATCCAGGCGTTCCTGGAACAACTGCGCCAAGCGCTTTGACCAGCAGGTAACCGACATGACCACGCTTTTCGATCCGATCACCCTGGGCGACCTGCAGTTGCCCAACCGCATCATCATGGCCCCACTCACTCGCTGCCGTGCAGACGAGGGTCGCGTGCCCAATGCTCTGATGGCCGAGTACTACGTCCAACGCGCCAGCGCCGGGCTGATTCTCAGCGAGGCAACCTCGGTCACCGCCATGGGCGTCGGCTACCCGGATACGCCCGGTATCTGGAACGATGAGCAAGTCCGCGGCTGGACCAATGTCACCAAGGCCGTGCATGGCGCTGGCGGGCGCATGTTCCTGCAACTGTGGCACGTGGGGCGTATCTCGCACCCCAGCTACCTGAACGGCGAACTGCCGGTGGCCCCCAGCGCGATCCAGGCCAAGGGGCATGTCAGCCTGGTACGCCCGCTGAGTGACTACCCCACCCCGCGCGCACTGGAAACCGAAGAAATCAGCGACATCGTCGAGGCCTACCGCAGCGGTGCAGAAAACGCCAAGGCCGCCGGCTTCGATGGTGTGGAAATTCACGGCGCCAATGGCTACCTGCTCGACCAGTTCCTGCAAAGCAGCACCAACCAGCGCACCGACCGCTACGGCGGCTCGCTGGAAAACCGCGCACGCCTGCTGCTGGAAGTGACCGATGCCGCCATCGAGGTGTGGGGGGCCAACCGGGTCGGCGTGCACCTGGCACCACGTGCCGACGCCCACGACATGGGTGACGCCGACCGTGCCGAGACGTTCACGTACGTTGCCCGCGAACTGGGCAAACGCGGCATCGCCTTCATCTGCTCGCGGGAGCGTGAAGCCGACGATAGCATCGGGCCGTTGATCAAGGCGGCGTTTGGTGGGCCATACATCGTCAACGAGCGTTTCGACAAGGCAAGTGCCAATGCAGCGCTGGCCGATGGCAAGGCCGATGCGGTGGCGTTCGGGGTGCCGTTCATTGCCAACCCGGACCTGCCGGCACGCCTGGCAGCAGATGCACCGTTGAACGAGGCGCACCCCGAAACGTTCTATAGCAAGGGGCCGGTGGGGTATATCGATTACCCGCGCCTGTAACCCAGCGAACCCGCTGCTACCGTGCACCTGTAGCAGCGGGTTCAGGCCATTTCAGGGCCGAGCGTTGATTTGCTGCTGCAGGTTCTGGATCTGGCTCTGTAGGGTGTTGAGGTTGCGCGTGGTCTGCCCGCGGAACGCATCGAACTCCTGTACCGATGCGCCACTCGAGCCCGAGGAGCCGCGGTTTTCCATTTGCGTCTTGAGCACCAGCACGTCCTGCTCCAGGCTTTCGATCGCCGCACTCGGGTTGCCCTGCTTCTTCAGCGCAGCCACCTCTTCGCTCAGGTTTTTGAGCTGCCCATCAAGCTTGCCACCGTCTACCTGGCCCGACTTCAACGCCGCCAGCTCGGCATTCACCGCCTTCAACTGCGCCTGCAGCTGGCCCTGCAATTCGGTCACGGCTTTCTGCTGCTCACGGGTATCGGCCAGCACCTGCTCCAGGCGCTTGCCCAGGTCGCCGGCCTGGCCAGCTACGCCTTGCTGCTGCTTGCTCTGCTCGGCCAGGCTGGCCTGCAACTGGCGGATCTGCAGCTTGAGCGCCTCGCTGCCGGTGTTGACCGACGATTCGCTGGCAGCGACCTTGCCACTGATTGCCTGCAAGCGCCCCGCTGCATCCTCGCTGATGCGGGCAAAGCTTTCCTGGGTGGCCACCAGTTGCTGCTCCATCAGCGAGATCTGCTGGAAGCTCCACCAGCCCAGCCCGGCCAGGGCTATGAACGAGGCCCCCAGCAGCACCCACAAAGGCCCGGTGCTGGCCGGCCTGGCCGCCTTCTGGCGGCTACGGGCCACGTGCGCCGGCAACAGTTCGTCATCATCAGGGGTGCCGGCCCGCAGGGTTGGCACATCATCGAAATCGTCGTGAGCATCGTTGCGCATGGGTGAGTTCAACCGCGGTAATAGCAAAGAAACAGGAGTATAAACCGCTCGCGCGGCGCACTGCTGACCCTAATCGGCGCGCCGCGTTCACTGCCCCGGGGGCTGATGTTTCCACCAGGCGCAGAATTCATCCAACGCCGTCCACAGGCTGACCTTCGGCTGATAGTCCAGGTACTGCCTGGCGCGGCTGATGTCGAGGGTGAAATCACGGCTCATGACCTGCATTCCCAACCGCGACAAGGTCGGTTGCGGGCGCCCCGGCCATAGCATGCAGGCGGCTTCGTTGAGCGCAGCCAGGCTGTAGGCCAGGCCGTAGGAACGGTAGCGGGTCACCTGCGGCAACTGCATCTGGCGCATTACGTAATTGACCACGTCCCACAACGGCAGCGGCTGGCCGTTGCTGATGTTGTAGGCCTGGCCCAATGCCCGGTCATCGGCGAACAGGGCGCTGAGCAGTGCCTCGTTGAGGTTGTGCACACTGGTGAAATCAACCTTGTTCAGGCCATTGCCGATGATCGCGACCCGGCCCTTGCGCTGCATCTGCATCAGCCGCGGGAAGATGCTGGCATCGCCGGCCCCGGTGACGAAGCGGGGGCGCAGTGCCAACACCTCGAGGCCGAACTCCTGCGCACCGAACACTTGCTGCTCGGCCAGGTACTTGGTTTTCCCATAATGGTCATGGAACCGGCGCGGCAGCTGGTCTTCCCGGATGTCGAGGCGCGAGCGGCCGTTGAAGTACATGGACGGCGACGACAGGTGCACCAGGCGCCGCACGTGCTCCTTGAGGCACCCTTCGACCACGTTCTCGGTGACCACCACGTTGGCTTGGTGGAAATCCTGATAACGCCCCCAGTGCCCCACCGCGCCGGCACAGTGCACCACCGCTTCGACGCCCTGGCAAAGGCGCCGGGCCAGCTCGGCATCGTTCAGGTCGCCGGGGATGAACTGGGCACCGCGCTTGACCAGGTGCTCCACCCCCTCCGCACGGCGGCCGCTGACCCGCACGTCCAGGCCCTGCTCCAGGGCGAAACGCGCAAAGCGCCCGCCAATGAAGCCACTCGCGCCGGTGACCAGAATTCGCATGTAACACTCCGTCTTGCCAGATTTCAGATGCAACTGACGCCAGCCGCGGCTACAACGGCACCAGCCATTGCCCTGCCGTATGCCGCAGATGCTCGGTCAGTTGCGCGAGCAATTGCCCGCCATTGCGCCAATGATGCCAGTACAGCGGCACATCGATGGGGGTATCGCTGCAAATTTCCACCAACTGCCCACCGGCCAGTTGCTCGCGGGCCTGCAATTCGGGCACCAGCCCCCAGCCCAGGCCCGCCTCGGTCATGCGCAGGAAGCCTTCGGATGACGGGCACAGGTGGTGCAGGAAACCATCCTCCATGCCCAGCGACGCCAGGTAGCGGTGCTGCAGGAAGTCGTCCGGGCCGTACACGATGGCCGGGGTGCGGGCCAGGCGGCTGGCGACAAAGCCTTGGGGAAAATGGCGCGCCATGAACCCGGGGCTGGCCAACGCCCGATAACGCATTGCCCCCAATGGTAGGCTGCGTGCCCCGGCCACAGGCCGTTCACTGCCACACAGGCAGGCTGCCACCTCACCCGCACGCATGCGCTTCAGGCCCACTTCCTGGTCTTCCACCACCAGGTCGGTCAGCACGTTCTGCTGCGCACAGAAGTTGCCCACCGCGCCAGCCCACCAAGTGGCCAGGCTGTCGGCGTTGAGGGCGATGCGCAGGCGCTCTGGCATGCCTTCTTCGTCCAGCGCCGGCACCTGGCGCTGCAGGTCACGTTCAAGCAGGCGTACCTGCTGCACATGGTTGAGCAACTGGCGGCCGACCTCTGTCGGGCTGGGCGGGGTAGCGCGCACCAGCACGGGCTGGCCGACCCGCGCCTCGAGCAGTTTGATGCGCTGGGAAATGGCCGATTGCGACAGGCCCAGCACTTGCGCGGCACGCTCGAAACCGCCCTGTTCGATCACGGCCGCCAGGGCGGCAAGCAGCTTGTAGTCGAACATCGATTTTCCTAATGAGGGATCAGCTTTATTTGTTTTTCTTATACCGCCCCAACCCACACAATGGCCAGCATCTTTTATGACCTTTTCGGGGAGCCCGGCCATGTGGCAAAGCTATCTCAACGGCATGCTGGTGGCCTTCGGCCTGATCATGGCCATCGGCGCCCAGAACGCCTTCGTACTTGCTCAAAGCCTGCGCCGCGAGCACCACCTGCCGGTGGCAGTGCTGTGCATCGTCTGCGATGCCATCCTGGTGGCGGCCGGTGTGTTTGGCCTGGCCACCGTACTGGCGCACAACCCGACCCTGCTGGCGATCGCCCGCTGGGGCGGTGCGGTGTTCCTCATCTGGTACGGGGCCAAGGCTTTGCGCAGTGCCTGTTCGAAACAGAGCCTGCAGCACCAGCAGGGCCAGGGCACACGTTCACGCCGTGCGGTACTGCTCAGTGCCTTGGCGGTGACGTTGCTGAACCCGCACGTGTACCTCGACACGGTGTTGCTGATCGGCTCGCTGGGCGCCCAGCAGACCGAGCCCGGGGCTTATGTGGCCGGTGCCGCCAGCGCTTCACTGCTGTGGTTCTCGACCCTGGCGCTCGGCGCGGCCTGGCTGGCCCCGTGGCTGGCGCGGCCGGCAACCTGGCGCATGCTCGACCTGATGGTGGCGGTCATGATGTTTGCGGTGGCGGCGCAGTTGATCTTCAACTGATCCCAAGGGCCCTGGCAGGCAGAGCCCGAGACCACCGGTCGGCATGGCTCGACCGCCCCGGAACCTCTATTCCCTATGTTTGTTGCGTGGTTATGCGCCGGACCCGGTGCTATGATCCAGCCCTTGCGTCGCAAAGAGTAAAAACTCGCCGACGCTGATCGGGCCGCCCGTGATCGGCCTTGCGCAAACCGCAAACAGACCTGAATCAGGAGATCCACCATGGCTTTTGAATTGCCGCCGCTGCCGTACGCCCACGATGCCCTGCAGCCGCACATCTCCAAGGAAACCCTGGAGTATCACCACGACAAGCACCACAACACCTATGTCGTGAACCTGAACAACCTGGTCCCAGGCACCGAATTCGAAGGCAAGTCCCTCGAAGAAATCGTCAAGGCCTCTTCGGGCGGCATCTTCAACAACGCCGCTCAAGTCTGGAACCACACCTTCTACTGGAACTGCCTGTCGCCAAACGGCGGCGGCCAGCCAACCGGCGCCCTGGCCGATGCCATCAACGCGGCCTTCGGTTCCTTCGACAAGTTCAAGGAAGAGTTCACCAAGACTTCGGTCGGCACCTTCGGTTCCGGCTGGGGCTGGCTGGTGAAGAAAGCCGACGGCTCCCTGGCCCTGGCCAGCACCATTGGCGCCGGCTGCCCGCTGACCAGCGGCGACACCCCGCTGCTGACCTGCGACGTCTGGGAACACGCCTACTACATCGACTACCGCAACCTGCGTCCGAAGTACGTCGAGGCGTTCTGGAACCTGGTCAACTGGGCCTTCGTTGCCGAGCAGTTCGAAGGCAAGGCCTTCAAGGCCTGAGTCACCCAGCCTTGAACAGAAAACCCGGCCATGTGCCGGGTTTTTTTGTGCCTGCCAGGGGCCGCCGCGCCGGTACACCGAGCCGCACGGTTTTGCTTGCTCAGGCGGCAGAGCGCGCTAACATCAAATCTTTGGAAGATTGAGACAGCGCACTCAAGTTGCAGGGGCAGGCAACCGATACACTGCTCATGGTAGGCCGATAGTGTATCGTCATCGTTGATGGCAAAATGATGCCATGCGCATGGATTAAGGAAACCCCATTGAAGCTGGAATTGCGGAACAGCTTGTCGGTCAAGTTGCTCAGGGTCGTGCTGCTGTCGGCGCTGGCGGTCGGCGTACTGCTCAGCTGTGCGCAAATTGTCTACGACACCTACAAGACCCGCCAGACCGTGAACAACGATGCCCAGCGCATCCTCGACATGTTCCGCGACCCGTCGACCCAGGCGGTGTACAGCCTCGACCGTGAAATGGGCATGCAGGTGATGGAAGGCCTGTTCCAGGACGAGTCGGTACGCATGGCGTCCATCGGCCACCCGAATGAAACCATGCTGGCAGAAAAGTCCAGGCCGCTGCGGGACACCTCCATGCGCTGGCTGACCGACCTGATTCTCGGCCAGGAACGTACCTACACCACGCAACTGGTCGGCCGCGGCCCCTACAGCGAATATTACGGCGACCTCAGCATCACCCTCGACACCTCTTCGTATGGTGAAGATTTCCTGATCAACGCGGTCATCATCTTCATCTCCGGCGTATTGCGCGCCCTGGCCATGGGCCTGGTGCTGTACCTGGTCTACCACTGGCTGCTGACCAAGCCGCTGTCGAAGATCATCGAGCACCTCACGCAGATCAACCCCGACCGCCCCAGCCAGCACCAGATCCCGCTGCTGAAGGGGCACGAAAAGAACGAACTGGGCCTTTGGGTCAACACGGCCAACCAGTTGCTGGCTTCGATCGAGCGCAACACCCACCTGCGTCACGAAGCGGAAAACAGCCTGCAGCGCATGGCCCAATACGACTTCCTGACTGGCCTGCCCAACCGCCAGCAGCTGCAACAGCAACTGGACAAGATCCTGGTCGACGGTGGCCGCCTGCAACACCGGGTGGCGGTACTGTGCGTGGGCCTGGACGACTTCAAGGGCATCAACGAACAATTCAGTTACCAGGTGGGTGACCAACTGTTACTGGCCCTGGCCGACCGCCTGCGGGCGCATAGCGGCCGCCTGGGTGCCCTGGCGCGGCTGGGCGGCGACCAGTTTGCCCTGGTGCAAGCCAACATCGAGCAGCCCTACGAAGCTGCCGAACTGGCGCAAAGCATCCTGGATGACCTGGAGGTGCCGTTCGACCTCGATCACCAGCAGATCCGCCTGCGCGCCACCATCGGCATCACCCTGTTCCCGGAAGACGGCGACAGCACGGAAAAGCTCCTGCAGAAAGCCGAGCAGACCATGACCCTGGCCAAGGCCCGCTCGCGCAACCGCTACCAGTTCTACATTGCCAGCGTCGACAGTGAAATGCGCCGCCGCCGCGAGTTGGAGAAGGACCTGCGCGAAGCCTTGCCGCGTAACCAGCTGTACCTGGTGTACCAGCCACAGATCAGCTACCGCGACCACCGCGTGGTCGGCGTGGAGGCCCTGCTGCGCTGGCAGCACCCGGAACTGGGCATGGTGCCGCCCGACCAGTTCATCCCGCTGGCCGAACAGAACGGCAGCATCATCAGCATCGGCGAGTGGGTACTCGACCAGGCCTGCCGGCAATTGCGCGAATGGCACGACCTGGGCTTCAGCGACCTGCGCATGGCGGTCAACCTGTCTACCGTGCAGTTGCACCACAGCGAGCTGCCGCGGGTGGTCAACAACCTGTTGCAGGCCTACCGCCTGCCACCGCGCAGCCTGGAGCTGGAGGTCACCGAAACCGGCCTGATGGAAGACATCAGCACCGCCGCCCAGCACCTGCTGAGCCTGCGCCGTTCCGGGGCGCTGATTGCGATCGACGACTTCGGCACCGGTTACTCGTCGCTCAGCTACCTGAAGTCATTGCCGCTGGACAAGATCAAGATCGACAAGAGCTTCGTCCAGGACCTGCTTGACGACGATGACGACGCTACCATCGTTCGCGCCATCATCCAGCTGGGCAAAAGCCTGGGCATGCAGGTCATCGCCGAAGGCGTGGAAACCGCCGAGCAGGAAACCTACATCATTGCCCAGGGCTGCCACGAGGGCCAGGGCTATCACTACAGCAAGCCGTTGTCGGCGCGTGAACTGACCCACTTCCTCAAGCAAGCCCAACGCAATCAGGTCTCGATGCTCTGAACCTGCTCGGCCGGCCAAGCCAGCGACCTGGATTTGCATGAAATACGCCCCCGCCCCTTTACAGCAAATGCAAATCTTTCGCATGATGTTGCCGTTTCGCATGCCTAGGCGCACTGTCCAACCACACGACGCAGGAAACCCATAATGATTCGAATGCCTCTGGCCTCCGCCAGTCTGCTGGCCATGGCCATCGCCCTCGCCGGTTGCGGCGAAAAAGACGACAAGGCTGCCGCTGCGCAAGCGCAGGCACCCGCTGCCGCCAGCACCACCGCTGCAGCGCCAGGGGCTGTCGACGAAGCCGCTGGCAAAGCCGTGGTCAAGCATTACGCAGAAATGGTCTATGCCGTGTACAGCGACTCGCTGAGCACCGCAAAAACCCTGCAGACCGCTGTCGACGCGTTCCTTGCCAAGCCAGACGATGAAACCCTGAAGGCTGCCAAGCAAGCCTGGGTTGCTGCACGCGTGCCTTACCTGCAGAGCGAAGCCTTCCGCTTCGGCAACACCATCATCGACGACTGGGAAGGCCAGGTGAATGCGTGGCCGTTGGACGAAGGCCTGATCGACTATGTCGACAAGAGCTACGAGCATGCCCTGGGCAACCCCGCCGCCAGCGCCAACATCATCGCCAACACCGAGATCCAGGTCGGCGAAGAAAAGATCGACGTCAAGGACATCACCCCCGAGAAGCTGGCCAGCCTGAACGAACTGGCAGGGTCCGAAGCCAACGTCGCCACGGGCTACCACGCCATCGAATTCCTGCTGTGGGGCCAGGACCTCAACGGTACCGGCCCAGGCGCCGGCGCCCGCCCGGCGTCGGACTACCTGGAAGGCCAGGGTGCTACCGGCGGCCACAACGAGCGCCGCCGCGCCTACCTCAAAGCCGTGACCCAGTTGCTGGTCACCGACCTTGAAGAGATGGTCGGCAACTGGGCTCCGAACGTCGCCGACAACTACCGCGCCAAGCTCGAAGCCGAGCCGGTCAACGATGGCCTGCGCAAGATGCTGTTCGGCATGGGCAGCCTGTCGCTGGGCGAACTGGCCGGTGAACGCATGAAGGTTTCCCTGGAAGCCAACTCGCCGGAAGACGAGCAGGACTGCTTCAGCGACAACACCCACTACTCGCACTTCTACGATGCCAAGGGTATCCGCAATGTCTACCTGGGCGAGTACACCCGCCCGGACGGCACCAAGGTCAGCGGCCCGAGCCTGTCGTCGCTGGTAGCCAAGGTTGACCCGGCGGCCGACGCCACCCTCAAGGCCGACCTGGAGGCCACTGAGGCCAAGATCCAGGTCATGGTCGACCATGCGCAGAAAGGCGAGCACTACGACCAGTTGATCGCCCCCGACAACGCTGCCGGCAACCAGATCGTTCGCGATGCCATCGCCGCCCTGGTCAAGCAGACCGGTGCGATCGAACAGGCTGCGGGCAAGCTCGGTATTGCCAACCTGAACCCGGATACCGCGGACCACGAGTTCTGATTCGGTAACGGCGCCTCACCCCGAACGCCCGGCCTTGTGCCGGGCGTTTGCGTGTGTGCTGCAGGTGCTGTGGTTCCAGATGCCTGTCCTGCCTTTCGCCCTTCATTCTGGCCCCATTCACGGGATCACCAGGCCGGAGGGCGCAGTGCTACAGATTCTTGATGTTTGGGGGGAAGGCCGAATCGTTCAGCGCGTGGGGGGCAAGGACATCATTACCGGCTTCACCCACGCCTATAACCTGAATAAAGCCGGCCAGCGCATTTCCAACGGGCCGCGCACAGGCGAGCGCATCCCCCACCTGTATCAGGTCGATGAATACGATGCGCCTCGTTTCCCGCTGGACACCCGCGCCATACCCCACGTAACCCTGATGGGCGCCCCCATCACTTACCACGTGGCCCTGGAGATGTGCAGGGTGCTTGCACACTCCGGCAAGATCTACCTGTACGACCCCAACGAACCCGACCGCAAGATGTTCGAGGCTGTCGCCTTTGCCCAGGGCCTGCAGCTGCTGGGGCGCTTCGACCCCGCCGAACTGGACCCGCCTTTCAACGAGATCACCTTGCTTGGTGTTTACGTCTACCGCAGCCCGAGCAGCCCGCTACCCCGCCCAGAAACCCGACCGTAAAAGGACCTTCACATGGCCAGCGTCACCTACCTGTGCTCCATCGCCAACAACACCCCCTACACCCTCACCGTGGTCGACGGTGAGAACCGCAGCAAAAGCGTTGCAGTCGGCGCCCAGCACGCCTGGAACGGCGAACTGGCCGTACCGTGGATCGGCAATACCAATGAAAACCACAAAGCCTTGCGCCTCATTCTCGGCCCCGCTGCCGAAGCCAGCATCTGGGTCTTCCAGGATTACTGGAAACCGGCCCACGAGAATGCCATCAAACAGCTCGCTGCCCACACCATGGACTATGACAGCGACGAGGTCATCGAAGTGGCCGGCAACAATCGCAATGGTGGCCACAAGAACCTGATCGTCAGCCTGGTGAACCGCCAGTTCAAGCTGCATCTCGCCTGAGGGCCACAAGCAACGACGATTTCATCGAGCAAACGCAAATTGCTCTTATTCAATGATCCTGGGCCTGCTAAGCTTGCACGCCGGTTTTTTGCTCAAGCCCAGGATTCTCGATGTCCTTGTCGCTGTTTCGACTCAGCCCCTTGCTGCTGGCCTTTGCCCTCGCTGCCTGTGACGACGCCCCGCGCTTCACCCAGGCCGAGCCCGGCGAAGCCTTGGCGGCTGGCCTGGCCACCGTACAGCGCAGTGACCGCAACGCCTATGCCCAGCCCTCGGCCAACCTTTCGCCGGAACGGCGGCTGGACTTCGCCGTAGGCAACAGCTTCTTCCGCAGCCCCTGGGTGATCGCCCCCTCTACCACGACTGCACGCGATGGCCTGGGCCCGCTGTTCAACACCAATGCCTGCCAGAACTGCCATGTGCGCGACGGCCGTGGTCACCCCCCAGCCGCCAATGACAGCAACGCCGTCGGCATGCTGGTGCGCCTGTCTATCCCCGACCAACCCTACCTGGCCAAGGTGATCGAGCGCATCGGCGTGGTGCCGGAACCGGTCTATGGCACCCAGTTGCAAGACATGGCCATCCCCGGCGTGGCCCCGGAAGGCAAGGTGCGGGTGAGCTATGCCCAGCACACGGTGACGTTCGAGGATGGCCATCAGGTGCAACTGCGCAAGCCAAGCCTGCAAATCACTCAGTTGGGCTACGGCGTGATGCACCCCGACACCCGGTTTTCCGCACGGGTGGCCCCGCCGATGATCGGCCTGGGCCTGCTCGAAGCCATCCCCGAAGCCGCCCTGCTGGCCAACGAAGACCCCGACGACCGTAACCACGACGGCATTCGCGGGCGGGCCAACCGGGTATGGGATGACGCCCAGGGCAAGACCGTGGTCGGGCGCTTCGGCTGGAAGGCCGGCCAACCCAACGTCAACCAGCAGAACGTGCATGCCTTCGCCGGCGACATGGGCCTGACCAGTACCCTGCAGCCCAAGGACGACTGCACGGCGGCACAAGCCGCGTGCCTGGCTGCGCCCAATGGCGATGGCGCCGATGGCGAGAAGGAAGTCAGCGACAACATTCTGCGCCTGGTCACCTTCTATACCCGCAACCTGGCCGTGCCGGCACGCCGCGACGTGGGCGCGCCACAGGTGCTGGCGGGCAAGAACCTGTTCTACCAGGCCGGCTGCCAGGGTTGCCATACACCGCAGTTCACCACCGCCGCCGATGCAACCGAACCAGAGCTGGCCAACCAGGTCATCCGCCCCTACAGCGACCTGCTGCTGCACGACATGGGGCCGGGCCTGGCCGACGAGCGCACCGAATTCGCCGCCAACGGCCAGGACTGGCGTACCGCGCCGCTGTGGGGCATCGGCCTGAGCGAAACGGTCAGTGGCCACAGCCAGTTCCTGCACGATGGCCGTGCGCGCAACCTGCTCGAAGCCGTGCTTTGGCATGGTGGCGAAGCCGAAGCGGCACGCAATTTCGTTCTTACGTTCAATGCCGAGCAGCGCGCCGCGCTGCTGGCGTTCCTGAATTCCCTTTAAACGCGCAAAGGAGCCGGCATGTTCCGACCCAAATTGTTGTTCACCAGCCTCGCCGCACTCGCCCTCGGCGCCTGCTCGCCGCAGGACCCGCAAGCAGTGACCTCCGCCGCCATCGCCAAACAGGTGATCCTGCCCACCTACAGCCGCTGGGTCGAAGCCGACCGTACCCTGGCCGCCAGCGCCTTGGCCTACTGCGAAGGCAAGGAAGACCTGGAAAAGGCCCGTGCCGACTTCCTCAACGCACAAAAAGCCTGGGCTGAACTGCAACCGCTGCTGGTGGGCCCACTGGCCGAAGGCAACCGCGCCTGGCAGGTGCAGTTCTGGCCCGACAAGAAAAACCTGGTCGGCCGCCAGGTAGAGCAATTGGTCAACGGCGACAAGCCAGTCGATGTGGCCGCCCTGGGCAAGGCCAGCGTGGTGGTGCGTGGGCTGTCGGCCTATGAATACATTCTGTTCGACAGCAAGCCGGACATCGCCACAGCCGAACAGAAGGCCCGTTATTGCCCGCTGCTGGTCGCCATCAGCGAGCACCAGAAGCTGTTGGCCGAGGACATCCTCAAGAGCTGGAACAGCACCGACGGCATGCTCTCGCAGATGACCAAGTTCCCCAACCAGCGCTACGCCGATTCCCACGAGGCCATTGCCGACCTGCTGCGCTCCCAGGTGACCGCACTGGATACGCTGAAGAAAAAACTCGGCGCCCCCATGGGCCGCCAGAGCAAGGGCATCGCGCAGCCGCTGCAGGCCGAGGCCTGGCGCAGCCACAGCTCACTGAAAAGCCTGGAAGCCACCCTCAAGGCTGCCCAGACCGTGTGGGTTGGGGTCGACAACCAGGGTTTGCGCGGCCTGCTGCCCAGCGATCAGAAAGCGCTGGCAGACAAGATCGACGCCGCCTACGCTACCTCGCTCAAACTGCTGGCCGACAACCAGAAGACCCTGGGCGAGTTGCTGGCCGACGACGCGGGCCAACAAACCCTCAACCAGCTCTATGACAGCCTCAACGTGGTCCACCGCCTGCACGAAGGCGACCTGGCCAAGGCGTTGAACATCCAGCTGGGCTTCAATGCCAACGACGGTGACTGATCATGCTGCGACGCCAGGCAATCAAACTCGGTAGCGTACTGCTCAGCGCCCTTACCCTGGGTGGCTGGAGCCTGTTCCGCAACAAAGGCAGCGAACCCTTGCTGCTCTCGGCGCGTGACGACGGCGACGGCAAGCACTATGCCGTGGGGTTCCGCCTGGACGGCACCCAGGTGTTCAGCACCCAGGTTGCCCAGCGTTGCCATGCCATCATCCATCACCCTGAACAGCCGATCGCCCTGTTCGTCGCTCGCCGCCCCGGTACCGAAAGCTACCTGGTCGACTTGCGCGACGGGCGCTTGCTGCAAACGGTGGTTTCGCAAGCGGACCGGCACTTCTACGGCCATGCGGTGGTGCACAAAGGCGGCGAATGGCTGTACGCCACCGAGAACGACACCCGCGACCCGGGGCGGGGCGTGCTCGGCGTGTACCGCTTCGAAGGTGCGCGCCTGGTACACACCGGCGAGCTCCCCACCCACGGCATTGGCCCGCACGAGGTGGCCTGGCTACCCGACGGCGAAACCCTGGTGGTGGCCAACGGCGGGATCCGCACCGAGGCCGAAAGCCGGGTCGAGATGAACCTCGATGCCATGGAGCCGAGCCTGGTGCTGATGCAGCGTGACGGCACCTTGTTGAGCAAGGAAACCCTCGCCCAGCAGATGAACAGCGTGCGCCACCTGGCAGTGGGCAGCGATGGCACCATTGCCGCCTGCCAGCAGTTCATGGGCGACGCCGATGAAACGGCCGAGTTGCTGGCCATCAAGCGCCCGGGCGAGCCGTTCAAGGCCTTTCCGGTGCCCGAGCAGCAACTGCAGGCCATGGCCCAGTACACCGCCAGTGTGGCTATCCACAGCGAGCTGCGGCTGGTGGCGCTGACCGCGCCACGGGCCAACCGCCTGTTCATCTGGGACCTGGACAGCGGCGCTGTGCGGCTCGACGCCCCTATGCCCGACTGTGCCGGGGTCGGTGCGGTCAAGGACGGGTTTGTCGTGACCTCCGGGCAGGGCCGCTGCCGCTTCTACGATTGCACCAAGGCACAACTGGTCGGGCAACCGATGAGCCTGCCGTCCGGGTTCTGGGACAACCACCTGCATCTGGTCTGATTGATCCGTGGCCTTCACGGGCCCTATCGCCGGCAAGCCAGCTCCCACAGGGATCGCATCAGGGCTGGCAGATGTTCGTCAGAAGATATGCAGCGCCT
>NZ_BLJG01000206.1 GCF_009932375.1 Pseudomonas juntendi
CCCCTATCTGCGCATGCAGGTAGGGGTTTTGTCTTTGTGGGCCAAAAATAATCCCCGGCACCATCACTGTGGGAGCGGGCGTGCCCGCGAACACCGGCGCAGCCGGTGCCATTCACCGCGCGGTGCGCTTCACCGGCACGCCGGCTCCCACAATTCGAGCCAGAACACTAGAATAGGCCCACGCACCTATTCAGAAGCACTCTATGTCCAATCCCGTTGAACCTGAATCGCTGGCCCGGTTGCCGCTGGAAGAGCTCGTGGCCTGCCACGAATGCGACCTGCTGCTGCGCAAGCCCGTGCTGCAACATGGTGAAAAGGCCCTCTGCCCGCGCTGCGGTTACGAGCTGTATGCTCACCGGCACAATGTGGTCAATCGCAGCCTGGCCCTGGTACTGACGGCCTTGTTGCTGTTCGTGCCAGCCAATTTTCTGCCCATCATGCAGCTGCACCTGCTTGGCCAAACGTCTGACGATACTGTCTGGAGTGGTGTGCTAGGCCTGTACAACTCGGAAATGCGTGGCGTGGCGGTGGTGGTTTTCCTTTGCAGCATGGCTATTCCACTAACCAAGTTGCTGTGCCAACTGGCTGTATTGCTGAGTATTCGCCTGAACGTGGGGCGCGGTTTGGGCCTGCTGTTCTACCGTATCTATCACCACCTGCGCGATTGGGGCATGCTCGAGGTCTATTTCATGGGTGTACTGGTGGCCATCGTCAAGCTGGTCGACCTGGCTGAATTGACCGTAGGGTTGGGGTTGTTCTGTTTTATCAGCCTGTTGTTGATCCAGGTTTGGCTGGAAGTGGTGATGTCACCGCACCAGATCTGGAGTGCGCTATCGGGGGAGGACCTGCATGCGGGCGATTGATGCGGGCATTCTGGTCTGCAATGAATGCCATGAGCTGAACCGGCAGGCGCCGGACAGTAAATCGCAAAGCTGCACACGTTGTGGCGCTGTAGTGCATGCGCGGCGTCCGAACAGCATCATGCGCACCTGGGCGCTGCTGATTGCCGCGTCGATTCTGTACATTCCGGCCAACGTGTTGCCCATCATGACCGTGAGTACCCTCGGCCAAGGCAGCCCGGACACGATCATGTCCGGGGTCATTACCTTGCTCAAGCACGGCATGGTGCCGATCGCTGCAGTGGTGTTCATTGCCAGCATCCTGGTGCCGACCTTCAAGCTGGTAGGCATCGGTTTGCTGCTGTACTCCGTACAACGGCGGCAGCCGCTTTCGGCCCGGCAACGGATATTCATGTACCGCTTCATCGAATTCATCGGGCGCTGGTCCATGCTGGATATCTTCGTCATTGCCATTCTCGTGGCAGTGGTGAATTTCGGCCGAATAGCCAGTGTCGAAGCCAATTTGGGCGCCGTCGCCTTCGCAACTGTGGTGATCCTGACAATGTTTGCTGCTTTAACTTTCGATCCCCGACTGATTTGGGATAACACGGAGTCGGATGACGACCATGAGTGACCTGCCAACGGCTAAAACCCGCCCAGCCTCGAACTGGTCGGCCATCTGGATCCTGCCTTTGATCGCCTTGATGATCGGTGGTTGGCTCGCTTGGCAGGCTTACCGCCAAGCCGGTGTGGAGATTGAAGTGCGCTTCGAGTCGGGCGACGGGATCGTCGCCAACAAGACCGAGGTGATCTACAAAGGGATGCCGGTTGGCAAGGTCAAGAGCCTGGTGCTCGATGCCGAGGGTGAGAACCAGGGTGTTATCGCCACGATCGAAATGAACAAGGATGCCGAGCCGCATCTGACCAAGGGGACGCGCTTCTGGCTGGTGAAGCCCAGTGTCACCCTGGCGGGCATTTCAGGCCTGGAGACCCTGGTGTCTGGTAACTACATCGCAGTCAGCCCGGGCGAAGGTGAGCCTACCAAGCGCTTTACCGCGCTGAAGGTGGCGCCGCCGCTGTCGGACAGCGAACCTGGCCTGCATCTTGTACTCAAGGCTGAACGGCTAGGTTCGCTCAACCGTGACAGCCCAGTGTTCTATAAACAGATCCAGGTCGGCCGGGTGAAGAGTTATCGCCTGTCCGAAGACCAGAGCACGGTGGAGGTCAAAGTATTCATCGAGCCGGCTTACGCCAGCCTGGTGCGCAAACACACGCGCTTCTGGAATGCCAGCGGGGTAAGCATCGACGCTTCGCTTTCGGGTGTAAAAGTGCGTAGCGAGTCGCTGTCGAGCATCGTTGCCGGTGGTATTGCCTTTGCAACCCCGGAGTATCGTAAAGACAGCCCGCCAACCGACCCCAGCCTGCCTTTTCGCCTGTATGAAGACTTCGATGCAGCTCAGGCGGGGATCCGGGTCAAGGTCAAGCTCACCGATTACGAAGGCCTGCAGGCGGGCCGTACCCCGGTCATGTACAAAGGCATCCAGGTTGGCTCGCTGAAAACGCTGAAGATGGAAGACAACCTGGCCAGCGCTTCGGCCGAGCTGACACTGGACCCGCTCACCGAGGACTACCTGGTGGAAGGGACCCAGTTCTGGGTGGTCAAGCCTTCGATTTCCCTGGCGGGTATCACGGGGCTGGAGGCGCTGGTAAAAGGTAACTACATCGCCATTCGCCCCGGCGAAAAGGGCGCGCGGCCAGAGCGCGAGTTCGAGGCGCGTGCCAAGGCGCCGCCGCTGGACCTCAAGGCGCCTGGCCTGCACATGGTGCTGTTCGCCGACACCCTCGGCTCGCTGGAGGTCGGCAGCCCGGTGATGTATCGCCAGGTCAAAGTGGGGAGCGTGCAAAGCTATCAGTTCGCCCGCAACAGTAACCGCATCCTCATTGGTGTGCACATCGAGAAAGAATACGAAAAACTGGTCAACGGTTCGTCGCGCTTCTGGAACGCCAGCGGTATTACCCTGACTGGCGGTTTGTCGGGCATCAAGGTGAAGAGCGAGTCACTGCAAACGCTGATGGCCGGTGGCATTGCCTTCGACACGCCGCGTGCGGATGTTCCGCTTAAGCGGCACATTCCGCGCTTCCGGCTGCACGAGAGCCAAGAGGCGGTGAACCGTGCGGGCACCTTGATCACCATCCGTGTCGACCGCGCGGATGGCCTGAAGCCAGGCACAGCGATTCGCTTCCGGGGCCTGGATGTGGGCAGCATCGAGAGCGTCGACTTGACCAATGACCTGCAGGCGGTGCTGCTGCGGGCGCGTATCACCGAAGCGGCGAATCGCATCGCCCGGGCCGGGACGCAGTTCTGGGTAGTCAAACCTGCGTTTGGCCTGGTGCGCACTGAGAACCTGGATACCCTGGTGACCGGCCAGTACCTGGAGGTGCAGCCGGCCACCAAAGACCGCGGGCCGCAAAGTGACTTCATTGCGCTGCCCGAGGCGCCGCAGGTGGCAGGGCCAGAGGTCGGCCTGCCGTTGACCCTCAGTGCACCACGCCGTGGCTCGATCAAGCCTGGGGTACCGGTTACATACCGCGAGGTAGCGGTGGGTAAAGTGACAGGCTTCGAGCTTGGGCAGAGTGCTGACCGCGTGCTGATCCATATCCTGATCGAGCCGCGTTATGCCGCGCTGGTGCGCAGTGGCAGCCGTTTCTGGAACACCAGCGGCTTCGGCTTCGACTGGGGGCTGTTCAAAGGCGCGACCGTGCGTACCGAGTCGCTGGAAACCGTGATCGATGGTGGCATCGCCTTCGCGACGCCGGACGGCGAGCGGATGGGCAACCCGGCCAGGCCGCAGCAGACCTTCGCCTTGTTCGACAAGGCCGAGGACGAGTGGCTGCAATGGGCGCCGAAGATTCAGCTAGGCAAGTAACAGCAGGCAAACACAGTCACTGGGGCTGCTTTGCAGCCCGGTGGCGACCAAGGCCGCTCCTGCAAAATTGCGGTTACACCTTGGCGCATGCCCAAATCGCAGGCAACAAAAAGCCGACCCTAGGGTCGGCTTTTCGACTTTAACGTCGCTTAGGCAGCTGCAGCTTCTTTCAGCGCCTTGATGTGGCCATTCAGACGGCCTTTGTGACGAGCAGCCTTGTTCTTGTGGATGATACCTTTGTCGGCCATGCGGTCGATTACAGGTACAGCCAGAACATAAGCGGCTTGTGCTTTTTCAGCGTCTTTTGCGTCAATGGCTTTAACTACATTCTTGATGTAGGTGCGGACCATGGAACGCAGGCTGGCGTTGTGGCTGCGACGCTTCTCAGCCTGTTTTGCACGTTTCTTGGCGGAAGGTGTGTTGGCCACCGTCGAGCTCCTCGAAAGACTTTAGGTAAATAGCAAACAAAATAGGCCGCGAATCATGCCGATCAGTCGAGCGGATGTCAAGGCCACCTGCAAGGTTCCGCCGAGCGGTGCGCCAACAAGCGGGAAAGATTCCTTTCTGCTGCGCGACCTGTACACTCGGGAATTTTTGGCTCCCCTGCGAAGGCGCGGGAGTATCGCACATTCGGATGCTGTCTGGCAGCGTCCTCTGTCAATGGCGTGAATCTTTTCGATGAACCTGCTCAAATCCCTGGCTGCAGTAAGCTCGATCACCATGATTTCGCGGGTGCTGGGCTTCATTCGCGACACCATTCTGGCGCGTATCTTCGGTGCCGGCATTGCCACCGACGCTTTCTTCATCGCTTTCAAGTTGCCCAACCTGCTGCGGCGCATTTTCGCCGAAGGTGCATTCTCCCAGGCCTTCGTGCCGATCCTGGCCGAATACAAGACGCAGCAAGGCGAGGAGGCGACCCGCACTTTCGTTGCCTATATCACCGGTTTGCTCACCCTGGTCCTGGCGCTGGTGACCGCCATCGGCATCCTGGCGGCACCCTGGGTGGTGTGGGCCACGGCCCCGGGGTTTGTCGACAGCACGGAAAAGTACGAACTGACCACTGCCCTGTTGCGGGTGACCTTTCCTTATATATTGCTGATCTCCCTGTCGTCCCTGGCCGGGGCGATCCTCAATACCTGGAACCGTTTCTCGGTACCGGCCTTTACCCCGACCTTGCTCAACGTGGCGATGATCGCCTTCGCGGTGCTGCTCACGCCGTACTTCAACCCGCCGATCATGGCCCTGGCCTGGGGCGTACTGGCCGGTGGCCTGGCGCAACTGTTGTACCAGTTGCCGGCGCTGAAGAAGATCGGCATGCTCGTGCTGCCCCGCCTGAACCTGCGCGATACCGGCGTGTGGCGGGTGCTCAAGCAGATGCTGCCGGCCATTCTCGGGGTGTCGGTGAGCCAGATCTCGCTGATCATCAACACCATCTTCGCCTCGTTCCTGGTGGCTGGCTCGGTATCCTGGATGTATTACGCCGACCGCCTGATGGAGCTGCCTTCCGGCGTGCTGGGCGTGGCCTTGGGTACCATCCTGCTGCCGACCCTGGCCAAAACCTACGCCAACAAGGACCGCGAGGAGTATTCGCGGATCCTCGACTGGGGCCTGCGCCTGTGCTTCCTGCTGGTGTTGCCGTGCACCCTGGCACTGGCCATTCTGGCCGAGCCGCTGACCGTGGCGCTGTTTCAGTATGGCAAGTTCAGCGCGTTCGATGCCGCCATGACCCAGCGGGCGCTGATGGCCTATTCGGTGGGCTTGCTGGCGATCATTCTGGTCAAGGTACTGGCACCCGGCTTTTATGCGCAGCAGAATATCCGCACGCCGGTGAAGATCGCGGTCTTCACCCTGGTCTGCACCCAGCTGTTCAACCTGGCCCTGGTCGGCCCGCTGGCGCATGCCGGGCTGGCCTTGGCCATCAGCCTGGGTGCCTGCCTGAATGCCGGTTTGCTGTTCTGGAAGCTGCGCAGTCAGCGCCTGTTCGAGCCGCAGCCGGGCTGGGCGATGTTCCTGGCCAAGCTGGTGCTGGCCGTGGCGCTGATGTCGGCAGTGCTGCTGGTGGGCATGCACTACATGCCGGCCTGGGAGCAGGGCATCATGCTGCAGCGCTTCATGCGCCTCGGCGTGCTGATCGTGGCGGGGGTCGTGACCTATTTCGGCTGTTTGTTCCTGTGCGGTTTCCGCCCCCGGCATTTCGCTCGCAAGGCCTTGCACTAGGGCTACCTGCGGGTCAGGCGTCGGTTTTTCGCATTCCACGCCGCCCCTGGGCGCTGCTGCCTGTCACCGGCGCCCGGGTGTGGTTATAATCGGCCACTTTATGAGCAAGAAGCGCGTTATGCAGCTGGTTCGAGGTCTTCACAACCTGCGCCCCGAGCACCGGGGCTGTGTCGCCACCATTGGCAACTTCGACGGGGTTCACCGTGGCCACCAGGCAATCCTGGCGCGCCTGCGCGAGCGCGGCCAGGCCTTGGGCCTGCCGACCTGCGTGGTGGTCTTCGAACCGCAACCGCGCGAGTACTTCGCGCCCGATACCGCACCTGCGCGCCTGGCCCGCCTGCGCGACAAGCTCGAGCTGCTGGCCGCCGAAGGCATCGACCGGGTGCTGTGCCTGGCCTTCAACCAGCGCCTGAGCAAGCTCGGCGCCGGTGCGTTCGTCAAGACCATCCTGGTCGATGGCCTGGGCGTGCGTCACCTCGAAGTGGGCGACGATTTCCGCTTTGGCTGCGACCGCGCCGGCGACTTCGCCTTCCTGGTCGAGGCCGGCAAGCAATATGGCTTTACCGTCGAAGCTGCCAACACCGTGATTCAGGACGGCCTGCGGGTCAGCAGCACCGAAGTGCGCCAGGCCTTGGCCGACGGCAACTTCGAGCTGGCCGAGCACCTGCTGGGCCGCCCGTACCGCATTACCGGCCGTGTGTTGCACGGCCAGAAGCTGGCTCGCCAGCTTGGCACGCCCACTGCCAACATCCAGCTCAAGCGCCGCCGCGTACCGCTGTCCGGGGTCTACCTGGCCAGCATCGAAATCGACGGCAAGGCCTGGCCGGGTGTCGGCAACATTGGCGTGCGCCCCACCGTTGCCGGTGATGGGCGCCCGCACCTGGAAATTCATCTGCTTGACTATGCCGGCGACCTTTACGGCCGGCGCCTTACGGTGGAGTTCCACCACAAGCTGCGTGAAGAGCAGCGATTCGCCTCCCTGGAGGCGCTGAAGTCGGCGATCGATGCGGATATCGCCGCCGCACGTGCACATTGGCACGCTCAACCGCTAACGAAGAGCCTGAAATGACCGACTACAAAGCCACGCTTAACCTTCCGGACACCGCCTTCCCCATGAAGGCCGGCCTGCCTCAGCGCGAACCGCAGATCCTGCAGCGCTGGGACAGCATTGGCCTGTACCAGAAGCTGCGCGAAATTGGCAAGGATCGTCCAAAGTTCGTCCTGCACGACGGCCCGCCCTATGCCAACGGCAAGATTCACATCGGTCATGCGCTGAACAAAATCCTCAAGGACATGATCGTCCGTTCCAAGACCCTGGCCGGTTTCGACGCGCCGTACGTGCCGGGTTGGGACTGCCATGGCCTGCCGATCGAGCACAAGGTCGAAGTTACCCACGGCAAGCACCTGTCGGCCGACCGCACCCGCGAGCTGTGCCGCGAGTATGCTGCCGAGCAGATCGAAGGGCAGAAGACCGAGTTCATTCGCCTGGGCGTGCTGGGTGACTGGGACAACCCGTACAAGACCATGAACTTCGCCAACGAGGCGGGTGAAATCCGTGCCCTGGCCGAAATGGTCAAGCAAGGTTTCGTGTTCAAGGGCCTGAAACCGGTGAACTGGTGCTTCGACTGCGGTTCGGCGCTGGCTGAGGCGGAAGTCGAGTACGCCGATAAAAAATCCCAGACCATCGACGTGGCCTTCCCGGTTGCCGACGAAGCCAAGCTGGCTGCCGCCTTCGGCCTGGCGTCGCTGGCCAAGCCTGCCGCCATCGTGATCTGGACCACCACCCCGTGGACCATTCCAGCCAACCAGGCGTTGAACATCCATCCCGAGTTCACCTACGCCCTGGTCGACACCGGTGAGCGCCTGCTGGTGCTGGCTGAAGAGCTGGTCGAGTCGTGCCTCAAGCGTTACAACCTGGAAGGCTCGGTCATCGCTACCGCCCAAGGCGCGGCGCTGGAGCTGGTCAACTTCCGTCACCCGCTCTACGACCGCCTGTCGCCGGTGTACCTGGCCGACTACGTCGAGCTGGGCGCCGGTACCGGGGTGGTGCACTCCGCGCCAGCCTACGGTGAAGACGACTTCGTCACCTGCAAGCGTTACGGCATGGTCAACGATGACATCCTTACCCCGGTGCAGAGCAACGGTGTGTATGTCGAGTCGCTGCCATTCTTCGGCGGCCAGTTCATCTGGAAGGCCAACCCGGCCATCGTCGAGAAACTCGGTGAAGTCGGTGCGCTGATGCACACCGAAACCATCAGCCACAGCTATATGCACTGCTGGCGCCATAAAACCCCACTGATCTACCGCGCTACCGCGCAGTGGTTCGTGGGTATGGACAAGCAGCCGACTACCGGCGAGCCGCTGCGTGAGCGCGCGCTGAAAGCCATCGAGCAAACCAAGTTCGTTCCGGCCTGGGGCCAGGCACGCCTGCACGCGATGATCGCCAACCGCCCAGACTGGTGCATTTCGCGTCAGCGCAACTGGGGCGTACCGATTCCGTTCTTCCTGCACAAGCAGACCGGCGAGCTGCACCCGCGCACCGTCGAACTGATGGAAGAAGTGGCCAAGCGCGTCGAGCAGCAGGGCATCGAAGCCTGGTTCAAGCTGGACGCTGCCGAACTGCTGGGCGCTGAAGCCGAGCAGTACGACAAGATCGCCGACACCCTCGACGTGTGGTTCGATTCGGGCACCACCCACTGGCACGTGCTGCGTGGCTCCCACAACATCGGCCACGCCACCGGCCCGCGCGCCGACCTGTACCTGGAAGGCTCCGACCAGCACCGCGGCTGGTTCCACTCGTCCTTGCTGACCGGTTGCGCCATCGACAACCATGCGCCGTACCGCGAGCTGCTGACCCACGGCTTCACCGTGGACGAAAACGGCCGCAAGATGTCCAAGTCGCTGGGCAACACCATCGAGCCGGAGAAGGTCAACAACACCTTGGGCGCCGACATCCTGCGCCTGTGGGTTTCGGCTACCGACTATTCCGGTGAAATGGCCGTTTCCGAGCAGATCCTGCAGCGCAGCGCCGACGCCTACCGGCGTATCCGCAATACCGCACGCTTCCTGCTCTCGAACCTGTCCGGTTTCGACCCGGCCCGCGACCTGCTGGCCCCGCAAGACATGTTGGCGCTGGACCGCTGGGCCGTGGACCGCACCTTGTTGCTGCAACGCGAACTCGAAGAGCACTACAGCGAGTACCGTTTCTGGAACGTGTACTCCAAGGTGCACAACTTCTGCGTGCAGGAGCTGGGCGGCTTCTACCTCGACATCATCAAGGACCGCCAGTACACCACCGGCGCCAACAGTGTCGCCCGCCGTTCCTGCCAGACTGCGCTGTATCACATCAGCGAAGCGCTGGTGCGCTGGATCGCACCGATCCTGGCGTTCACCGCCGACGAAATCTGGCAGTACCTGCCGGGCGAGCGCAACGAGTCGGTCATGCTCAATGGCTGGTACCAGGGCCTGAGCGAGCTGCCGGAAGGCACCGAGCTGGACCGTGGCTACTGGGACCGCGTCATGGCGGTGAAGGCCTCGGTCAACAAGGAGCTGGAAAACCAGCGTACCGCCAAAGTCATCGGCGGCAACCTGCAGGCTGAAGTGACCCTGTACGCCGATGAGGGCCTGAGCGCCGACCTGGGCAAGCTGGGCGACGAGCTGCGCTTTGTGCTGATCACCTCCGCTGCCAGCGTGGTGCCATTTGCCCAGGCGCCTGCCGAAGCGGTTGCCACCGAAGTCGAGGGCCTGAAACTGCAGGTGGTCAAGTCCGGCCACGCCAAGTGCGGCCGTTGCTGGCACTTCCGTGCCGACGTTGGCAGCCACCCGGAGCACCCGGAAATCTGCAGCCGTTGCGTCGACAACCTGACCGGCTCGGGTGAGGTGCGCCACTATGCCTAACCCTGCAGCGGGCCGCTTCGGGCGCCTCGCATGGCTGTGGCTGAGCTTGCTGGTCCTGGTCATCGACCAGGCCACCAAGCTGTATTTCAACAACGCCCTGACCATGTACCAGCAGATCGTCGTCATACCTGACTACTTCAGCTGGACCCTGGCCTACAACACCGGAGCCGCGTTCAGCTTCCTGGCCGACGGCGCCGGCTGGCAGCGCTGGTTGTTCGCCCTGATCGCCGTGGTGGTCAGCGCAGTGCTGGTGGTGTGGCTCAAGCGCCTGGGGCGCAATGAAACCTGGCTGGCCGTGGCGCTGGCGCTGGTGCTCGGTGGGGCGATCGGCAACCTGTACGATCGCATCGTGCTGGGCCATGTGGTCGACTTCATCCTGGTGCACTGGCAGAACCGCCACTACTTCCCGGCTTTCAACGTGGCCGACAGCGCCATCACCGTTGGTGCGGTAATGCTGGCGCTGGATATGTTCAAGAGCAAGAAGTCCGAGGATCCGGTCCATGACTGACACCCGTATCGGCCAGAACACCGAAGTCACCCTGCACTTCGCGCTGCACCTGGAAAACGGCGACACCGTAGACAGCACGTTCGACAAGGCCCCGGCAACCTTCAAGGTAGGCGATGGCAACCTGTTGCCGGGCTTCGAGAACGCCCTGTTCGGCTTCAAGGCCGGTGACAAGCGTACGCTGCAGGTTGCGCCAGAAAATGCCTTCGGCCAGCCCAACCCGCAAAACGTGCAAGTCATGCCGCGGTCCAACTTCGAAGGCATGGAGCTGTCCGACGGGCTGTTGATCATCTTCAACGACGCCGCCAACGCCGAACTGCCAGGGGTGGTCAAAGCGTTCGACGACGACCAGGTGACCATCGACTTCAATCACCCACTGGCTGGCAAGACCCTGACCTTCGAGGTGGAGATCCTCGAGGTGAAGGCCCTGTAAGCCTGGAGCCGAGCATGCAAATCAAACTCGCCAACCCTCGCGGCTTCTGCGCGGGGGTCGACCGGGCGATCGAGATCGTCAACCGCGCGCTGGAAGTCTTCGGCCCGCCGATCTACGTGCGCCATGAAGTGGTGCACAACAAGTTCGTCGTCGAAGACCTGCGCAACCGTGGCGCCGTCTTCGTCGAGGAGCTGGACCAGGTGCCGGATGATGTCATCGTCATCTTCAGTGCCCACGGTGTTTCCCAGGCTGTGCGCCAGGAAGCTGCTGGCCGTGGCCTGAAAGTGTTCGATGCCACTTGCCCACTGGTGACCAAGGTGCATATCGAAGTCGCCAAGTACAGCCGCGATGGCCGTGAGTGCATTCTCATCGGCCACGAAGGGCACCCGGAAGTCGAAGGCACCATGGGCCAGTACGACCCCAGCAACGGTGGCGCCATCTACCTTGTCGAAGACGAGGAAGACGTGGCCAAGCTGCAGGTGCGCGACCCGGACCACCTGGCTTTCGTCACCCAGACCACCCTGTCGATGGATGACACCAGCCGTGTGATCGACGCCCTGCGTGCGCGCTTCCCGAACATTGGTGGCCCGCGCAAGGACGACATTTGCTACGCCACGCAAAACCGCCAGGACGCCGTCAAGCAACTGGCCGATGAAAGTGACGTAGTGCTGGTGGTTGGCAGCCCGAACAGCTCCAACTCCAACCGGCTGCGCGAGCTGGCCGAGCGCATGGGCACCCCGGCCTACCTGATCGATGGCGCCGAGGACCTGCAACGCGGCTGGTTCGACCAGGCTGCGCGTATCGGCATCACCGCCGGTGCGTCGGCCCCGGAAGTGCTGGTGCGTGGTGTGATCGAACAGCTCAAGGCCTGGGGGGCTACCGGCGCTGAAGAGCTTGATGGGCGGGAAGAGAACATCACGTTCTCGATGCCCAAAGAGCTGCGGGTTCGCTCGCTGATCTGACCGGCCAGGGCTTAGGTGCACGAGCGGCCTTGCGCGACGCAAGGCTGCTCGATAAGCGCGTTAGCCGGGGCAGCGCTGATTGTCGCGGTGCTCAGCCAGCAAGTTGACCCTCCCTGAAGAGGCCATCACCACTTGGTGGCGGCTGCTGGCCGCCGAGCGCTCGCACACTTCCAGGGTGATGGCGAACCAGCCGTTGCCCAGCTTCATTGGCACACCCAGGGCACTGAACTTGAACTGTTCGTCGCTGTTGCCGACGATTACCAGCGGCCTGGCCAGGCGCTGCTCACGCAGTACTTGCCGGTTGTGCTCCAGGGCTACACGCCAACCATTTCCCCAATTGCCATCCAGCGCCTGCACCAGCACCGGTTGCCCCTGCAACAGCGCGTGGCTACGGGCGCTACGCAGTGCCTGGGCCAAGTCGCGCGCCACCGCCGCCCGCTGCAGGTCATCGCTCATCCTGGCGTAGGCCGGTAGGCCGATCTGCGTCAGCAACGTCGCCACAGCCAAGGCCGACAACATCTGTATCAGTGTTACCCCACGTTGCTTCACCGTGCATTCCTCCCAGGAAGTGCTTCGCTAATAGCTTCTCGGTGGCTGGCCAGGAGGTCCAGTCGCTCAAGTTGAAGGCTATAGCGGGAAAAATCGCAGGAGGTGCAGGGATGCACGCATGGCAAAAGGGCATGACGCTGCTGGAGGTGTTGTTGGCGTTGGTGGTCGTGGCCGTGGGCATGTTCGCCGCTGCGGGGCTGCAACTGCAGGCCTTGCAAGCCACAGACAGTGCGCGCCGCGATGGGCAGGCGGCAATGGCGGCACACAGTGAGCTTGAAAGGGCACGGCGATGAGGCGCCGGCAAACGGGTGCTGGTTTGCTTGAGTTGCTGCTGGCGCTGACCATCGGGTTGATGGTGCTGGTGGCGGCCAGCCAGCTGTTCGCCTCTGTGCACCAAGCCTGGCGGCTGCAAGGCGCCGCCCTGCGCATGCAAGGGGAGGCGCGCCAGGCGCTGCTGCGCATGGCCCAGGATATTCGCATGGCGGGCATGTTTGGCTGTTTGCGCCTGAAACCTGGCGACTTTCCGGCCCAGGCTGTGCCGCCTGGCTTCGCCCGGCCAATGGAGCTGGGGCCGTCCAGCTTGAGCCTGATGGTCGCCGAGTTGCCGGGGCATACCGGCGACCCGGACTGGACCTTGCTGACCAACTGTATCGACGAGGTCAAGGTGCTGAGCCGCCGGGCACAGGCTAGCGCCACACAGATGGCGGTGCCCATCAGCCATCACCATTATGCGCACAGCGGCGGCAGGCTGTATTTCAAGCGCCGGGGCAACAATCAGCCGCTGGTCGAGCATGTGCGGGAGCTGCGCATCGT
Organism: Pseudomonas juntendi; assembly: GCF_009932375.1. Taxonomy (GTDB): domain Bacteria; phylum Pseudomonadota; class Gammaproteobacteria; order Pseudomonadales; family Pseudomonadaceae; genus Aquipseudomonas; species Aquipseudomonas juntendi. Next base: position 13,143 of record NZ_BLJG01000206.1, read on the forward strand.
GCAGGTTGCCGGTGAGCGGGTGGATATTCAGCTGACCTTGTATGAGCCCACGCTGCAACTTGAGCAGCACCACGCGTTGAGCGTGGCATTGCGCAACCCGGTACCGGCTTCATGAGCCGCCAGCGGGGTGTGGTGCTGCTGTTGGCCTTGGTCCTGAGCCTCCTGCTCGGCCTGCTGGCCGCATCGGCGCTGCGCGACGCGCTGGTCGAAACGCGTATGAATGGTTACCTGAGCGATGGCCTGCACGCACTGGAAGAGGCCGAGGCCGCCTTGCAGGCCGGGGTGCGCAAGCTGGAACAGGGCCCGCCGCCGCCCTCGTGCAATGCCTGCCTGCCGCCACCACAGCCACACGACCTGGCTGGCCAGTGGCAAGCCACTCCGACCGGCTATTTCCAGCTACAAAACCTGGGCATCAGCCAGCGCGCTGCCCACGTGCCCGAAGGGCAGGCGGTCACCCTGTTGCGCATTACTGCCGTCAGCAAGCAAAGCCAATCCAGGCATGTACTGGAGGCGGTCTACGCCGCAGCCGACGGCACAGTCCAGCGCATCACCTGGCGACAGAGACTGAGAGGAGACTGACATGCAGCAAGGTTTGAGCCTGATGGAGTTGTTGATTGTCCTGGCCGTGACCGGCATTCTGGCAGCCATTGCCTACCCCAGTTACAGCGACCAGCTTCGGCGAGCCGCGCGCAGCGAAGTGGTTGGCCTGTTGCACGATGCCGCCCTGCGCCTGGAGCGCCACCGCGTACGCACCGGCCAATACGCCGAGGGCGACCCGGCGCTGCCCGGCGGCACCCGCCATTACAGCCTGCAGGCGCAACGCGACAGCGACACCTTCACGCTGCGCGCCCGGCGCTTGCCGCATGGGCTGATGGCGCAGGATGGCTGTGGCGACTTCCAGCTGGACCAGGCAGGGGTGCAGCGCAACCTGGGTGCCGTTGAGCACAGCGCGCACTGCTGGGGGAGCTGAAGGTTGAATGGTGCCCGGCGCATCGCGGTTTTACTTCAGGTGTTGGATCGACAGATGAGCAAGCAAGTAGTGGTGGTTGGCGGCGGGGTGATCGGCCTGTTGACGGCGTTCAACCTGGCGGCCAAGGTCGGCCATGTGGTGGTGTGCGATCAGGGCGAGGTCGGCCGTGAGTCGTCGTGGGCCGGTGGCGGCATCGTTTCGCCGCTGTACCCGTGGCGCTACAGCCCGGCAGTGACTGCCCTGGCGCACTGGTCACAGGACTTTTATCCGCAGTTGGGCGAACGCTTGTTCGCCAGCACCGGTGTCGACCCCGAAGTGCACACCACTGGCCTGTACTGGCTGGACCTGGATGACGAAGCTCAAGCGCTGGCCTGGGCCGAGCGCGAACAGCGGCCGTTGAGTGCGGTGGATATCTCGGCAGCCTATGACGCGGTGCCGGTACTGGGCCCGGGTTTCAAGCGCGCCATCTACATGGCGGGCGTGGCCAATGTGCGCAACCCGCGCCTGGTGAAATCGCTGAAGGCGGCGTTGCTGGCGATGCCGAACGTGACTTTGCGCGAGCACTGCCAGATCACCGGTTTCGCCCAGCAAGGCGGGCGTGTGGCCGGGGTGCAGACGGCCGACGGTGTGCTGGCGGCGGATGAGGTGGTGCTCAGTGCTGGCGCCTGGAGTGGCGACCTGTTGCGTACGCTTGGCCTGGCGCTGCCGGTGGAGCCAGTGAAGGGCCAGATGATTCTGTTCAAATGTGCCGAAGACTTCCTGCCGAGCATGGTGCTGGCCAAGGGGCGCTATGCGATCCCGCGGCGTGATGGGCACATTCTGGTGGGCAGTACGCTTGAGCATGCCGGGTATGACAAGACCCCCACCGGGGATGCACTGCAGAGCCTGAAGGCTTCGGCGGTGGAGTTGTTGCCTGAGCTGGAAGGGGCCACCGTGGTGGCGCACTGGGCCGGGCTGCGGCCGGGGTCGCCTGAGGGCATTCCGTATATCGGGCCGGTGCCGGGGCATGCGGGGTTGTGGTTGAACTGCGGGCACTACCGGAACGGGTTGGTGCTGGCGCCGGCTTCGTGCCAGCTGTTCACCGATTTGCTGACCGGTGCCGAACCGATCATCGACCCGGCGCCCTATGCCCCAGCGGGGCGTTTGGGCTGAGAATGCCGGGGCCGCTGTGCGGCCCTATCGCAGGCAAGCCAGCTCCCACGGGGATCGCATCAGGGCTGACAGGTGTTTGCCACAAGGTATGCAGCGCCTGTTAGAGCGAGCGCCGCCCGCGCGGCGCTCAATCTCACAGGCACTGAAGATGCAGCGGCTACCCTTGCCAGGAACCATAGAATCTCCCACAGGGGTGTGATGTTGCCTGAACGATAGAGGCTGG
>NZ_BLJG01000207.1 GCF_009932375.1 Pseudomonas juntendi
GGATGCCGTAAGCATAGACAGCCTAGGTTTGATGCCTTGCGAGCGCTGGCCCCTGTGGGAGCGGGCATGCCCGCGAACACCGGCGCAGCCGGTGCCAGACACCGCGTCGCCTGCTTCGCGGGCTTGCCCGCTCCCACAGGTGAATCGCGCAGGCTTTTCAAATTTTGAGAAAGACAGTTGCTCCGCCTTCGAAGGCAGGGCCAGCCCAGGCTTACGCCGGTGCCGAGGTCCGGATCAGGTGGTCGAAGGCCGCCAGCGAAGCCTTGGCCCCCTCACCCACCGCAATCACGATCTGTTTGTACGGCACGGTGGTCACGTCCCCCGCAGCGAACACCCCTGGAATGCTGGTCTGGCCCTTGGCATCGACAATGATCTCGCCGCGCGGTGACAGTTCGACAGTACCTTTGAGCCAATCGGTGTTCGGCAACAGGCCAATCTGCACGAAGATGCCTTCCAGCGCGACTTCATGCTGCTCGTCCGTGGCGCGATCCTTGTAGCGCAGGCCAGTGACTTTCTCGCCGTTGCCAAGCACCTCGGTAGTCAGCGCACTGGTGATCACTTTCACGTTAGGCAAACTGTGCAGCTTGCGCTGCAACACCGCGTCGGCGCGCAGTTGGCTGTCGAATTCGATCAGCGTCACCTGGGCAACGATACCGGCCAGGTCAATGGCGGCCTCAACACCCGAGTTGCCACCACCAATCACCGCCACGCGCTTGCCTTTGAACAATGGGCCGTCGCAGTGCGGGCAGTAGGCCACGCCACGCGCGCGGTATTCCTGCTCACCCGGCACGTTCATTTCACGCCAGCGGGCACCGGTGGCCAGGATCACGGTCTTGGCCTTGAGCGATGCGCCGCCCGCCAGGCGCACTTCATGCAAGCCGCCGTCGGCGGCCGGAATCAGCGCTTCGCCGCGCTGCAGGTTCATGATGTCGACGTCGTACTGCTTGACGTGCTCTTCGAGTGCAGTCGCCAGTTTTGGGCCTTCGGTTTCCTGCACCGAGATGAAGTTCTCGATGGCCAGGGTGTCGAGTACCTGGCCACCGAAGCGCTCGGCAGCCACGCCGGTACGAATGCCCTTGCGCGCTGCGTAAATGGCAGCCGCCGCGCCAGCCGGGCCACCGCCCACAACCAGCACATCGAAAGCGTCCTTGGCGTTGATCTTCTCGGCCTGGCGCGCACCGGCGCTGGTGTCGATCTTGCCGAGGATTTCCTCCAGGCCCATGCGCCCCTGGCCAAACAACTCACCGTTCAGGTAGATGCTCGGTACCGCCATGATCTTGCGCGCTTCCACTTCACCCTGGAACAGCGCGCCGTCGATGGCCACGTGGCGCACGTTGGGGTTGAGCACGGCCATCAGGTTCAACGCCTGGACCACGTCCGGGCAGTTCTGGCACGACAGCGAGAAATAGGTTTCGAAGGTGAATTCGCCTTCCAATGCCTGGATCTGTTCGATCACTTCGGCACTGGCCTTGGAAGGGTGGCCGCCGACTTGCAGCAGTGCCAGCACCAGCGAGGTGAATTCGTGGCCCATGGGGATGCCGGCGAAGCGCAGGCTGATACCTTTGCCATCGGCGCCAGCACCCGGGCGGCTCAACGAGAACGATGGGCGACGGGCATCGGTGCCGTCCGCGCTGAGGGTAATGAGTGTGGACAAGCTGGCGATCTCCACCAGCAGGTCATGCAATTCACGGGACTTCGCGCCGTCGTCGAGGGAGGCAACGATCTCGATCGGCTGGGTGACCCGCTCCAGGTAGGTTTTCAGTTGCGATTTAAGCGTGGCGTCCAACATACGGGCGATTCCTTCTTCAATACTCGGATACAAAAACACCCAGGCGAGGTCGCCCGGGCGTTTGACGGGGCGGTAGCTTGTTCAGCTTTGGCGGCTGCCTACCGCCCGCGTTGTTGCGCGCATGGCCTTAGATCTTGCCGACCAGGTCCAGCGATGGCGCCAGGGTGGCTTCGCCTTCTTTCCACTTGGCCGGGCAAACTTCGCCTGGGTGGGCAGCAACGTACTGGGCAGCTTTCACTTTGCGCAGCAGTTCAGCTGCATCGCGGCCTACACCACCGTCGTTCAGTTCGACGATCTTGATCTGGCCTTCCGGGTTGATCACGAAGGTACCGCGATCGGCCAGGCCAGCTTCTTCGATCAGCACGTCGAAGTTGCGCGAAATGACGTGGGTTGGGTCACCGATCAGCGGGTACTGGATCTTGCCGATGGTGTCCGACGTGTCGTGCCAGGCTTTGTGGGTGAAGTGGGTGTCGGTGGACACGCCGTAGATTTCCACGCCCAGCTTCTGGAACTCGGCGTAGTTGTCGGCGAGGTCACCCAGCTCGGTCGGGCAAACGAAGGTGAAGTCGGCCGGGTAGAAGAACACGACGGACCACTTGCCTTTCAGGTCGGCTTCGCTGACCCGCACGAACTCGCCTTTGTGGTAGGCGGTAGCGTTGAACGGTTTGACCTGGCTGTTGATGATTGGCATGAGAGACGCTCCTTCATGGGGTTGGAATCAGTTGATGGATAGAATCCTAACTAATCATCCCGCTGAAGGCTCATTGGCAAAGCTCATGCTCGTGATTGGTTTTGGCTATAGCCAGAGGTACTTGATAGAAGACTCGGTTGTAGGAGCGGGCTGCCCCGCCCCTTCAACGTAACGCATAGATCAACGGCTAGCCGTACGCAGGGTGACGAACTCTTCGGCGGCCGTCGGGTGCACGCCGATGGTTTCGTCGAATTGCTGCTTGGTGGCGCCGGCCTTCAGGGCAATACCCAGGCCCTGGATGATCTCGCCGGCATCAGGGCCGACCATATGGCAGCCCAGCACCTTGTCGGTGTCGGCATCGACCACCAGCTTCATCAGGGTCTTTTCCTGGATGTCGGTCAGGGTCAGTTTCATGGCGCGGAAGCGGCTTTCGAATATCTGCACCTTGTGCCCTGCCGCCAGCGCCTGTTCTTCCGTCAGCCCCACGGTACCGATTGGCGGCTGGCTGAACACGGCTGTGGGGATGTTCTGGTAGTCCACCGGGCGGTACTGCTCGGGCTTGAACAGGCGCCGTGCCACCGCCATGCCTTCGGCCAGCGCCACCGGGGTCAGTTGCACCCGGCCAATCACGTCACCAATGGCCAGGATCGACGGCGCGGTCGTCTGGTATTGTTCATCGACCCGGATATAGCCACGCTCGTCCAGCTCGACGCCGGTGTTTTCCAGGCCCAGGTTGTCCAGCATCGGGCGTCGGCCGGTGGCATAGAACACGCAGTCGGCCTGCAACTGGCGGCCATCCTTGAGCGTGGCCTTCAGGCTACCGTCTTCAAGCTTGTCGATGCGCTGGATATCGGCATTGAACTGCAGGTCGAGGCCGCGTTTTTCCAGCTCTTCCTTCAGGTGGGTACGTACCGAACCATCGAAACCCCGCAGGAACAGGTCGCCACGGTACAGCAGCGAAGTAGCCGCGCCCAGGCCCTGGAAGATACCGGCGAACTCGACCGCGATGTAGCCACCGCCGACCACCAGCACCCGGTGTGGCAGGCTCTTGAGGTAGAAGGCTTCGTTGGAGGTGATTGCCAGTTCCTTGCCTGGAATGTCCGGCACCTGCGGCCAGCCGCCGGTGGCGATCAGGATGTGCCTGGCACTGTAGCGTTGGCCCTCCACTTCCACTTCATTGGCCCCGGTCAGGCGCGCGTGCCCCTGCAGCAGGGTCACCCCGCTGTTCACCAGCAGGTTACGGTAGATGCCGTTCAGGCGCTCGATCTCACGGTTCTTGTTGGCAATCAGGGTGCCCCAGTCGAAGTGCCCTTCTTCCAGGGACCAGCCGTAACCGGCAGCCTGTTCCAGTTCATCGGCCACATGCGCACCGTAGACCAGCAGCTTTTTCGGCACGCAGCCGACGTTGACACAGGTGCCGCCCAGGTAACGGCTTTCAGCCACTGCCACTTTTGCACCAAAACCAGCGGCAAAGCGCGCAGCGCGCACCCCGCCGGAGCCGGCGCCAATCACGAACAGATCAAAATCGTATGCCATGTGTTCTCTCTCCTAGCAGGCGACCAGCATAACGCACTGAGGCCGCTTTGCAGCCCTTCGTGGCAGACCCGCCCCCATCAGGTTGGCGCACACCAGGGGCATGCGCGGTAACTGTAGGAGCGGGCCTGCCCGCGAAGGGCCGCGCAGCGGCCCCAGTCATCGCAATGGTGCTACAAGCAGCGGCTGTATCAGTAAGCCTTGCCAGTCTTGTAGTAGTTCTCGAAGCAGAAGTTGGTCGCGTCGATGTAGCCCTCGGCGCCACCGCAGTCGAAGCGCTTGCCCTTGAACTTGTAGGCGATCACGCAGCCGTTCTGCGCCTGCTGCATAAGCGCGTCGGTGATCTGGATTTCGCCGCCCTTGCCTGGCTCGGTGTTCTTGATGATGTCGAAGATATCCGGCGTCAGGATGTAACGGCCAATGATCGCCAGGTTCGACGGCGCATCTTCCGGTGCAGGCTTCTCGACCATGTTGGTAACGCGGAAGATGTCGTCACGGATCATGTCACCGGCGATGACACCGTACTTGTTGGTTTCCTGAGGGTCGACTTCCTGGATGGCGATGATCGAGCAGCGGAACTGGTTGTACAGCTTGACCATCTGGGTCAGCACGCCGTCGCCTTCCGGGTTGACGCACAGGTCGTCCGCCAGCACCACTGCAAACGGCTCGTCGCCGATCAGCGGGCGCCCGGTGAGAATGGCATGGCCCAGGCCTTTCATTTCGGTCTGGCGGGTGTACGAGAACGAGCACTCGTCCAGCAGGCGGCGGATACCGACCAGGTATTTCTCCTTGTCGGTGCCCTTGATCTGGTTTTCCAGCTCGTAGCTGATGTCGAAGTGGTCTTCCAGGGCGCGCTTGCCGCGGCCGGTCACGATGGAGATTTCGCTCAGGCCGGCATCCAATGCCTCTTCAACGCCATACTGGATCAGTGGCTTGTTGACCACCGGCAGCATTTCCTTGGGCATGGCTTTGGTAGCAGGCAGGAAGCGCGTACCGTAGCCGGCTGCCGGGAACAAGCATTTCTTGATCATATACGTCCTTACAAAAGGCTAGGCCTGTGGAATTCGGCGCAGTCTAATCAGGCGGCAGAAACCTTACAATGCCTGACCTGCGGCCGACCGATGGGTAGATAGAGATAAGCAAGTGTAGATAGTTCCGAGGGATCGCAAATATCGCCAGCAGACATGCAATTGAAATACCACAAATCACGCCTGCCTGTGGCGGCCTCCTGGCGAGTAAACCTGCTTCCACAACCACCGTTGCAGGCCAGGTTTACCCGCCAAGCGTTCGCTACAGGCACCCGTCAGCTACCGGTCCCCTGCCCGACCAGCACGCCATCGACCTTCTGCCCATACAGGTTCACGCCGTCATTGGCATGGAATTTCACCCGCGTCTTCTCGACAGAGCCTTCTACCAGGCGGGGATCCTGCGGCCGTTCATGCCGGTTGATCCATGCCGCAACATCCCAGGCCTGCTGGTCGCTGAGGCTGCCCGGCTTGCCCAGTGGCATGTTGTACTTGATGAAGGATGCCGCCGTGTTGATACGGTGCATACCGGCGCCCCAGTTGTAGCTGTCCTTGCCCCACAGCGGCGGCATCACATATTCGCCCGCCACTTTCTGCCCTTCACCGTTGTCACCATGGCAAATCGCGCATTGCTCGCGGTACACCTGCTGGCCACGCGTGAAGTCGTACCCGCCTGCAGGCTGCGCGACTTCCGGGTAACCGCGCCCGGCAATTTCGACGCCGGTCGGCGCCTTGGTCGACAGCCAGTACGCGTACACCGACAGCGCCGTCATCTGCGGGCTGTCCGCGGCCGGCGGCTTGCCATTCATGCTGAACTGGAAGCAGCCCTGGATGCGCTCGGCAAAGGTGTTGACCTTGTCGTTTTTCTTGCGATAGGCGGGGTACATGGGGTACGCGCCCCACAGTGGCGCGGAATGGGCCATACGCCCCTGGTCGAGGTGGCAGTTGCTGCAGTTCATGCCGTTGCCCACCGCCTCGGGCATCAGCCGGCGGGTATCGACGAACAAGGCATGGCCTTCACGCACCATCTTGCCGAAAGCATTGGCGGGCAGCTCGTCTTCCGCCGGGGGCGTGAACTGCAGGGCGGCCTGCTTGCCGGGGACCTTCAGTTGCGACTGGTCTTCCATGGCGATAGGCGCGGCCTGGGCACTGCCCACAACCAGCAGCAACAGAGCGGGGATCAGCGGTTTCATGGTTTGACCTCCTGGCTGGCGGGGCGGGCGAAGAACTCGGCAACAGCCTTGATCTCGTCATCGGTCATGGCCTTGGCCACGCCGACCATCAGCTGGTTCGGGTCATTGCTGCGGCTGCCGTCGCGCCAGGCATTGAGCTGCGCTACCAGGTAACTGGCAGGCTGCCCGGCCAAAGGCGGGAAGTGTTCGCCAACGCCACCGCCACCCGGACCGTGGCATTGCACGCAACCAGGGATATGCCGGTTCCAGTCGCCGTACAGGGCCAGGCGTGTGGTAGGGTCGCCGGCAATCTGCTGGCGGCGCCCATCGACGACCTCGACTGCCGGCAGGCTGGCCAGGTAGCTGCTGACGGCGGTGATTTCCTCTTCGCTCAGGGCCTTGGCCAACGGCTCCATCACCGCCTGCTTGCGGCTGCCACTGCGCCAATCATGCAATTGCTTGCTGAGGTAAGCAGCCGGCAGGCCGGCCAGCCGCGGAAAGCCCGCCGCAGCGATGCCCTTGGCGTCCGGGCCATGGCAACCCAGGCAGGCCAGGGCGGCGGGGTTGGCCCCGCCTTGGGTGAAAATTTTCTGGCCATCGGCGGCATGCGCCCCGGGCCAGGCCAGGATCAGCAGGCTGCCGATCACGACGCGACTCAACGGTGTCATCACGAATCTCCATTTCTTTTGTTATAAGCTTAGGCTTAAAAAACATAAGCAAATGGATACTAGCCCCGTCGGGGAAATCGCAACAACGTCAGGCCGGCCGATCTGATGGCAAATAGCCCATTAACCGCCCTTTACTTGCCTCAGATCAACTCCCCGAGATGCAGCGGGTAGCTGCCGTGCGCACATCGCCCAGGCGCAGCGGGAAGTTGCTCAGCCGCTCATGCAGCTTGATGCTGCTGCCGCCGCCACGCTCATCGATATCCAGCAGGGCGGCCGGGCCAGCACCTGCTGTCAGCTTCTGCGGCACCGTCAGGCGCAGGCCGTCACCGCGCCGCTCTTCCACCAGTGGGTCACGGCTGTCGGCAAGCTGCGCCTTGACGCAATCGGCATACTCGCGGGGCGTCTTGCCAGAAATCACATCCAGGGTCGCATGCGATTGCTCCAGCTCGGAAACACTGACACAGCCACCCAGTGCCAGTGTCAACGCGGCCACCATCCACTTCATCTGTCTTACCTCAACTTGTACGAACCCCGTTCGACCACCGTCAGGCAGTTTTGCTCCGTGCTTTGGCAGAATTATCCAAGCCCGGCGAACAGCGCGGCAGTATAACGGCACATCGTGGTATCTTTTGCCTTTGCTGAACCAAACCTTGCGGAGCATCACATGAAATTCGTACACCAGCGCGAGCACCTCAATGAGGACGACATCGTCGTCATCGAGTGTTCCCAGCGCTGCAATATCCGCCTGATGAACGACGCCAACTTCCGCAGCTTCAAGAACGGCGGCCGTCATACCTACCACGGCGGCCACTTCGAGAAGTTTCCGGCGAAGATCACCGTGCCCAGCACCGGGTTCTGGAATATCACCATCGATACCGTGACCACCCGCCCGATCTCGGTTACCCGCAAGCCCACCCTGACCCACAAGATCAAGATCATCCGTCGCTCGTCGTCGAAACTCAGATAAGGCCACCATGACCCAGACCATCAAGTACGTGATCAAATACAAACTCGACGGCCAGCGTCGCTGGGACTTCGCGCTGATGCCCGACGCCTCGCAGGCGCAAGCCCTCGAAGCCTTGCGCAAAATCCATGGTGAAGACGCCGACAAGATCAGCGACATTCAGGTCAGCAAGGCCCTGTAGTAGCCGCCGCCGCACCGTTCGCCCAGCGCAAGGAGACCTCGCATGCGCCACTGGCCCGACCGCCGCATCCTCGACCTACTGGGCATCGAGTTGCCCATTCTGCAGGCCCCCATGGCGGGGGCAACCGGCTCGGCCATGGCCATTGCGGTGGGCTCGGCCGGCGGCCTGGGCGCCCTGCCCTGCGCCATGCTCAACGGTGAGCAGGTGCGCGCCGAAATTGCTGCATTCCGCGCCGGCTGCCCGGGGCGCCCCTTGAACCTGAACTTTTTCTGCCACCAGCCACCCGCGCCCGACGCCGAGCGCGACGCGCGCTGGAAGCAGGCGCTCGCCCCCTACTACAGCGAAGTGGGGGCGGATTTCGCGGCGCCCACCCCGGTCTCGAACCGTGCGCCTTTCGATGAGGCGAGTTGCCAACTGGTCGAACAACTGCGGCCGGAAGTGGTGAGCTTCCACTTTGGCTTGCCCCAGGCCGACCTGCTGCAACGGGTACAGGCCAGCGGTGCCAAGGTGCTCTGCACCGCCACTACCGTGCAAGAGGCCGTCTGGCTGGAGCGCAACGGCTGTGACGCCATCATCGCCATGGGTTATGAAGCCGGCGGCCATCGCGGCATGTTTCTCAGCGACGCCATCACCAGCCAGATCGGCACCTTTGCCCTGGTACCGCAGGTGGCCGACGCGGTCCGCCTGCCGGTCATCGCCGCCGGTGGCATCGCTGACCATCGCGGCCTGGTGGCGGCCCTGGCCCTGGGCGCATCTGCCGTGCAGATCGGCACGGCGTACCTGTTCTGCCCCGAGGCCAAGGTTTCGCCAGCACATCGGCAGGCGCTGGACAGTGCGCCTGCCAGTGACACGGCGCTGACCAACCTGTTTACCGGCCGCCCGGCCCGCGGCATCAACAACCGTATCATGCGCGAGCTGGGGCCGATGAGCGCGCTGGCACCAGCGTTTCCGCTGGCGGGCGGGGCATTGATGCCGTTAAGGGCAATCACCGAGCCGCAGGGCAACAGCGACTTCAGCAACTTGTGGTCAGGGCAGGCGTTGCGGTTGGGGCGGCCTATGCCGGCCGAGGCGCTGACCCGGGAGATCGCGGCCAAGGCACTGGCCAGGGTTGCCGGGTAGCCCGCGCCTGCGCAGCCTGCGGCAACCTTTCGTTAGCCCGCAATCACACCATCCTTGTGAATGCACCCCGCAGCCCTTCCCGGCAACTGGCCTATCGCTATATAGTTATGAATATAACGATACCTCAAGGAGCTGCCTGCATGCGTATCCGCCCGTCTCACCTGGCCTTCACTGCCATGGCCAGTCTGTTTGCCTTCAATACCGCCTGGGCCGACGAGGTTCAAGTGGCCGTCGCGGCGAACTTCACGGCGCCCATCCAGGCCATTGCCAAGGACTTCGAACACGACACCGGCCATACACTGGTCGCGGCTTACGGCGCCACGGGGCAGTTTTACGCCCAGATAAAGAACGGCGCGCCCTTCGAGGTGTTCCTTGCCGCCGATGACACAACCCCGAAAAAGCTCGAGGAAGAAAAGCAGATCGTCCCCGGTTCACGCTTCACCTACGCCATCGGCACCCTGGCGCTGTGGTCGGCGAAAGAAGGCTACGTCGACGCCAAGGGCGAGGTGCTGAAACAAAACGCATTCAGCCACCTGGCCATCGCCAACCCCAAGGCCGCGCCATACGGCCTGGCCGCCACCCAGGTACTGGACAAACTGCAGCTTACCGCGGCCACCAAAGGCAAGATCGTCGAAGGCCAGAACATCACCCAGGCTTTCCAGTTCGTCTCCACCGGCAATGCCGAACTGGGTTTTGTCGCGCTATCACAAATCTTCAAGGACGGTAAAGTGACCCAAGGCTCGGCCTGGATCGTACCGGCCAACCTGCACGACCCGATCCGCCAGGACGCCGTACTGCTCGACAAAGGCAAGGACAACGCTGCCGCCAAGGCCCTGATCGAATACCTGAAGGGGCCAAAGGCCGCCGCCCTGATCAAGTCCTACGGTTATGAAATCTGATGCCGCTGGATGCCAGTGACCTGGGTGCCATCTGGCTGACCGTCAAACTGGCCAGCCTGACCACGGTGATCCTGCTGATCATCGGCACGCCGGTCGCCTGGTGGCTGGCGCGCACGCGCTCCTGGCTACGCGGGCCGGTGGGCGCGGTGGTGGCGCTGCCGCTGGTGCTGCCACCGACCGTCATCGGCTTCTACCTGCTGATCGCCCTCGGCCCCCACGGCTGGCTCGGCCAGGCCACCCAGGCCATGGGCCTGGGCACCGTGGTGTTCAGCTTCACCGGCCTGGTCATTGGTTCGACCGTCTATTCCATGCCCTTCGTGGTCCAGCCATTGCAGAACGCCTTTGCCGCCATCGGCCAGCGCCCGCTGGAGGTCGCGGCCACCCTGCGCGCCAGCCCGTGGGACTGCTTCCTCCATGTGGTGCTGCCGCTGGCACGCCCCGGTTTCGTCACCGCCAGCATTCTCGGTTTTGCCCACACCGTGGGCGAATTCGGTGTGGTGCTGATGATCGGTGGCAACATCCCCGACAAGACGCGCGTGGTTTCGGTACAGATCTTCGATCACGTCGAGGCCATGGAATATTCACAAGCACACTGGCTGGCCGGCGCCATGCTGGTGTTCTCGTTCCTGGTGCTGCTGTTGCTGTACACCGGGCGCCGCGGTAAAGCCGGCTGGAGCTGAGATGACTGCATCGATAGTGGCGCGCCTGAACCTGCCACGTGACGACTTTACCCTGGACGTAGACCTGCGCCTGCCCGGCCGCGGCATCAGCGCCCTGTTCGGTCAGTCCGGCTCTGGCAAGACCACTTGCCTGCGCTGCCTGGCGGGGCTGGAGCGGGCTGCCAACGCCTATGTCGAGGTCAACGGCGAGGTCTGGCAGGACAGCAGCCGTGGTTATTTCCGCCCTCCCCACCTACGCCCGGTGGGCTATGTATTCCAGGAGGCCAGCCTGTTCCCACACCTGTCGGTGCGCGCCAACCTGGAATTCGGCTGGCGCCGCCTGGCGGCCGCCGAACGCAAAGTCAGCCTGGGCCAGGCCAGCCAGCTGTTGGGTATCGGCCATTTGCTGGAGCGCCGCCCGGCGACTTTGTCGGGTGGTGAGGCGCAGCGGGTTGGCATCGCCCGCGCCCTGCTCAGCAGCCCGCAGCTGCTATTGATGGATGAGCCGCTGGCCGCCCTCGACGGCCCACGCAAGCGCGAGATACTGCCGTACCTGGAACGCCTGCACGGTGAGCTGGACATCCCGCTGGTGTATGTCAGCCACGCACAAGATGAGGTGGCACGCCTGGCCGACCACCTGGTGCTGCTGGAACACGGCCGAGCCGTGGCCAGCGGCCCCATTGGCGAAACCCTCGCCCGCCTCGATCTGCCGCTGGCCCAGGACGATGACGCCGGGGTGGTGTTCGAAGGCCGGGTGGTGGGGCACGACCCGCGCTACGACCTGCTCGACCTGCGCCTGCCCGGCGAACATGGGCCCTTGCTACGCATCGCCCATGCCGCCCGGGCCATGGGCGACACCTTGCGGGTCAAGGTGCAGGCGCGTGACGTAAGCCTGGCACTGACAGCTGACAGCACCTCGAGCATCCTCAACCGTTTGCCGGTACAGGTGCGCGAAACCCGCCCCGCGGCCAACCCGGCGCATGTACTGGTCAGCCTGGACGCTGGCGGCAACCTGCTGCTCGCGCGCATTACCCGGTTTTCGGCAGAGCAGCTCGCCCTGCACGCAGGGCAGGTCGTGTACGCCCAGATCAAATCGGTGGCGCTACTGGGCTGAGCATACCTGACACGCGTGTTGTCCATTGATCAGTGATCTGATCGAGGCCAAACACCATGCTCGACTGCCCTCTGCCGCGCAGTTTGCACTATGTCGAAGACAGCCAGCCAGGCCTGGCCCGGCGCCGTTGGCGCGACCGCTTCATCTACCTGGACGCCGATGGCGAACGGGTCCGCGACAAGGACACCCTGGCGCGCATTGCCGCCCTGGTGATCCCCCCGGCCTACACCGACGTGTGGATCTGTGCCGACCCCCAGGGCCACCTGCAGGCCACCGGCCGTGATGCGCGTGGCCGCAAGCAATACCGCTACCATGTGCAATGGCGCGAACTGCGCGACCAGCACAAGTACGGCCGCATGCTGGCCTTCGCCCAGGTTTTGCCGAAACTGCGCGCACAACTGGAAACCTACCTGGCACGCCCAGGGCTGGACCGGGAAAAGGTCATGGCACTGGTGGTGAGCCTGCTGGACCACACGCTGATCCGCATTGGCAACCAGCGCTACCTGCGCGACAACCAGTCGTACGGCCTGACCACCCTGCGCAACCGCCACGTAGAGGTCAAGGGCAGCAGCATTCGCTTCCAGTTCCGCGGCAAGCGCGGTGTCGAGCACAACGTCACCCTCAATGACCGGCGCCTGGCCAACCTGCTCAAGCGCTGCATGGAACTGCCCGGGCAGGCGCTGTTCCAGTACCTGGATGCCGACGGCCAGCGCCATAGCGTCGGCTCGGCCGAGGTCAACCAGTTCCTGCAGCAACTCACAGGTGCCGACTTCACCGCCAAGGACTACCGCACCTGGGCTGGCAGCAGCCTGGCGCTGGACCTGCTCAGGCCATTGGCCTGGGAACCGGAGGCCGAGGCCAAACGCCAGGTGGCCGCCATCGTTCGCCAGGTGGCCACGCGCCTGGGCAATACCCCGGCGGTCTGCCGCCGCTGCTACATCCACCCCGCCGTACTCGAACACTACGCCCTGGGCCGCCTGGCGGACTTGCCAAAGCACCGCATACGCAAAGGCCTGGACCCTGAAGAGGTGGCTTTGCTGGTATTTCTTCAAGCCCTAGAGGAACAGGACGGTCATTAAGCCTGTCTATTTAATCCATGATGCGAAGAAATTTCCCATTGGCCGCCAACGGCCCTATTCTTGCCACCGAGCACCTTGGCCGACAAATCGCTGACGGTTTGCTTTGGCACCTGCAAGTGAAGGTACGCAACAGAATTTTTCTGTCGGGGAATTACTATCCGCCGAAAGCGTCTTTAATGAGAAGGAACAGGGACCCGCTCCCGCCGCCGCGGCAGTTAGCCATGCGGACTTTATTATCACCAAGGAGAACTACATGCTGATACTCACCCGTAAGGTTGGCGAAAGTATCGTCATCAATGATGACATCAAAGTCACCATTCTGGGCGTAAAAGGGATACAGGTGAGGATCGGTATCGATGCACCGAAGGATGTACAGGTCCATCGTGAAGAGATCTTCAAGCGTATCCAGGCCGGCAGCCCAGCCCCGGAAAAGCACGACGATTCACAGTGAATCCCGGCTGACCAAGCGCATGGATGCGCTCGGCCGCAGGCTCAGGCTTTCAGTAGCTCACGCACCTTCGCAATCATCTTGTCCATATCGAATGGCTTGTCGAAAATGGCCTTGAACAGGGCAGGACAGACCTGGCTGGCCTGTGCGCCACTCATGAGAATGACTGGCACCTCGCGCAGCGCCGAGCAGTCACGCATGGCGCGCACCAGCTCCTCGCCATTGAGCACCGGCATCATGTAGTCGGTGATCACCAACTGCACGCTCTCGGCCACAAGCATTTCCAGCGCCTTCTTGCCGTTGATGGCCTTTTTCACCTCGTAACCTTCATCCTCCAGGGCGAAGGCCAGGATATCGGCGATCAGGTATTCGTCATCGACGATCAGAATGGTGTTCATTGCCCCGCCTGTCACCCGCCGTCCTGCGGCACCGGCGTACCCGAAAGCACCCCGCTGTTGCCGGCGAATGCCTTGTGTAGCGTTATGCCCTGGGGCCCGATCAGCAGCTCGTGCAAGGCCGGGTCATGGTGGCTGTCACGCACCTTGAGGATCGACAGCATACGCCGCAGCTGCGAGTCCAGTTCCACAAAGCGCATCAGCATCAGGTTGTCGACGATGCTCGACAGGTCCGGCGCCGGTGCGCTGATCTCGGCGCCGAAAATATCGCGCATTTCCCAGGTCAGCATCACGCTGACGCCGCGCGCGCGCAGCTCACCGGTCAACGCGCGAAAGAAGGCATTGAGGCGGGCCGGGTCGGTGGCCAGGCGGCTGAATGCCCCCAGGCTGTCGATCACCACGCGCTTGCTGCCCAGTGCGGCGACCCGCTCCAGCAGCCGCGCGCCCACTTGGTCGAGCAACCCCTCTGTGGTGGGTTGCCAACACAATTGCAAACTGCCGCTTTGCTCCATCGCGGCAAAGTCGTACCCCAGCGATGCGGCCTTGCTGCGCAGGCGCTCGGGCGTTTCATAGAAGCCGAAATGCAAGCCTGGCGCTTGCGCGGTACTGGCGCCAAGAAATGCCAGGCACAACGAGCTCTTGCCAATACCGGACGGGCCGATCAACAAGCTGACCGAACCGTTCGCCAGCCCGCCGCCGAGCATTTCATCGAACGTGGGTACCCCGCTGGTGACGCGCCCCACATTGCCGCCGGCGACCTGGCTGGGTTGGCTGAACAGCGCTTCCAGGCGCGGAAACACGTGCATGCCGGCTTCGTCGATCAGGCACTCGTGGCGCCCCGACAACGCCCCACTGCCGCGGGTTTTGCGTAACTGGACATGGCGCACGGCACGGCTGCCCAGTAACTGCTCACCCAACTCGATGACCCCATCGACCATGGTGTGCTCAGGGCTCCCCTCCTCCAGCCGGGCGCTGGTCAGCAGCAACACCGTACAACCCGCAAACGCCGCGTGGCCTTGCAGTTCGGAGACGAACTTCTTGGTGTCGAGCGTGGTGTGTGCACGGGCGCGGGCATTGAGCACACCGTCGACGATCAGCAGGCTGGCCTTTTGCCGGGCGATTTCCTGGCGCAGCAAGCGCACCACAGCCTCCAGCCCTTCCTGCTCCAGGGTGTCGAAAGCGCTGACGAACTGGATCTGGTCACCAATCAACCCCGGGTCGAAGAACGCGAGCGTCGACAGGTACTGGAACAAGCGTTCATGTGACTCGCTGAGCAAGGTAGCCACCAGCACCCGACCACCGTCACGCACGTGGTTATGGGCCAGCTGGTTGGCAAGAATGGTCTTGCCGGCACCCGGTGGCCCTTGAACGATGTAGGAGGCGCCAGCCACCAGGCCACCCCTGAGCAACGCATCGAGCCCGTCGATGCCCGTTATCAGCCGCCTGAGTGCCCGTGCCATGTTGTCTACCTGTCGAGTGGGCTGAGTGCCTGATTCTGATACATTGGCAGATAAAGCTGCATGCAAGTTCCACGACCCGGCGCGCTATCGACACAAATAGCGCCACCGCTCTGCCTGGCGAAGCCGTACACCTGGCTAAGGCCCAGGCCAGTACCCTTGCCAAAGGGCTTGGTGGTGAAAAATGGCTCGAAGATGCGTGGCAGCACTTCGGGCGCGATACCCTCGCCACTGTCCTCCACCCCAAAGCACACAAAGCGGCCGTGCAGCCCTTCTACCTCGCCGGCCAACTCGACCAGCTCCACCCTCAGGTCGATATGGCCATTGCCGGTGATGGCGTCGCGGGCATTGAACAACAGGTTGAGCAAGACCATTTGCAGCTGCCCGGCATCGACTTCGATCAGCGGCAGGTCCGGTTGCAGTACCACCGTCAGCGTGATCGCACTGGGTAACGCATGCTCCAGCAGGCCACGGGTGGCGGCAACCAGGGCAGCCGGTGCAACACTGGCCACATCGAGCTGGCGGTGGCGGGCGAAGCTGAGCAATTGCTGAGTCAGCTCGGTGCCGCGCTGCCCGGCATCGATGATGTGCTGCAGCATGCGCTGCGCCCGCACCGGGTCCTGGGTAGTCTGCGCCAGGCGTGCCGAGCTGAGAATGATGGTCAGCATGTTGTTGAAGTCGTGCGCCAGGCCACCGGTCAACTGGCCAAGCGCCTCAAGTTTCTGCGCCTGGAACAGCTGGGCGCGCATGGCATCCAGTTGCATGGCAGACTCACGACGGTCGGTAATGTCACGGGTGACCTTGGCAAGCCCGACGATCTGGCCGTCTTCGTCGCGAATCACATCCAGTGCGGCCAACGCCCAGAACTGCGTGCCATCCTTGCGTACCCGCCAGCCTTCATCCTGTGCCACACCCTGCTCGAGCGCCTGGCGCAGCAGGCACTCAGGGCGGCCGTCAGCGCAGTCCTGCGGGGTAAAAAACAGCGAAAAATGCCGGCCAACCACTTCGTCGGCGCGGTAACCCTTGATCCGTTGCGCGCCTGCATTCCACGACACCACATGCCCAGAAGGGTCGAGCATGTAGATGGCATAGTCCACCACCGACTGAACCAGCTGTTCATAACGGTGGGCGGGCATGTCGGGGTGGTCGATGCTATCAGCTGAAACCATGCATACTCCACTGGCACAGCAGGAAGGAAAAAATGAACGTAACCCGGTGTGCCCAGCCTTGAGCCATCCCTTGACACTCTTGGATCCAACCAATCGGTAACAGTGGCTTAATGACTGCAACGTGTCAATTGCCCATTACAACTGCCCTCTCATCTGTAGATCATAGGTGCTGCGGTTGACTCAACTATAACAATGGGTTATAAAGCGCGCTTGATTGCAAAGCCCTTCTGCTTAGAAGCGAGCCGGTCGTTCACGACCCCTTCAAGCGTGCGAGTGTGGTGGAATTGGTATACACAGCAGACTTAAAATCTGTCGGCGTGAGCCTTGCGGGTTCGAGTCCCGCCACTCGCACCAAATTCCCCTGAAAAGGCGCCTGCATGGCGCCTTTTTAGCGTCTGGCAGCAATGTTTTGCGCAGCTGCTAAAGTGGAGCATACATTCGTCCACTGGAACGCTGCCATGCGCTACTCCCTATTCGATGGTCAACGCGACATCATCATCCTGCTTGCCCGCGTGCTGTTGATGATCCTGTTCGTCTTGTCAGGCTGGGCCAAACTGACCGGTTTCGACGGGACCGTCGCCTACATGACCTCCCTGGGTGCCCCCGCCCCGATGCTGGCGGCCGCAATTGCGGTACTGATGGAGTTCGTGGTCGCCATCCTGCTGATCGTTGGCTTCTATACCCGGCCACTGGCAGCGCTGTTCGCGCTGTTCGTGCTGGGAACCGCGCTGATCGGCCACCCTTTCTGGAACATGGTCGACCCCGAACGCAGTGCCAACATGACCCAGTTCCTGAAGAACATGGCCATTATGGGTGGCCTGCTGCTATTGGCCGTGAGCGGCCCTGGGCGCTTCTCCGTAGACGGGCGCTGAGTCAGTCGTCGCAGTCATCGAACCACGCCGGATGCTCGAGCCGCTCTTCATCAAGGTCATCGAAGTCACCCGGCGTTTCGTCTTCCTCCAGCTCATCCTCGGCGCCCTGGGCGTCCGCCTCGTGTTCCACGTCGTCGCCATAGAGGAATTCGTGATCGAGCAGATGATCGTGTTCCGGCTCGTGAAGGTCGTCTTGGTCGCGCATGCTGGCTCCTGAAGTGTTTGGCAGGCCTGTATAGGCCGATCGAGGTGCCGGGTCAATGGGGGCTATTAATGCACCGTTAATGCCACCAGCCCAATCTGCAGGCTCTCCCTTCAAACGTTGCTTGCCCGCCTTCATGGCGGGCTTTTTTTCGCCCCGCCAATGACTGCGCCCCAAATGACAGGTTGATCACCTGCGCTTCACGAAATACCGACATCTGCTTGCGCACACTGACCCCGCTCCGTACGTTCTTGCAGCCCGCCGCACATTTGCCGCGGGCTTTTCTTTGTTCGACAGCCTGTGGCTGCTCACCCTCATGATCTGGAGCAGTTTTCCCCTCGCGCGCAAGGTCTATGCTGATCCGGCCATCACTCAAGCTCATTCGGATAGACACGGAGGCTCCTATGAAAGCTGCTGTTGTTGCGCCAGGCCGTCGCGTGGACGTTGTCGAGAAAACCCTGCGCCCACTGGAACACGGCGAAGCGCTGCTGAAGATGCAATGCTGCGGGGTATGCCATACCGACCTGCATGTCAAAAATGGCGACTTCGGTGACAAGACCGGTGTCGTGCTGGGTCACGAAGGCATTGGGGTGGTTCAGGAGGTAGGCCCCGGTGTCACTTCGCTCAAGCCCGGCGACCGCGCCAGCGTTGCCTGGTTTTACCAGGGCTGTGGGCACTGCGAATACTGCACCAGTGGCAACGAAACACTGTGCCGCGAAGTGAAGAATTCCGGCTACACCGTCGACGGCGGCATGGCCGAGGCCTGCATCGTCAAGGCCGACTACTCGGTCAAGGTGCCTGATGGCCTCGACTCTGCAGCGGCCAGCAGCGTCACCTGCGCCGGCGTCACCACCTACAAGGCCGTGAAAAGCTCCAACATTCGCCCCGGCCAGTGGATCGCCATCTATGGCCTCGGTGGCTTGGGCAATCTGGCCCTGCAATATGCGAAGAATGTGTTCAACGCCAAAGTGATTGCCATCGACGTCAACGACGAGCAACTGCGCTTCGCCAGCGAGATGGGCGCCGACATGGTGGTCAACCCCCGCACCGAGGATGCAGCGAAAGTCATTCAGGCCAAGACCGGTGGTGCCCATGCAGCCGTGGTTACGGCAGTAGCCAAAGCCGCGTTCGACTCGGCGGTAGACGCCCTGCGTGCCGGTGGCCGCCTGGTTGCGGTCGGCCTGCCCTCCGAAGCCATGAACCTGAACATCCCCCGCCTGGTACTGGACGGCATCGAAGTAGTCGGCTCGCTGGTGGGCACCCGCCAGGACTTGCAGGAGGCCTTCCAGTTTGCCGCTGAAGGCAAAGTCGTGCCCAAGGTGACACTCCGGCCGATCGAAGACATCAACCAGATCTTCGACGAGATGCTGGAAGGCAAGATCAAAGGCCGCATGGTGATCCAGTTCGAAGGTTGACCTGCTGACTACGCGCCGAACATTACCACTGCACAGCCCGCAGACAATCCGTTGCGGGCTTCGCTTCCACCGGTCAGTTTCTGCCCATTGGGGCAACACTCAAGTTCGACCGCGCGTTCATGCCCTGTAGCAAAGGGGTCACCCCGTCCACGAGTGGCGACGTTGCGCACGCATGGCTACGAATACATTGATGATTGCCAGCACCGGCAAACACTTGGGCGGCCGGCCCACCCTCATGCGGGCAATCGGCAGCCGCTTCTTTGAGAATCTTGTCCAACGATTCAACCATGCTGGAATAATCCATTCCTGACTCCGTCGTTGGTGAACATCGCTTACGTTCAACCATAGCTGAGAAACATTTCAACAGTACGCTGGGAAATACCCTGATACAGACCACTCCCTTCAGTGAAGCTGACCGATCACCGGCATACCAGGTTCAAAGAAAAATCTCGCACTGTTCGACGTGAGGGTTTTGAATGGTCTGTACGGCTTGTACTTGCAGGAGACAGCAATGACCATTCGCAGCCTGGCCAGAATTCTTCCCCAAGACCCCAACCGTCCAGGCTGGGTGCTTGGATGGGGTGTACTAAGAGACCGCTACCCCTGGCATTTTGTCGATGTCTATGCCGACCGGCAAACAGCACAGGCAGAGGCGCGGCGGCGCGGCGCGGGCTATGTGGTCGAGCATGGGTCACACCGGCTGGGGTCGAAGGAATTCATCTGTGGAACGAGCCTGCCGGAAGGCTAGCGCTACGTTACTCGCTGCTGCGCACAAAAATCCGACAGAGTGACAGGGCATCACCGCCGCGTGAGCTAAAGTTCTTGATGAACACACGCAACGTGAGATACCCATCATGATAAAAAGTGAAGCAGAAGAGGTGATCGAGCGTATCAGGAAGGATCTCGAGAAGCATGGCGTGAATATCGGCTTTGTACAAGAAGTTACCATACCGTATTTCGGTTGTGATCTTGACCACTACGTTGCGCAGGTCAGCGAGGCGCCAGGGAACTTGGTCAAGCGCATCCTGATACACGATGAGGCCTTATGGAGGGCGTTCAGGCGAGGTGATGTGCCTCGCTGCAAGATCAGTGAATGCCAATGCCGAGGCGAGCTGTTCGGCATGCCCATCATGATAGAGCCAAGAACCGATGACTCTTACACCATCCTGTACAACAACGGTCAAACAGGGTTTTGAGCTAACCGACGACCCTCCGCAGGCTTTTAGCCTGCGGAGAACTCAAGCCGAGGCGCGACTCAGCATTTTACCTTCCACAACTGGTCAATTCGCGTCGTGTAGGATTGGCTCATCATCTCCCTCTTCATGCCCCAATCCGGCACCGCGGGCACACTGGCAGTGCGCACTGTACCCCTCCCCCAGCGCCCATTGATGTCGTCCATGACCGCCATCAATCGGTCGCACGCCACCGACTGCTTCAGGGCAAAAAGATCTTCTGAAAATTCGCCCGGTTGTCGAAGGTCCATCAACAGCACCTCGGCCTTGCTGTAGCGAAACCCAGGGCGGAAGATTTGCTCGACCGCTGCCGTAGCCAGCCCGGTCATGAGCAGTGTGTCGCAGGTCGGATAGGGCAGCTCCACCAATGCTCCCTGGGCGTGGTGTGGCTCCTGCGGGTTGAACATGCCGGTGCGTATGCTGACGCGCATGCGCTTGCACAGCGAACCCTGGGCACGCAACTTTTCCGCCGCACGGCCAACGTAGGTGGCCACTGCCTGCTTGATCGGCGCCAGGTCAGCAAGCCGCCTGCCGAACATGCGGCTGCAGCATATTTCCTGCTTCGGCGGCTCGACCTCATCCAGCTCAAGGCAGGGCGTACCGGCCAGCTCCCGGGCCGTTTTCTCCACGACCACGCTGAACTTGCGTCGCAGCGTCCAGGCATCGGCCCTGGCCAGGTCCATCGCCGTATGAATGCCCATTGCCTCGAAGTGGGCGGCCATGCGCCGGCCAACACCCCACACCTCCTTCACCTTGGTATTGCGGAGCACCCAGTCGCGCTTGAACGCATCGGTAATGTCCACAACCCCGCCCGTCTGGGCCTGTATGCGCTTGGCCGTATGGTTGGCCAGCTTGGCGAGCGTCTTCGTACCGGCGATGCCAACGCCAACCGGGATGCCCGTGCATTGAAAGACTCTTGAACGCACATTTCGCCCAAACAGAGTCAGGTCGCCCTGAATTCCGGACAGGTCAGCGAAGCACTCGTCGATACTGTAGACCTCGGCGGCAGGCACCATCGACTCGATCAGCGACATGACGCGCTCGCTCATGTCGCCATACAGCGCGTAATTGCTGCTGAAGGCCTTGATGCCGTGGCGGCGTAATTTGTCCTTGGCCTGGAAATACGGTTCGCCCATCTTCACGAAGGGTTTTGCGTCGTATGACCTGGCAATCACGCAGCCGTCATTGTTGCTCAGCACCACGATCGGGGTCTTGGCCAGGTCGGGCCTGAACACACGCTCGCAGCTCGCGTAGAACGCATTGCAGTCGATGAGCGCGAAAACCGGGTCACTGCGCATGGTCACGAACGCTGTAACGCACAACGCCCCATACCACGAAGTCATCCCCTTCCATGATGTACCGCGCCGGGTAAGCGGGGTTTTCAGACTTGAGGATCACCACCCCGTCGCGGCGGTGCAGGCGCTTGCACACCGGCTCGCAGTTGACCGCGGCAATGACGATGTCGCCGTGCTCCGCCTCACGGCCACGGTCTACGATGACCAGATCACCTGAGTAGATGCCAGCGCCTTGCATGCTGTCGCCTTCAACTTTCACCAGATACACATGGGGTGCGCGGATGTCGAACAGCTCATCCAGGGAAATATGGCCTTCCAGGTGGTCTGCGGCAGGCGAAGGGAAACCGGCCGGAACGTGGAACGAGTACTGCGGGAAGGATTCGGTGCCGCCAGTCGGCGGACCGAGATAGGTGATGGTCATGACGGAAGGTCCAATGCAAACTGTATGCATATACAGTAAATCTGGCATTGGGCATGCGGTCAATCACGCACGGCGAAAATTCTGACGGACGAGAGGTGGATTATGTGCGGGCGCTACTCGATCTACGAGTCGATGGATCACTACCTGCGCCAGCTCGCGCTGGACCTGGTGGTGATCAATGGCTACGACCACGAGCCGATCAACCGCTACAACGTTGCGCCGTCCACGCGCGTGGAACTCGTTCGCCAGCGTGGTGACGGTTTGTACGTGGATCGGGTCAAGTGGGGTTGGTCGCCTGCCTGGGCCAAAGGCAAGCGCCCGGATCCGATCAATGCTCGAGCCGAGACGGCAGTGACAGGTAAGTTCTTCAAGGCACTTTGGCCGAACGGCAGAGCCCTGGCGCCTGCCAATGGTTGGTTTGAGTGGCTCGCGGACCCAGCGGACCCAAAGCGCAAGCAGCCCTGCTACATCACCAGTGCCGACGGCGGCCCGCTTTTCTTTGCGGCGCTGGCAGAGGTGCACCACGGCGTGGCACCGGATGAGCGCGATGGCTTCGTGATCATCACTGCAGCCGCAGACCAGGGGCTTATCGACATCCACGACCGAAAGCCTCTGGTGCTGACGCCGCAACTGGCAAGGGAATGGCTGGACCCCGCCACATCGGCGGAACGTGCGGCGACGATCATCGAAAAAGGCTGCCGCCCCGCACAGGATTTCCGCTGGTTTCCGGTTGGAAAAGCAGTGGGCAATGTTCGCAACGAGGGGGCGGAGTTGATAGAACCTGCCAATGATCGGGACCATCAGGGGGACCTGGGGTTTTGAAGCGGGTAGCCGGGCTTCCCGCTTCGCAGGCGCTCATTAGCCTGCTTCCTCCACCTGCTTGTAAATGCGAAATCCCCGTGCTTGATAGTTTTGAAGGGCAGCAGGATGGTCAAGTGTGCACGTGTGCACCCATACCCGCTCTGTGCCAGGCCACTCCCATGCAGATAGGGCGGCGTGGCTCAACAGCGCCCCGCCGAACCCGCTCCCTATGAACTGCGGCGCCAGCCCGAAATATCGGATCTCACTGTTACGGCCATCGGGACGATAAAGCTCGTAGTAGCCGGCAATTGCACCTCGGTGGTAGGCAACCCACGTTCGATGGCAATCCTGCTCAACGAGTGCCTGCCAATCGGCGTCACGCCAGGTATCAAGATCGCCCCATTCCCAGGACGCGCCTACGAGCTGGTAGAGGAATTTGTTGAATAGCGCCTGAGGCACTTCGCACTCGATAATCTGTAGGTCATGCCGCTGGGGCTTCGCCTGCAGGTCTGAAGCCGAAGTCATTTCCAAATAGTAGGTAGTGCAAGAACGATTCATTACGGGCACCCTTTGCTCCCTTTCGTGCGCAGACAAGCATGCCAGCAACAGCTTGATTTCGGCCAGCCCGCACGTGCGCCTCGTAAGGGGCGCAAGACAGCGTCTTGGCCGGGGCTCAGCAGTACGCAATCAGGCGTAGGGCTAATGCCTGTCAGTTACGTAATTTGGGGCCGCTTTGCGACCCTTCGCGGGCACGCCCGCTCCCACAGGGGGGCGCGCATTTCTTGAGTTCAGCGCTTGAAACGTGTGGGAGCGGGCGTGCCCGCGAAGGGCTGCAAAGCAGCCCCAGTAACGCTTAACTGACAGGCATTAGCCGTAGGGCTGCCATTAATTTAGGAACGTTTGGCATTTTTTGACGCGCAAATAAAAACCCCGCAGACGTTAATCTGCGGGGCTTTCGAATGGTGGAGGCCGAGGTCGGAATCGAACCGGCGTAGACGGATTTGCAATCCGTTATGACCCCCTTGGTTTTGCTGGGGTTTGGCCTGCAAGCCCCGGAATACATGGGAAAACGCTTAAGTGCTGGTGCTGGTAGTTCATGCCTATTTGGGACAACCGGTGTCCCAGGACTGTCCCGCCCCAGTCATGACCGGTCGTGATCCCGAATGCTGTGAGTCACCACACCCCAAACCTCGAACTGGTCACCCTCCATGATGTACCTGGACGGGAACTTGGGGTTGTCCGGCACCAGCACTACCTGGCGGTCACGGATCATCATCCGCTTGCAGGTGGCATCTCCGTTCAGCGCGGCGATGATGATGCTGCCAGACTTTGGCTCAGCCAGGCGATCGACTATCAGCAGGTCACCGGTATAGATGCCGGCCCCCTGCATGCTATCGCCCTCCACCTTGACCAGGTAAACGTTGGGCGCGCGCAGCTTGAGCAAATCGTCGATGGAGACCTGCAGGTGGTCAGTTTCTGAGGGCATGGTTGAAGGCATGGTGGCTGGCCGATAACTGGATATGGATACAGTATCTTATGGGTCGTCCGATTCAGGCAACAGCCGGTCAGCGACTCGCCTTAATGCCGTCAATCACTGCCTCGCACGCCAGGCCTGCTATTCGGCTTCGCTCAAGCGCTGCTGCGCAGCTGCCCGCCATTCGGTCAGACTCTTCAAGCAATCCCCCGAGCACCACGACGGCAGAGGTTCCTGCCTGGCGCTGCTGGGTAGCGATGGCACCGCAGGTGGCTGCTCGGCCGGCGCGCAGTCGGTCGATTTCCCCGCGCAGCCCGCCAGCAGCAGACTCAGCAGCAGCGGCGCGGCCTTGGGCCAGTTCCAGTTTTTGTCGTGCACTCTCGCCCTCCTTGTCCGCCACGGCTTGGCGGCGCTGTTCTTCGGTTCTGGCCTGGGCCGCGGCGCGCCGGTCGCGCTCAGCTA
Source organism: Pseudomonas juntendi (assembly GCF_009932375.1). Classification (GTDB taxonomy): domain Bacteria; phylum Pseudomonadota; class Gammaproteobacteria; order Pseudomonadales; family Pseudomonadaceae; genus Aquipseudomonas; species Aquipseudomonas juntendi. The sequence goes on from NZ_BLJG01000207.1 coordinate 24,537, forward strand.
CCTGCAGGCGGTAGTCGGACAGTTCGGTTCGGGCCTCGGCCGTCTCGCCCTGGGCGACCACCACGCGGTACTGCTGTCCGCCAGCGACCAGCACCAGCGCGATCAACCACCAGCACCAGGCAGGCACAGCGGCCAGCCAGTTCATGCCAGCGCTCCGCCGAGCTCCACCCAGCGCCCGAGCAGCTTGTCCAGGCGGTGCGGGTTTTGCCCATAGCTGTTGCCCGGGAAGCTGGCCCAGATGTTCGAGCACCTGGCGATCGCCTCCTGGATGCGGCCGGCCTTGATATCGTCGAGGGCACGGCGCTCGCGGATCTGCTGCAGCGCTACCCGGTCCTGATTCTCCGGAGTGAACCCGCCGGACAGCCGTAGGCTAGAGCGGTAAGCGTCCCAGTACCGCTCGAGCAGCTGATAACGCCCGGCGGCCGTGCTGGTGACCGGCTTGCCGTTGATGGGAAAAGTGAGCTTGCGGCGCGGGTGATCGACATAGCCTTGAAACAGCCCTCCGCCGTACAGCACGTTGTAGCCATCGTCGCTGGCTTTCACGGTCGAGGTGCCTTCGGAAAAAGCGATCAGATCCAGAAACCGGAGCACATTCGCGCCTCCGGCCTGGGATTCGGTGAGTCTGGCCATGGTTTCTCCAGGCGAAAAAAAGCCCGCGCTTGGCGGGCATTGAAAGAAATATGAGAGCCTAATCAGGCTTGAATTTTGTGAAACCACCGACCGATAGGATGGCGGCAAGCTGATACTGAAAGTAGAATGCGTGCATAGACTCCAGCGGAAGGAGGCACTTGATGCTTTCGAGATTTTTGAAAAACCCTCTCAGCGAATACGCTTCCATCATGAGCGACGAATTCACTGGCCCAAGAGTCGGCAAGGTCACAGATGACCGAACTGCAGTGATCGGCAGAGACGCTTGGCTGTTTATTTATGAAGGAGGCAATCAATACAAAACAGCATATATGGAGCCAGATCAATATGGCTTAGGGGAAAGTTGGGCATCGCTAATTGAGATGCGCCAGCGTAAAGCTGACTCTCTTGGAATTCAGATATTGCATTTGGTAATTCCAAATAAGCTAACATTGCTGCCACAATATTTCCCCGAAAAACTAAACTCATCCATATCTTATGCTCTATCAAGCCTCATTTTTGCAAACTGTGATGCAGACCTATTGATACCTATAAACGAATTAAGAAATCCTGATGTTTCTGGTTCAGTTTTCAGAAGGAATGACAGCCATTTTACAATTGCTGGAAACGCTTGCGTTACTGATATTGTGCTATCTAGGCTTGGAATGAGCAATATAAATATTGAAAACTCTATAGTTCCTACATCTGTAGTTAAGCAAGTAGGAGACCTAGGAATAAAATTCCCTAAAAAGATCGGAGAGCATCTTCACGCTCCAGACTTTAAAAATGGATTCTTAGATCAGTCAAAAATACATAAAATAAAAGAGTTGATAAATCCACCGAGACACTTGGGAAGCCAAGTTTCTTTTAGGAATAATAACGCCCCAATTGACAAGAAAATAGTTGTTTACGGAAACTCATTTTTCTCAATGTGTCCATCTTGGGGTATGAGTCCATTCTTTGCTGCTTTATTCAAAGAGTTCCATTTCATATGGTCTTATGAAGTTGATTTTGACCAATGCAAGGACATCGGAGCGGATATCGTACTTTTCCAAACGTGCGAGAGGTTTCTTTCCAGGGTTCCCGCTCGGTGAAATGGCTGGCTCTGCTGCTGCAGAGCCATCATCCACGCATTAGTACATCCATCAGACACCCGACTCAATGAGAGCAAGGCGCTCCTCAAGCCGTTTGGTAGTCCTACGCATGAGAGCTGCTTCTAGGACAAGAGCCTCTTCATATCGAATTCCGTAGCGACTTCCTGCTTCAAGCGCAGGAGTTACGACCTCTTGCCCGGCTGCCTTGATCAGCGTCGACTTCATGATAGCCGGCTTAATTACCTCCACCACAGGTGGCGCGTCCCCAATAGCAGGATGAGTTACCAGAACCGCTTCCTCAACCACCACGGTCTCGTACTGGTTGTCCCACTTTCGGACCTCTTCTGGCTGCGCGTCCCATTCATCAGTATCCGCTCCATAAACC
>NZ_BLJG01000208.1 GCF_009932375.1 Pseudomonas juntendi
GGTTGTCCAGCGGCGCAGCGCTGTAGGCCGCCAGGCTGGCGGCGTCGTCTTCCAGGCTCCAGCGCGCCACACCTTCGGGCAATTCGCCCAGGCTTTGCAGCAGCTCGCGCTGGCTCAGCAGCAGGCCGATACGGCTGTCCTCGATCATGTAGCGCAGGCGGTCGAGCGGGTATTCAGGGTCCAGTGGCACATAGGCGCCGCCAGCCTTGAGGATGGCCAGCAGGCCAACCACCATTTCCAGCGAACGCTGCAGCGCCAGGCCCACC
>NZ_BLJG01000209.1 GCF_009932375.1 Pseudomonas juntendi
ATCAAGTGGTGCGCCAGGCAGTTGGCCTGCTGGTTGAGCTGGTCGTAGGTCAGCTCGCCCTCCTCGGCCCTGACCGCCAGCGCCTCGGGGGTGCGCCGGACCTGCGCCTCGATCAGGCCGTGCAACGTCTGCCCGAGGTCGTAGGCGACGGCTGTGTCGTTGAAGTCCAACAGCAAGCGCTTGCGCTCGTGCGCATCCAGCAGCGGGGCGTGCGCCGCAATGGCCCGGTCGCTGGCCACGAAAGCCCACAGCAGTTGCTCGAAATAGCCCGCGAACCGCGCAACGGTGGCCCGCTCGAACAGCGCCGTGGCGTACACGATGCCGCCTGCAAAACCGTCGCCGCGCTCGCCCAGGCTCAAGCTCAGGTCGACCTTGGCAACGCTGGCCGGGCCGCCCAGTGCAGTCACCGCCAGGTCTGCCAACTGCAGCGCCTCGCGGCCTGGGTTGCCATCCCAATCCAGCGACACCTGGTACAGCGGCGTATGCGACAGGCTACGGCGTGGGCGCAGCCGTTCGACCACTTGCTCGAACGGCAGGTCCTGGTGCGCCTGGCCGGCCAATACGACCGCTTTGACCCGCGCCAGCAACGTCGCCACATCCGGCGCGCCCGACACATCCAGGCGCAGCGCCAGGGTATTGACGAACATGCCGATCAGCCCATCCACCTCCGCTTGCTGGCGGTTGGCGACCGGCGAGCCGATCACGACTTCGTCTTGGCCGGCCAGGCGCGCCAACAGCACCCCCCAAGCCGCCAAGAACAGCATGTATGGCGTGACCGCGTGGCGCCGGCACAGGGCTTTGAGCTCGCTGCTCAAACGCGGATCCAGGCTCAGTTCGACACTGTCGCCGGCATACTGCTGCCGCTCCGGGCGGGGTCGGTCCCAAGGCAGGCTGACAAGGACGGGGGCGCCGCCCAACTGGGCGGCCCAATAGTCCGCCTGCTGTTGCAAGGCTGTGCCACTCAACCACTGGCGCTGCCACACGGCATAGTCCAGGTATTGCACCGGCAAGGCAGGCAGTGGGTCAGGCTGCCCGGTGCTGAAGGCCTGATACAGTGCACCCAGCTCCCTGACCAGTACCCCCAGCGACCAGCCATCGGCGACCAGGTGGTGCAGCGTCAGCAGCAGCACATGGTGGTCCTGGCCCAGGCGCAACAGCCGCCCGCGGATGGGCAAGTCATGGGCCAAGGCAAAGGCCTGGCTGGCGTCTTCGCGCAGCAACGCGGCCAACGCCACCGGCTCAAGGCCTGGGCAGTCCTGCCAACCCAGGCTGAAACCGCGGCTGTCACTGGCCAGGCGCACATGGGGCTCGCCATCCTCAGCGACAAAATGGCAACGCAGGCTTTCGTGCCGCTCGATCAGCCGGTGCAGCGTGCGTTCCAGTGCGGCTCGCTGCAGCGGGCCCTGCAGGCGCAGGGCGATGGGGATGTGATAGGCCGCACTGGCTTCCTGCAACTGTGCCAGGAACCACAGGCGCTGTTGCGCGAACGACAGCGGCAGCCGGCCTGTGCGGGGCGCCGGCGTGATGGCCGGCAACGCCTGGCCCTCGCGCGTGAGGCAGGTGGCCACCGCTGCCAGGCTGTCGTCGGCAAACAGGTCGGCCAGTGCCAGCTCACGGCCGAGCCGTTGGCGCACTTGCGCGAGCATGCGCATGGCCAGCAGCGAATGGCCGCCCAGCTCGAAAAAGCGGTCCTGGCGGCCGATCGGCTGTACTTCCAGCAACTCGGACCACAGCGCTGCCAAGGCCTGCTCGCGCTCGCCTTCGGGGGCCTCGAAGGCAGCCACCGCAAAGTCCTGCGGCCCCGGTGCCGGCAAGGCCCGGCGGTCGACCTTGCCATTAGCGTTCAACGGTAGCCGTGCCAAGGCAACGAACGCCGATGGCACCATGTACTCCGGCAACCGGCCGCGCAGGTAGCCACGCAGTTGCAGGGCGTCCAGGCTGGCGGCCTGGCGGGTGTACCAGGCCACCAGGCGCAACGGCCCGGACGCATCGGCAACGGCCATCACCACGACTTCGCCGATGCCCGGGGCCAGGGCCAGCTGCTGCTCGATCTCGCCCAGCTCGATGCGAAAACCGCGGATCTTCACCTGGTCGTCGTTGCGCCCCTGGTACTCCAGTTGGCCGTCGCCGCGCCAGCGCACCAGGTCGCCGGTACGGTACAAGCGCGCACCCGCCTGGGTGCTGAAGGGGTCGTCGATGAAACGTTGGGCCGTCAGCTCGGCACGGTTCAGGTAGCCCAGCGCCACGCCATCGCCACCAATGTACAGTTCCCCCACCACACCTTCCGGCACCAGCCGTTGCCAGGCATCCAGCACATACACCTGGGTATTGCCGATAGGCCGGCCAATGGGTACCTGGGCGGCGTCCTCCGCCAACTCGCTTACCTCGCAGGTCACCGCAAAGGTGGTGGTTTCGGTCGGCCCGTAGGCGTTGAACAACCGCAAGCGGGGGGCCTGTTGCAGCAAGGCCCGGAACGCTGCCGGCTCGGCACGTTCGCCACCGCACAGCAACACGCGCAGCCGGGCCAGCGCCGCTGGAACCCACTGCACATACTGGTTGAACAGCGCAGTGGTCAGGAACAGCACGCTGACTTGCTGCTCCAGCAGCGCCGTGGCAAAGCGCGCGGGGTCGATGAGCGTGGCATGGTCGATCACGCGCACCTGGCCCCCGTTCAGTAGCGCGCCCCAGACCTCGAAGGTGCTGGCGTCGAATGCCGGGTTGGAGACAAAAGCGAAACGGTCGCTGGCCAGCAGCTCGACATAGCCGTTGTTCAATACCAGGCGCGCGATGCCCCGGTGCGGCACACACACGCCTTTGGGTGTGCCGGTAGTGCCGGAGGTGTACATCACATACGCGGTGCTGCCGCCAGCCTGCACCGCTGCAGGGTTGGTGCTAGGTTGGCGGTCGAGCGCCAGGCTGTCGAGTTCCAGGCGTGGCACGGACAGGTCGGAGGCGATATCGGTAGCCGTGAGCAGCAACACCGCCTGGCAGTCCTCGAGCATGAACAGCTGACGCTCGGCAGGGGCATGCAGGTCGAGCGGCACGTAGACGGCACCGCACTTCAGCACGGCCAGTTGCGCCACCAGCAGTGACAGCGACCGCGGCAACAGGATGGCCACGCAAGCGCCAGGTTCTACCCCGCTGCCGATCAGGTAGTGGGCCAGGCGGTTGGCGCGCTCGTTGAGCGCGCCATAGCAAAGGGTCTGCTCGCCCTGCACCGCCGCCACAGCCAGCGGGTGAAGGGCCACGCGCTGCTCGAACAGGTGGTGCACGGCAACGTCACGGGGGTAGGCGTAATGGGTGGCGTTGCGTGCGTGCAGCAGGTCCTGGCGCTGCGCCTCGTCAATCAGCTCCACTTGGGCCAGGGCTTGCTGGTCATCATCGGCCATGGCCCACAGCAGGCGCTCGAAGTAGCCCAGGTAGCGCTGCACGGTGGCGGCGTCGAACAGTGCCGTTGCGTAGTCGAGGCTGCCGGCCAAGGTATCGCCCTGCTCGCCCAGGTTGAGCGTGAGGTCGAACTTGGCCACTGCCGCGGCCTGGGGCACGGCCTCCAGTTGCAGGCCTTGCAGGTGCAAGGCTGCGCCTTGGGTGGCCTGCCAGTTCAGGCTGACCTGGAACAGCGGCGTGTGCGCAAGGCTGCGCGCCGGGCGAAGCATTTCCACCACGTGCTCGAACGGCAGGTCCTGGTGGGCCTGGGCTTGCAACACGCGGTCGCGCACCTGCTGCAGCAGCGCCTGCGCGGTGCCCGCTGCGCTGCTGTCGATGCGCATGGCCAGCGTGTTGACGAACAACCCGGCCAGCGGCTCCAGCTCGGCCCGGCCGCGCCCTGCCACCGGGCAGCCCACCACCACTTCAGGCTGGCCTGCCAGGCGGCCGAGCAGGGCCGCCCAGGCACCGAGCACGGTCATGTACAGCGTCACCCCATGGCGCCGGGCCAGCCCGCGCAGGGCGGCGGTCAAGCGTGGCTCGAACCGCACTGGCAGGCTTGCACCGGCAAAGTCCTGGCGCGGCGGCCGTGGCCGGTCAGCAGGGAGCTTGAGCAGCTCGGGGGCACCTTCGAGGTTCTGTTGCCAGAAGGCCACCTGGCGTTGCAGCTGCTCCCCAGCCAGCCAGCGGCGCTGCCATACCGCGTAGTCTGGGTACTGGATGGCCAACGGCGGCAGCGGGTCATCGCGACCGTTGCACACGGCTGCGTACTGCACGCTCAGTTCATGGGTCAGCACCCCCAGCGACCAGCCATCGGCAACGATGTGGTGCACGGTCAGTGCCAGCACATGGTGCTGCACGCCCAGGCTCAGCACGTGGGCACGAAGCAACGGCCCGTGGGCCAGGTCGAACGGCGCTGCCGCCAATTCCTGCAAGCGGCCTGGCAACGCTTCAGCGGCCAACGTTTCACAGCTGAACCAGCCGTCGCCCGCAGTGGCGGCAATCACCACCTCGGCGCTGTCATCACGTGCCACGAAGCGGCTGCGCAACGTCTGGTGGCGCTCGATGATGCGCAACAGCGCACCCTCCAGCGCAGCGCTATCCAATGGCCCGCGCAAGCCCAAGGCCAACGGCACGTTGTAGGCCTGGTTGCCGCCCTCCATCTGCGCCAGGAACCACAGCCGCTGCTGGGCAAACGACATCGGCAGCGGCTGCCCGTGCGGCACCGGCACGATCGCCGGCAGCGCAGTGCCAACGGCCCCGGCCAGCACCTGGGCTACCGCGGCCAGCTGCGGGTTGGCGAACAGCTCGGCCAGGCTCAGTTCCACGCCCAGGCGCACGCGCACCTGCGACACCATGCGCATGGCCAGCAGCGAATGGCCACCCAGGCTGAAGAAATGGTCGTCGCGCCCCACGCGCTCGACCTGCAGCAGTTCCGCCCAGATCTGTGCCAGGGCCAACTCCAGCTCACCCTGCGGCGGCGCGTAAGCCTGTTCGAACAGTGCAGCACGCCCAGGGCGCGGCAACGCCCGGCGGTCGAGCTTGCCATTGGCCGTCAGTGGCAATACCGGCAGCTCGACGAACGCCACCGGCACCATGTAGGCCGGCAGGTGTGCCTGCAGCTGGCCGCGCAGGCCTTCCGGGCTAAGGGGTTGTACGTCGGGACTGGCGGTGAAATACGCCACCAGCTGCGGGTGCCCGGGTTCATCCTCACGCGCGATCACCACCGCTTCGGCGATGCCGGCCAAGGCTGCCAGGCGGCTTTCAATTTCGCCCAGCTCGATGCGTACGCCGCGGATCTTCACCTGGTCATCGTTACGCCCCAGGTAGTCGAGCGTGCCGTCCGGCAGCCAGCGCACCAGGTCGCCGGTGCAGTACAGGCGCCCGCCCGCCACGAACGGATCGTCGCAGAACCGCTCGGCGGTCAACTGCGGGCGGTTCCAGTAGCCCCGGGCAACCCCGACACCACCGATGTACAGCTCGCCCGGCACGCCCAGGGCGACCGGTTGCATATGCGCGTCGAGCACGTACAGCCGCGCATTGTCCACCGGTTTGCCGATATGCAGCGCACCGCCTGCCTCCAGCGCCCCGGAACTGGCCACCACCGTGGCCTCGGTCGGCCCGTAGTTGTTGACCACGGCAAAGCGCTGGGTGCGATTGAACTGGCGCAAGCGGTCGCCACCAATCAGCAGGGTGCGCAAGGTCGGATGTTCCAGGTGATGGTTGAAGGCATATTCAGCCACCGGTGTGGGCAGGAAACTGACGTCCAGCGGCTGCGCCTGCCACCAGGCGAGCATGGCGTCGAGGTCGTCGTGGCCCTCGGTGGTCGGCGCCAGGTGCAGCGTGGCCCCGGCGCACAATGCCGGCCACACTTCCCAGGCCATGGCATCGAAGCCAAAGCCGGCCAGGCTGGAGGTGTGCCGCCCCTGGCACAGGTCGAAAGCACGGCAGTGCCAGTCGACCAGGTTGCTGACGCTGCGGTGTTCAACCATCACGCCCTTGGGCTGCCCGGTCGAGCCGGAGGTGTAGATCACATAGGCCAGGTGCTGCGCAGCAAGCCCGGGCACGACCGGGTTGGCGTCGCTGGCAGGCCAGTCCGGCTGGTCCAGTAACAGCAGCGGTACGCCGGTTTTACCAAGGCGATGGCTCAACGCCTGTTGCGTCAGTACCACCGCGGGGCTGCTGTCTGCCAGCAGGTAGCCGATGCGCTCGTCGGGGTGCGCCGGGTCTACCGGCACGTAACCTGCGCCGGCCTTGAGCACAGCGAGCAGGCCGACCAGCGTGTCCAGCCCGCGCCGGGCCACCACGGCCACCCGGTCGTCCGGGCGCACACCCAGGCTGATCAGGTGGTGGGCCAAGGCATTGGCGCGGCGGTTGAGTTCGCCGTAGCTCAGTTGGGCGCCGCCACTCGTTGCAGCGATGGCCTCTGGGCAACGGGCAACCTGTTGCTCGATACGTTGGTGCAGGGTCAGGTGCTGCGCGTGGTGGGTGGCGCAAGCGTTGAAGCCTTCGAGCAGCGTTTCGCGCTCAGCGGGGGGCAGCATGGCCAGCCGGTTCACCGCCAGGTGTGGGGTTTGCAGCAGGCTTTCCAGCGTTTGCTGGACATAGGCACACACGCGCTGGGCCGGCACTTGCGGGCTGGCCAGCAAGGTCAGGCGAAACGCCTCGCCCAGGTCGTCCACGCTCAGCGTCAACGGGTAGTTGGTTGCCTCGGCCGACTCGATGATATCGATGCCGGTCAAGGCGGCACGGCGTGGCTCGCTGCTGCCTGGCGCGCTGTGGCGGTAGTTCAGCAACGCATTGAACAACGGCGCCGGTGCGGCCACGCCGCTGCAGCGTTGGGCCAAGGCCAGGGGCGCATGTTCATGGCGCATCAGCGCGCTCAGGCGCTGGTGGGTGGCGCGCACCGCGCTGCCCAGGTCGGCGCTGTCCAGGTCAACCCGCAGTGGCAAGGTATTGATGAAGATCCCCAGCGCCCGGTCGGTAGCCTCGGCGCCCTGCAGGCGGCCCATCAGCACTGTGCCGAACACCACCTGCTCACGCCCGGTAAGGCCCCCCAGTACCCGGCCCCAGGCCAGGTGGAACAGGCTGGCGACGCTTACCCCCAGGCTGCGGGCCTGGGCGCGCAAGCCCTGGCACAGTGCCAATGGCAGGTCGAGCTGGTACTCGGCATGCACCTCGCCAGTGCCCTGCACGTCCTGCAAGCCATACGCCAGGGTGGCTTCGTCGACACTGCCAAGCATGTCGCGGAAAAATGCTTCGTGCCCGGCTTCGCTGATCCCCAGCACCGCCTGCGCAACATAGTTGCGAAACGGCACCGGTGCGCCCAGTTGCGCCTCGGCGCCGCTGAGAAACGCAATCAGCTCGTGGCGCACCACCTCCAGGGCACTGTGGTCCATGGCGATATGGTGGAACTGCAAGGTCGCAGTCAGCCGCCCGTCGGCCTGTGGCGCGTCACGCAGCAAGCGCATCAGCGGCGCCTGGGTCAGGTCGAGCCAGTCACGCTTCGGGGCATCGACGGGCAGCGTCAGAACCGTCAGTTCGGCCTTGCGCCATACCACCTGCACCGGCGCTTGCAACCCTTGCCAGTGCACCGAGGTGCGCAGGATATCGTGGCGGGCGATCACCCCGTTCAAGGCGTCGGCGAATGCCTGCAGGCGCGCCTCGCTGGCGAACACGAAGCGTGCCTGCATCACGTACGGGTCATGCTCGCTGGCACTGGCGTGGTGAAAGAGCATGCCTTGTTGCAACGGCGCCAGTGGGTAGATGTCCTGCACGTTGGCCGCGCCCCCCGGTATTGCGCTGACCACGCTGTCCAGGCTGGCCTGGTCGAGCGTGACCAGGTTGAGCAGTTGCGGGGTGATGTGCGTGCAGCCTGGCGCAATGAGGTTGCCCGGCACCTGTACCGCGCCCTGCTTGACCGCCACGTACTCCCCTCGCTCGAGCATGCCGACAAGGGTGGGTTTGTGCGCACGCAGTTGCGCCACCAGGGTGCTGTCGGTCAGCGCCTGGCGGTTGCCCTGGACCACCAGTTGGCCATCCTTGAGTGCCAGCTGCACATTCTGCGCGGTCAGTGTTGCCAGTAATTGGTTGATGCTCACAGGACGATCTCCATGCTGTCTGTGATGGCTGCGTAGCCGGCCAGGGTCGGTTGGTCGAACAAGGCGCGCACATCAGCCTCCAGGCCTTGCTCGCGTAGCCGTGACGTCAATGTCACGGCCAGCAGCGAGTGGCCGCCCAGTTCGAAGAAGTTGTCATGCCGCCCCACCTGCTCCAGGCCGAGCAGTTCGCACCACAGGGCCGCCAGTAGGGTTTCGGTGTCGCCTTCGGGGGCCGCGTAGGGGCGGTCTTCGATGGCACCGGGTGCAGGCAAGGCCTTGCGGTCGAGCTTGCCGTTAGGGCTCAGCGGCAGGGCGTCCAGGTGCATGAACAGCGCCGGCACCATGAATTCCGGCAACTGCGCGAGCAGCGCCTTGCGCAGGGTATCCGTGCTGTGCAGGGCGCCGGTGTAGTAAGCCACCAGGCGTTGTTCATGGGCGAGCACGACAGCCTCCTTGACGCCCTCGATGGCCGTGAGGCCGGCCTGGATTTCACCCAGTTCGATGCGCAGGCCACGCAGTTTGACCTGGTCGTCGTTACGGCCCAGGTATTCGATGTTGCCGTCGGGCAGGTGACGCGCCAGGTCACCGGTGCGGTACAGGCGTGCGCCGGGTACGAACGGGTCGTCGATGAAGCGCTCGGCGGTGAGTTCGGCGCGGTTGAGGTAACCCCGGGCCACTTGCACGCCGCCGATGTACAGCTCGCCGGCTACACCCTGGGGGACCGGTTGCTGCTGGTCGTCGAGGATGTACAGGGTGGTGTTGGCGATGGGTTTGCCGATCGGGGTGTTGTCCGGGGCAGTGGTGCAGTGCCAGGCGCTGACATCCACCGCGGCTTCGGTCGGGCCGTAGAGGTTGTGCAGCTCGACGGCTGGCAGCTGAGCGTGGAAGCGCCGTACCAGATTCCCCGGCAAGGCTTCACCCGAGCAGATGACACGTATCGAGGGTAGGCGCGGCATTGGGTTGTG
>NZ_BLJG01000210.1 GCF_009932375.1 Pseudomonas juntendi
GGAGCAACTGTCTTTCTCAGAATTTGAAAAGCTGCGCGATTCATTGTGGGAGCGGGCTTGCCCGCGAAGCAGGCGCCGCGGTGTCGGGCACCGGCTGCGCCGGTGTTCGCGGGCACGCCCGCTCCCACAGGAACCGTGTGATCTTCGAGTCCTGCATTTTGGCTGTTGATCTACACCCTCTTCGGCTGAGGCAACACCAGATCCAGCCAAGGCTCGCCAGTCCTGAGCATGGCATTGAGTCGCACCAGGAAGACCCGCATGCAGGCCACGATAGCGACCTTGGCAAGTTACAGATCGACAAGGCACAGGTACTGCAGATCAGTCAGCCACGGCCCCTTGCCCCGGCCGGCCGCCCACCACAAACCACAACGGCCACAGCGCCAGCGCGCCCGCCAGCCCCGCCGCCAGTGCGAAATGCAGCAAGCTGGCGCCGGCGCCGATCATGGCCAGCAACGCCCCACCCAGCCCCAACAGGGCGATAGTAATCATCCCCAGCATGGCCGAGACCAGGCCTTTGCTTTGCTCGCTGGAAAACAGCGTCATGCGGTACAGCACCGCGTTGGCCACACCCAGGCCCAGTGCATACAACGACATGCCTGCCACCAAGCTGGTCACGCTCGGCCAATACCATGTCGCCAGCACCATCACGCTCAACCCTGCCAGGTACGGCCACAGGGCACCACGAACCAGGGCCGGCAGCGGGTAGCGGTCGGCAATACGGTTGATGATCAGGTTGCCCAGGATCAACCCGCCAAACACCGGCAGCTGCCACAGCGCATATTCCAGGGTCGTCAGGCCCTCATCGTGAATGAGCAATACCGGTGACAGGCCAATCCAGCCAATCAGCGGCAACCCGACCAGGCCCAGGGCGGCGCTGCCCGCGACAAAGCGGCGGTTGCCGAGCAATTGGCCGTAGCCTGCCAACAATGGCAACAGGTGGATCGGCGTGAACGCCAGGCGCGAACCGTCGCGGCGCTCTACCCCCAGGGTTTCGGGCATGAGCCGGTACAGCAGCCCCCAGCACACCACGGCCCCCACGGCGAAAGCCACGAACAGCCAACGCCAGTCCAGCCACTGCAACAGCAAGGCCCCGACCAGCGGGCCAAGCAGCGGCGACAGCAGCGCGATATTGGCCAGCAGCGCCATCATGCGCACGGCATCCGCCTCGCTGAATGCCTCATTCAGCGCCGGGTAGCTGACCGTGACCACAAAGCCCAGGCCTATCCCCTGCAACAGGCGCAACAGGTTGAACAGGCCAATATCATGGGCCCAGAAGGTCGCCAGGCAGGCCAGGCCGAAGAATGCGCAGCCGGCCAGCAGCAACGGGCGCCGACCATAGCGGTCTGCCAGCGGGCCGATCAGCCACTGCAGCACAACGCCACCGAGCAAGTACAGGTTGAGGGCATGGGGGATGTATTCAGGGCTGGCCTTCAGGTCGCCGACCACGACCGGCATGGCCGGCATCACCGCGTCACTGGCCAGGTAGGTCAGCAGTTCGAACAGGGCCAGGGTCAGGCCAAACAGCAAGGCCCGCAGGGGGGTGATGTACAGCAGTGGTTTCATGATGGCATATCAGGGGTGACAGGCAGGAGCAGGGTATATGCCAGAAATTGCAGAGGTTTGCTGTGAACAAGTGTAATCGGGGCGAAAAAAGCGGGGCCGCTGTGCAGCCCCGGCGCTGATGCGCTGTTACTGGGCGGCAGTTTCCTGCACCACCCGAATGACCCGCTGCGGGAACGGAATGTCGATCCCTTCGGCCTTCAGGCGGTCACGCGCCTGCTCGTTGAGCATGAACATCACATCCCAGTAATCGGCGGTCTTGGTCCACAAGCGCAGCGACACGGTGATCGAACTGTCACCCAGCGTCGCCACCACCGCTTGCGGAGCGGGGTCGGCCAGCACACGAGGGTCCTGGGCCAGCTCCAGCAACACATTGCGGGCCTTCTGCAAATCGGCCTCGTAATCCACGCCCACATCGAACACCACCTTGCGCGTGGGCTGGCGGTTGGTGTTGGTGATGATGCCATTGGACAGGCTGCCGTTGGGCATGATCACCGTCTTGTTATCACCGGTGCGCAGCACGGTGTGGAAGATCTGGATGCTGTCGACAGTGCCGGCAACACCTTGTGCCTCGATCCAGTCGCCGATGCGAAACGGGCGGAACATCAGGATCAGCACGCCGCCAGCGAAGTTGGCCAGGCTACCCTGCAGCGCCAGGCCGATGGCCAGGCCGGCGGCACCGATAGCCGCGACGAACGAGGTGGTCTCGATGCCGATCATCGACGCCACGCTGACCAGCAGCAGGACCTTCAGCACGATGTTGGCCAGGGTGCTGATGAAGCCCTGCAACGCCAGGTCGGCATTGCGCAGGCCGACCAGCTTGCCCAGGCGGGCGCTGACCTTGTTGATGATCCACCAGCCGACCGCCAGGGTCACCAGCGCCAGCAGCACACGGCTGCCGTATTGCATGATCAAGGGGATCCAGGTTTGCGACTGGCGAACCAGCTGATCGACTTCAGCGTTCAAATCCATATTCATCTCCTGATGCCGAACGGCAAGTACACGGTAGAACAGACCGCGCTATCACACGGCCCCGGCCCCCATGGACATCATTGAGCCATGGGGGTTCCTGGCCACACCCGCATCAGTCGCGGAAGTTGTTGAACTGCAGCGGCATCTCGAATTCCTTGGTCCGCAGCAAGGCAATGGCTTCCTGCAGGTCGTCGCGTTTCTTGCCGGTTACCCGTACCTGCTCACCCTGGATGGCGGCCTGCACCTTCAGCTTGCCGTCCTTGATGGTGGCGACGATCTTCTTGGCCAGGTCCTTGTCGATACCCTCGCGGAACTTGGCTTCCTGTTTCTTTTCCTTGCCGGACGCATACGGGTCCTTGGTTTCCAGGCATTTCACGTCGATCTTGCGCTTGACCAGCGCCAGGCGCAGGATTTCCAGCATGGCTTCGAGCTGGAACTCTTCCTCGGCGGTGAGCATCACGGTCTGCTCTTTGTCCTTGAACTCGAAGGAGCCCTTGCCTTTGAGGTCGTAACGGCGGTCCAGGTCCTTGATGGCGTTGTCCACCGCGTTCTGCACTTCGTGCTTGTCCAGTTCCGATACCACGTCGAACGAAGGCATGGTTGTTCTCCCAAAATAAAAGCGCGCTCAGGCTGAAGATGGAGCGCGCCGGGTTTGACGGTTAAAATGCGGGCTCATTATAACGGGTTGCGAAACGCATATGAGCAGCACCTGGCATATTCTCGGCGCCGGCAGCCTCGGCAGCCTGTGGGCTTGCCGCCTGGCACGCGCGGGCAAGGCAGTGCGCCTGGTGCTGCGCGATCGGCAACGGCTGCAGGCCTATGAGCAGGCTGGCGGCCTGACGTTGATCGAGCAAGAACAGCCCAGGCACTACGCCATACCCGCCGAAACCGCCCAGGCTGACGGGCCGATCCATCGCCTGCTGGTGGCCTGCAAGGCCTACGACGCGGCCCCGGCGATTGCCGGCCTGGTACCACGCCTGGCCGAGGGCGCAGACGTGCTACTGCTACAGAACGGCCTGGGCAGCCAGGACGCGGTGGCAGACCTGCTGCCACAGGCGCGCTGCGTTTTCGCCTCCAGCACCGAAGGCGCCTTCCGCGAAGGCGACTGGCAAGTGCGTTTCGCCGGGCATGGCTTCAACTGGCTGGGCGACCCGCGCAACCCGGCGCTGCCGGCCTGGTTCGATGACCTGCACGAAGCAGGCATCCCTGCCGAATGGACGGTGGATATCCTCACCCGCCTGTGGCGCAAGCTGGCCCTCAACTGCGCGATCAACCCGCTGACCGTGCTGCACGCTTGCCAGAACGGCGGCTTGCTGGGCCACCTGGGGGAAGTACATGGCCTGTGTACCGAACTGGCCGCACTGCTACGCCGCTGTGGCCAGCCGCAAGCGGCCGAGGGCCTGGACGAAGAAGTGCAACGGGTGATCGTGGCCACCGCAGCCAACTACTCTTCCATGTACCAGGACGTGCACGCAGGCCGACGCACCGAGGTGCATTACCTGCTCGGCCATGCCTGCCGGGTTGCCGCCCGGCACGGCCTGCAGCTGCCGCAACTGGAACACCTGCTGCAACGCCTGGTCGAACACCTGCGCTTACGTGGCTTGCCCTGCGACTGACGCAGCCCTATTACCTGGATACGGACACTGCCTAGCCCATGACCTTGCGCCATCGCCTGGAAAACCTCCCGGTCGGGCAGAAGCTGCTGGCGGCCCTGCTGGTATTGCTGGTGACCATCCTGCTGGTGGCCAACCTCACCTTCATCAGCGCGGCTTACTGGATCACCCAGGAGAGCATGGCACCCCAGGCCCTGCAGACCATCGGCCGGCTGGTGGCCAACCCGCAACTGGCCGAGCGCGCGGGCGACACCCCAGACACCGCCAGTGCCCTGCTCAAGGAGCTGGACAGCTACACCCCGCTGCGCGCGGCAGCCGTGTACGGGGGGGACGGTCGCATGCTGGCGCAACTCCAGCATGGCGACCCGTTGACCTTGCCCAAGCGCTTTCGCAACATCGACGGCTGGCGCCTGATGGAGTTTCGCAGCACCCAACTGATCCGCATCCCGCGCGAGGCCAACCCGCCGGCCCATCTGTTGCTGGTGGCCAGCAGCGAGCTGCCCACCGCGTTCTACACCGGCACGCTCAGTGCCAGCCTGGCTATCCTGGTGTTCAGCATCCTGCTGTGGATCTTCATCGCCCGCCAGATCAAACGCCTGATCACCCAACCGATCAACCAGCTTGAAGAACTCAGCCGCCAGGTCACCCGCGAAGAGAGCTACGCCCTGCGCGCCCGGCGTGGCAACGACGATGAGATCGGCAGCCTGGCCGACGCCTTCAACACCATGCTTTCGCGCATCGAGGCCCGTGAGCAGCAACTCAAACGCGCCCGTGACGAGTTCCAGGATGCCTATGACCAGGCCCAGGGCCTGGCCGAGGAAACCCGCCATACCAACCGCAAGCTGGAACTGGAAGTGCAGGTGCGCAGCAAGATCGAGAAAAAACTCACCGGTTTCCAGAACTACCTCAACAGCATCATCGACTCGATGCCCTCGGCATTGATTGCCCTGGACGAACAGCTCTATGTCACCCAGTGGAATCACGAAGCCACGGTCCTCTCCGGCACGCCGTTGCATGAGGCGCTGAACCAGCCGGTATTCATCGCCTTCGAGCCGCTGAAGCCGTTCCTGCCGCAACTGAAGGAAACCGTGGAAAAGCACCGGGTGGCCAAGATCGAGCGGGTCACCTGGCCCAAGGGCGACGAGCTGCGCCATTACGCCCTCACCTTCTACCCGCTCACCGGCGGCGGCGGGCGCGGCGTGGTGATCCGCATCGACGACATCACCCAGCGCCTGTCGCTGGAAGAAATGATGGTCCAGTCGGAAAAAATGCTCTCGGTCGGCGGCCTGGCGGCGGGCATGGCTCACGAAATCAACAACCCGCTGGGCGCCATCCTGCACAACGTACAGAACATCCGCCGACGCCTGTCGGCAGACCTGCCCCGCAACCAGGAACAGGCCAGCGAGCTTGGCCTCGACCTGGCCATGATCAACCGCTACCTGGCCAGCCGCGAAGTGCCGCAACTGCTCGATGGCATTCAGCAGGCCGGGGCCCGCGCGGCGAAGATCGTCACCCACATGCTCAGCTTCAGCCGCCGCAGCAACCGACAGCTGGAGCCTTGCGAGTTGCCGGCGCTGATCGACCAGGCGGTGGAAATTGCCGGCAACGACTTCGACCTGGCGATCGGTTTCGACTTCAAGGGGCAGGCCATCGTCCGGCAGTTCGACCCTGAACTGGGGCCTGTGCCGTGCACTGCCAACGAACTGGAACAGGTACTGTTGAACTTGTTGAAGAACGCCGCCCAGGCCATCCACCTGCGCCCGCAACCGAGCGAGCCGGGGCGGATCACCCTGCGCACCCGGCTGAACCCGCCGTGGGCGGAGATTCAGGTCGAGGACAATGGCGTCGGCATGCCAGAGGCCGTGCGCAAGCGCACCTTCGAGCCGTTCTTCACCACCAAGGAAATCGGCCAGGGCACCGGGCTGGGCCTGTCGGTTTCGTACTTCATCATCACCAACAACCACAAGGGGCAGATGGAGGTGCACTCCACGCCTGGCCAGGGTACGTGCTTCACCCTGCGCCTGCCCCTCGGCCAGCCGGCAGCAGCGGCGCCGACCTTACCGGAGCAATGACATGGGCAACCGCCTATCGAAGATCTACACCCGTACCGGCGACCAGGGCGAAACCGGCCTGGGCGACGGCCGGCGGGTGCCGAAAAGCCACCCGCGCATAGAAGCCATTGGCGAGGTAGACAGCCTCAACAGCCAGCTCGGGGTGCTTTTGGCAGGCCTGGCCGAGCAAGGCCTGGAAGAGGTCACTACGGTGCTCGCGCCGTGTCAGCACCGCTTGTTCGACTTGGGTGGCGAGCTGGCCATGCCCAGCTACCAGGCCTTGAACCAGGCAGAAGTGGAGCGCCTGGAGGCGGTCATCGATGTGTGGAACGAAGAGCTGGGGCCGCTGAAGAACTTCATCCTGCCCAGTGGTTCGATGCTGGTGGCGCAGGCCCATGTGTGCCGCAGCCTGGCGCGCAGCGCCGAGCGGCGCTGCCAGCAGCTGCATGCGCTGGAACCACTGGAAGGGGTGGGTCTGGCGTACATCAACCGCCTGTCCGACCTGCTGTTCGTGGCGGCGCGGATCATCGGGCGGCGACAGGGGGTGGCCGAGGTGTTGTGGCAGCCTGCTGAAAAGCCGCAGGGCTGACAGGTTCCGGGCGGCCTGCGCGGTGTCGTGAAGGGCCGCCCCAATGGCTCAGGCCTCGGGCCAGAATGCCCGGATGCCGGCCACACCCTGGGCCCCGGCTTCCCAGGCTCGCTCGCGCTCACCCGGCCCTACCCCACCCAGCAAGTACACCGGCTTG
The DNA here is from genome assembly GCF_009932375.1 of Pseudomonas juntendi. Lineage (GTDB taxonomy): Bacteria > Pseudomonadota > Gammaproteobacteria > Pseudomonadales > Pseudomonadaceae > Aquipseudomonas > Aquipseudomonas juntendi. The sequence goes on from NZ_BLJG01000210.1 coordinate 6,943, forward strand.
CTGAACCCGGCCAGCAAACGTCGAGCTTCGTCCCAGCCCAACGGCGCCGCCTCGGGGTGGGTCTGGGTTGCCTGAACTGGCGACAGGGTGACGAAGTCGACGCCCATCTGCTCGGCCAGTGCCAGCTCTTCGGCGCAGTGGCAGGAAGCCGCCAACCACCGCTCGCGGGGAAACGGCCGACCTTTGGCGGCGTACTTGCGCAACTGCGCCGCGGTCAGGTGCCAGCCGGCCGAAGGAAAATCGCCCAGCCATTCCAGCGGCCCCTTGAGCATCAACTGCGCCTTGCCCGCACACAGCCCAACCGCATCCACCGCCACGTCGCGGTACTTGGGGTCGTACATGTCCGGGGCGCGCAACTGAATCAGGCGAATGCCGCTGGCAACCGCCTTCTGGATGCCCTTGAGCAGTTGCGGCACTTCCAGGCCATCGGGGGTAATCAGGTACTGGTCCGGCAGGCGCGCGGCAGCCACGATCGGCTGGTTGGCCTCGGGGAATTCGTACTGCGGCAAATCGCGCGGGGCAACCCACGCCAGCGGCTGACCCTCGGCGCCATGCGCTTCGCCGGTAAAGGCCTGCACTTCACGCACGTCCAGCAACACCTGCTTGTCCGGGTAGTCGTGGCTGACCTTGATCAGCGCACGCGAACGGCTTACCTCGATACCCAGCTCTTCGCGCAGCTCGCGGGCCAGTGCCGCATCCACGCTTTCACCGGCTTCGACCTTGCCGCCGGGAAACTCCCACAGGCCACCCTGGTGCTGGGTGGCGGCCCGCCGCGCGATCAGAATGCGGCCATCGGCGCCACGAATGACTGCTGCTACAACATGAATCCGTTTCACACTTCACGCTCCGCCAGGCCAGCCTGCAACAAGGCGCGCAACGTGTCGCCGAAGTTCAGGTGATCGCTCATGGTTCGTCTCCTGGTTCTGGAATTGTGGGGCCGTTGCCCGACCCCAGCACTGCATCAGGTACGGTATTCGGCGTTGATCTTCACGTACTCGTGCGACAGGTCGGTGGTCCAGATGGTTTCGCTGCACTGGCCACGGCCCAGTTCGATACGGATCGTGATCTCTTCCTGGGCCATCACTGCCGAGCCCTGGGCTTCGGTGTAGCTGGGGCTGCGGCCGCCCTGGCTGGCGATGCACACGTTATCCAGGTAGACGTCGATCAGGCTCACGTCCAGCTCCGGCACACCGGCACGGCCCACCGCGGCGAGGATACGGCCCCAGTTCGGGTCCGACGCGAACAGTGCGGTCTTGATCAGCGGCGAGTGGGCCACTGCGTAACCGACGTCCAGGCATTCCTGGTGGTTGCCACCGCCGTTGACCTGCACGGTCACGAACTTGGTCGCACCTTCGCCGTCACGCACGATGGCCTGGGCCACGTCCATGCACACTTCGAACACGGCTTTTTTCAGGGCCTCGAACAGCGCACCACTGGCTTCGGTGACCTCTGGCAGGTTGGCCTTGCCGGTGGCGATCAGCATGCAGCAATCGTTGGTCGAGGTGTCGCCATCGATGGTGATGCGGTTGAACGACTTGTTGGCGCCGTCCAGCATCAGGTCCTTGAGCACCGCCGGGGCAACCTTGGCGTCGGTGGCGATGTAGCCAAGCATGGTGGCCATGTTCGGGCGGATCATGCCGGCGCCCTTGCTGATACCGGTCACGGTCACGGTCACGCCATCGTGCTGGAACTGGCGGCTGGCGCCCTTGGGCAAGGTATCGGTGGTCATGATGCCGGTGGCCGCTTCGGCCCAGTTGTTCTCCGACAGGTTATCGAGGGCGGCCTGCAGCGCGCCTTCGATCTTTTCGACCGGCAGTGGCTCGCCGATCACCCCGGTGGAGAACGGCAGTACCGATTCGGCGGGTACGCCGGCCAGTTCGGCCAGCTTGGCGCAGGTGCGTTCGGCGGCTGCCAGCCCTGGGGCGCCGGTACCGGCGTTGGCATTACCGGTGTTGGTCAACAGGTAGCGCACGGTGCCCTGTACACGCTGCTTGGAGAGGATCACCGGTGCCGCGCAGAACGCGTTGAGGGTGAACACGCCCGACACGCTGGAGCCTTCGGCGCAGCGCATGACCACCACATCCTTGCGCCCAGGACGCTTGATGCCGGCAGAAGCGATGCCGAGTTCAAAACCCGCAACCGGGTGCAGGGTGGGCAAAGGACCAAGACCAACAGCCATTAGAGCGCTCCTAGAAAATTCGGTGGATGTACAAAAAACGGGGCCGCAAAGCGGCCCCAGGATGTATCAGGTTACAACACCCAGGTCAGATCACTCGATCTGCCCGTGGCAATGCTTGAACTTCTTGCCCGAACCACACCAGCAAGGCTCATTGCGGCCCAGCTTCTGCTCGTTGCGCACCGGCGCCGAGGCAACGGCCACTTCGGCCTCCTCCTCGCTCAGCTGCTCGCCTTCCAGGCCAGGGGCTGGGGCGTGCTCGAACTGCATGCGGCTGGCCAGCTCCTCGGCCTCGCGGCGCAGGCGGGCTTCCTCTTCGACCGGGTCTTCGCGGCGTACCTGAACGTGCGACAGCACGCGGATGGTATCGCGCTTGATCGACTCCAGCAGCTCCTGGAACAGGCTGAACGACTCGCGCTTGTACTCCTGCTTGGGGTTCTTCTGCGCATAGCCACGCAGGTGGATACCGTGGCGCAGGTGGTCCATGGTCGACAGGTGGTCTTTCCACAGGTCGTCCAGCACACGCAGCAGAATCTGCTTCTCGAAGGTACGCAGGGCGTCGAGGCCGGCCTGGTCTTCTTTCTCGGTGTAGGCCGTGGTGATCTCGTTCAGCAGCTTCTCGCGCAGCGTCTCCTCGTAGAGGTGGTCGTCTTCGTCGAGCCACTGCTGGATCGGCAGCTTGATGGCGAAGTCGCTGGCCAGCGATGCCTCCAGGCCGGCCACGTCCCACTGCTCGGGCAGCGACTGCGGCGGAATGTGCTGGCTGATGGTAGCGTCCAGGACTTCCTTGCGGAATTCGACGATGGTGTCGCCAATGTTCTCGGCCGCCAGCAGGCTGTTGCGCATGTGGTAGATCACCTTGCGCTGCTCGTTGGCCACGTCGTCGTATTCAAGCAACTGCTTGCGGATGTCGAAGTTGCGGCCTTCGACCTTGCGCTGCGCCTTCTCGATGGCATTGGTGACCATGCGGTGTTCGATGGCCTCGCCCGCCTGCATGCCCAGGGCCTTCATGAAGTTCTTCACCCGGTCGGAGGCGAAGATACGCATCAGGCTGTCTTCCAGCGACAGGTAGAAGCGGCTGGAACCCGGGTCGCCCTGACGGCCGGAACGGCCACGCAACTGGTTGTCGATACGGCGCGACTCGTGGCGCTCGGAGGCAATCACGTGCAGGCCACCGGCCTCGATCACCTGCTGGTGACGCTTCTGCCAGTCGGCCTTGATCTGGGCGATCTGCTCGGCGGTCGGGTTTTCCAGGGCGGCCACCTCGGCTTCCCAATTACCGCCCAGCAGGATGTCGGTACCACGGCCGGCCATGTTGGTGGCGATGGTCAGGGCACCCGGCGCACCGGCCTGGGCGATGATTTCGGCTTCTTTCTCGTGGTACTTGGCGTTCAGCACCTTGTGGTCGATACCTTCTTTCTTCAGCAGGTTCGACATGTGTTCGGACGTTTCGATGGTCGCGGTACCGACCAGAATCGGCCGGCCCTGCTTCATGCTTTCCTTGATGTCGGCAATGATCGCGGCGTACTTCTCGTCGGCGGTCAGGTACACCAGGTCGTTGAAGTCCTTGCGCGCCAGCGGCTTGTTCGGCGGGATGACCATCACGTTCAGCGCGTAGATCGACTGGAACTCGAACGCTTCGGTGTCGGCGGTACCGGTCATGCCGGACAGCTTGGTGTACAGGCGGAAGTAGTTCTGGAAGGTAGTCGAGGCCAGGGTCTGGCTCTCGGCCTGGATGTTCAGGTTTTCCTTGGCCTCGATGGCCTGGTGCAGGCCTTCGGACAGGCGCCGGCCCGGCATGGTCCGGCCGGTGTGCTCGTCGATCAGCAGTACCTGGCCGTCCTGGACGATGTACTCGATGTTGCGGTGGAACAGCTTGTGTGCGCGCAGGCCGGCATACACGTGGGTCAGCAGGCCCAGGTTATGCGCCGAGTACAGGCTCTCGCCTTCGGCCAGCAACCCGGCCTGGGTCAGCATCTCTTCGATGAACTGGTGACCGGCCTCGTTGAGCTCGACCTGGCGGCTCTTCTCGTCGATGGTGAAGTGGCCTTCCTGAGTGACCTGGCCTTCGACTTCTTCGATGTGCTGGGTCAGGCGCGGGATCAGGCGGTTGATCTCGATGTACAGCTTGGAGCTGTCTTCGGCCTGGCCGGAGATGATCAGCGGGGTACGCGCTTCGTCGATGAGAATGGAATCCACTTCGTCGATCACGGCGAAGTTCAGTTCACGCTGGAACTTCTCGTCCTGGCTGAACGCCATGTTGTCGCGCAGGTAGTCGAAACCGAATTCGTTGTTGGTGCCGTAGGTGATGTCGGCCGCATAGGCAGCACGCTTTTCTTCCGGCGGCTGGAAGGCCGATACGATACCGACCGACAGGCCGAGGAACTCGTACAGCGGGCGCATCCAGTTGGCGTCACGGCGGGCCAGGTAGTCGTTGACGGTAACCACATGCACGCCCTTGCCGGACAGTGCGTTGAGGTACACGGCCAGGGTACCGACCAAGGTCTTGCCTTCACCGGTACGCATTTCTGCGATCATGCCTTCGTGCAGGGTCATGCCGCCAATCAACTGAACGTCGAAGTGGCGCATGCCCATCACGCGCTTGCCGGCCTCGCGGGCCACGGCAAAGGCTTCGGGCAACAATTGGTCCAGTGTCTCGCCTTTGGCCAGGCGTTCCTTGAACTCTGCAGTCTTGCCCCGCAGTTGCTCGTCGGAGAGGGCCACCATCTTCTCTTCGAAGGCATTGACGATACTCACCGTCTTGAGCATGCGTTTTACTTCACGCTCGTTCTTGCTTCCAAAAAGTTTTTTTAACAAAGGCGCAAACATATCGGCAGGATCTTCCACACGTAGGGATGGAGGGCGGCCCCATGAGTCGCCCGTGCAGCCCTGAGGCCGCATGCGAACGAGCATTCTACCCGGAAACGATGGTGAGGAAAGTGGTGGATTTCCACGATGCTGGCACAGCGCTTTGGCAGGGGCTTGGTTTAGATAGGGGCATTTTCCCTGAGTTCAAGGTTTGGCAACATGAAAGGTATCGAGAACCAGTCTTATCTTGCGTCGCCTGTGCTGGCCTCTTCGCGGGCGCGCCCGCTCCCACAGGATCACTACAGGCCTGAGTGTTGCGCAATCCCTGTGGGAGCGGGCGTGCCCGCGAAGCGGCCAGCACAGGTTCTACAGGTGTTAAACTGCCGATCTTGTAACCTCATGCGTACCCCCATGGCCTACAAACCCTCCCCCGCCCAGCCACCCTCGGCCCTGCTGCGCCAGGTGCGCCCGCTGCGCCTGCTGCTGAACCAGGCCGAACGCCTGGAACACCTGCAGCGCCTGCTGGAAAGCCAGCTGCAACCGGCTGCCCGCGAGCATTGCCACGTGGCCTCATGGCGCGATGGCACCTTGTTGCTGGTGGTTACCGATGGCCATTGGGCTACCCGCCTGCGCTACCAGCAGAAGCGCCTGCTGGCCGCATTGCAGGCCATGGAAGCCTTTGGCAACCTCCGGCGCATCCTCTACAAGGTGCAGCCGCCCCTGGTACCGGCCAAACGCGGCGGGCATGCTGCCGAGCTGTCCACCAGCGCCGCGGCAAGCCTGCGTGACACCGCCGAGGGCATCGCCGACCCCAAGCTGCGCGCTGCACTGGAGCGCTTGGCCGCCCACGCTGGCGACAAGCAATAAAAAAGGCCACCCAAAGGTGGCCTTGATTACAACACTAGAGAGAGTGTTCGAACTTACACGGCCGCAACAGGGCGCATGTACGAGATCGGTGCCGTACTGGCATCTTCGAACGTGACCACTTCCCAGGCATCGGTTTCGGCAATCAGCTTGCGCAACAGCTGGTTGTTCAGCGCGTGGCCGGACTTGTAGCCCTTGAACTCGCCGATCAGGCTGTTGCCCAGCAGGTAGAGGTCGCCAATGGCGTCGAGGATCTTGTGCTTGACGAATTCGTCATCGGAACGAAGGCCGTCTTCGTTGAGCACACCTGTCTCGTCGACCACGATGGCATTCTCGACACTGCCACCCAACGCAAGGTTGTGCTTGCGCAGGTACTCGATGTCACGCATGAAACCGAACGTGCGGGCGCGGCTGACTTCCTTCACGAACGAGGTGCTGGAGAAGTCGACAACCGCGCTCTGGGTCTGGCCCTTGAGGACCGGGTGATCGAAGTCGATCTCGAAGCTCACCTTGAAACCGTCGAAAGGCAGGAAAGTGGCGCGCTTGTCGCCCTCTTCCACAGTCACCTCACGCAGGATGCGGATGAACTTCTTGGCTGCGTCCTGTTCTTCCAGGCCGGCAGACTGAATCAGGAATACGAAGGGACCGGCGCTGCCATCCATGATCGGCACTTCCGAGGCGGAGAGCTCGACGTAGGCGTTATCGATGCCCAGGCCCGCCATGGCGGAGAGCAGGTGCTCGACCGTATCGACCTTGACGTCACCGTTGACCAGCGTCGTCGACATGGTGGTCTCGCCGACGTTGGCCGCACGCGCAGGGATCTCGACCACAGGGTCGAGGTCGGCGCGGCGGAAGACGATGCCGGTGTCAACAGGTGCAGGCTTGAGGGTCAGGTAAACCTTCTCCCCGGAGTGCAGGCCGACACCTGTGGCACGGATGGTATTCTTCAGGGTGCGTTGTTTAATCATGGCATTGGCCGCTTCAGCGCAAATTGCGAACAGGTATCAACAAAGGCTGGGGATGATAACAGACCCAACCTTTGATGAATACCAATCACCTTTATACCCCTGATAAATTCCATTAATCAGCCTGACGACGCAGGAATGCCGGGATATCCAGGTAATCCAGGTCATCCTGAGGGTTCATTTTCGCGGCTGCCGCAGCACCGGCGTGGGCCTGGTTGCGCATTACGGTCGGGCGCTCCAGGTCACGGTAGTTCACGGCTGGCTGCTCCTGACGAACGGGCGCCGGGTTGGACGCTTCGTACGCCTGCTGGGCAGTCTGCAGGGTGTTGTCGACCACCTTCACAGGCTTCTCGATACGCGCGCCCAGGCCGGTGGCCACAACGGTCACGTGCAGTTCGTCACGCATGTCCGGATCGATCACGGTACCGACCTTGACCATGGCGTGGTCAGAGGCGAAGGCTTCGATGATGCTACCCACGTCGGAGTATTCACCCAGCGACAGGTCCGGGCCAGCGGTGATGTTCACCAGGATGCCGCGGGCGCCCTGCAGGTTGACATCTTCCAGCAGCGGGTTGCGGATGGCTGCTTCGGTGGCTTCGCGTGCACGGTTCGGGCCGCTGGCGCAACCAGTACCCATCATCGCCATGCCCATTTCACCCATGACGGTGCGCACGTCGGCGAAGTCGACGTTGATCATGCCCGGGCGCTTGATGATGTCGGAGATACCGCGCACGGCACCGGCCAGTACATCGTCGGCCTTGGCGAAGGCGGACAGCAGGCTGGCATCCTTGCCCAGGATGGTCAGCAGTTTCTCGTTGGGGATGGTGATCAACGAGTCGACGCTTTCAGCCAGCATGCGGATGCCTTCATCGGCGATCTGCATGCGCTTGCGGCCCTCGAACGGGAACGGACGGGTCACCACGGCTACGGTGAGGATGCCCATTTCCTTGGCCACTTCGGCAATGATCGGTGCAGCACCGGTACCGGTACCGCCGCCCATGCCAGTGGTGATGAACACCATGTTGGTGCCTTGCAGCACTTCGGCGATGCGCTCACGGTCTTCCAGTGCGGCCTGACGGCCGACTTCCGGATTGGCGCCAGCACCCAGGCCCTTGGTCACGCCAGTGCCCAATTGCAGGATGGTGCGTGCACCAATGTTTTTCAGGGCCTGAGCATCCGTGTTGGCGCAGATGAATTCCACGCCTTCGATGCTGCTCTTGACCATGTGGTTGACGGCGTTGCCGCCACCACCACCAACGCCGATCACTTTGATGACCGGGCTTTGCGGGACGTTGTCTACGAGCTCGAACATTTTCCCTCTCCTTACAGTTCTCTAGTTGTTGCGCCTACCACTACTGCTTTGAAACTTAGAAGTTGCCCTGTACCCAGCGCTTGAAGCGTTCAAGCACTGGGGCCTTCGGTTCATCGCCATAGCTGTTGTTGCTGCTGTTGCTGCTGCCGGTCAGGACCATGTCCTCGGACTGCTTGAGCAGGCCGTAGGTGAGCAAGCCCACGCCGGTGGAATAGATGGGGTTGCGAACCACGTCGCTCAGGCCCCGAACGCTGTGCGGTACGCCCAGGCGTACCGGCATGTGGAAGATTTCCTCGGCCAGTTCCACGGCACCTTCCATCTTCGCGGTACCGCCGGTGAGGACGATGCCCGCTGGCACCAGGTCCTCGTACCCGCTGCGGCGCAGTTCGGCCTGGATCAGGGTGAAGAGCTCGTCGTAACGCGGCTCCACCACCTCGGCCAGGGCCTGACGCGACAGCTCGCGCGGTGGGCGGTCGCCCACGCTCGGCACCTTGATGGTCTCGCCAGCGCCCGCCAGTTTGGCCAGGGCGCAGGCGTAGCGGATCTTGATTTCTTCGGCGTACTGGGTCGGGGTACGCAGGGCCATGGCGATGTCGTTGGTCACCTGGTCGCCGGCAATCGGAATGACCGCTGTGTGGCGGATCGCGCCTTCGGTGAAGATGGCGATGTCGGTGGTACCGCCACCGATGTCGACCAGGCACACGCCCAATTCCTTTTCATCGTCGGTGAGCACCGAATAGGCCGAAGCCAGCTGCTCGAGGATGATGTCGTCGATTTCCAGGCCGCAGCGGCGCACGCACTTTTCGATGTTCTGTGCCGCGTTGACCGCGCAGGTCACCACGTGAACCTTGGCTTCCAGACGCACGCCAGACATGCCCAGCGGCTCGCGGACGCCTTCCTGGTTGTCGATCACGTAGTCCTGCGGCAGGGTGTGCAGCACGCGCTGGTCGGCCGGAATGGCCACCGCCTGGGCCGCGTCCAGTACCCGCTCCAGGTCGGCCAGGCTGACCTCGCGGTCACGGATGGCGACGATGCCGTGGGAGTTCAGGCTGCGGATATGGTTACCGGCGACGCCCACGAACGCCGAGTGGATGCGGCAGCCGGCCATCAGCTGCGCTTCTTCGACGGCGCGCTGGATCGATTGCACGGTCGACTCGATGTTCACCACCACGCCTTTTTTCAGGCCGCGGGACGGGTGTGTGCCGATACCGACGATTTCCAGGGTGCCGTCTTCGCCCACTTCGCCGACCAGTGCCACCACCTTGGAGGTGCCAATATCCAGCCCGACGATCATTTTGCCGCTATGCGCGTTTGCCATGGTCCTGCCTCTCTCTAATTCTTCGCAACGGCGGGTTGGGCCGTCGTCGGTGCAATCGGTTCCCGCCAACCAACGGCAAGTCCGTTGGAATAACGCAGATCAATGCGGGCGATAGTGCTGATCTGGTCTTTGAGTGTCTTGTCGTAAATGGCAATGAAACGGCGCATCTTCTCCACCAGATGGTCGCGCCCCAGCAGCAGCTCGATGCCCGGCCCGGCGCTGCTCGCGCCAGTGGTCAGGAACCAGCTGCCTCGCTCGCGCAGCTCCAGGCGAGCGATGGAAAAGCCCAAGGGGCGCAGCATCTGGCTCAGTACCTGATACTGCTGCATGACTTGTTGCTGGGCACGCTGCGGCCCGGCAAGCTGCGGCAGGTGCTCATAGTTGGCCAGCTCACGCGGGGTGAATGCCTGGCCCTGGTTGTTGAGCAAGGCTTCGTCGCCCCAGCGCGCCACCGGCAGCTGTTCTTCCAGGCGGATGACCACCTCGTCAGGCCACACCCGGCGCACTTCGGCGTGGGCGATCCAGGGCATCTGCTCGAGCTCCGCACGCATCGCCGGCAGGTCGACACTGAAGAAGCTCGCGGCCACGTAAGGGGCGATACGCTGCTGCACCGACTGCTGGCTGATGTAGGTGAGGTCGCCCTGCACATCGATCTTGGCGATGGGCCGGTCGGCATAAGGCATCAGGCGGATGGCCCCTTCGTAGGCACCGAAGCCTGCTGCCACCAGCAATACCGGCCACAGCAGGCGCTTCAGGCCGCCGAGGCTGGGCCGCGGCAGGCGCGCCGATACGGGCTCGTCGGCCACCAGCCTGCTGGCACCACGCGGCACCGGCTTGCTACGGCCGGTTACGGGTTGCTGCTGACGTATCATTGCGCCTTGCATGATGATTAACCTCGCGTCGCCACGCTTTCGGCCAGGATTGCCAGCACCAGTTGCTGGAAGTCCAGGCCAGCCGCGCGGGCCGCCATGGGCACCAGGCTATGATCGGTCATGCCGGGTGCGGTGTTTACTTCGAGCAGCCAGAACCGGCCTTGCTCGTCCTGCATCACGTCCAGCCGCCCCCAGCCCTCGATGCCAACGGCATCACAGGCACGGGCGGTCAGGTCGATCAGTTCCTGTTCCTTGGCGCTATCCAGGCCGCACGGAATGCGGTACTGGGTATCGTTGGCGATGTACTTGGCGTCGTAGTCGTAGAACACGTGCGGTGTACCCAGGGCGATCGGCGGCAGCACCTGGCCGCGCAGCACCGCAATGGTGAACTCCGGGCCGTGGATCCACTGCTCTACCAGTACCTGGGAATCGTACTGGGCAGCGTCTTGCCAGGCGGCGATCAGTTCCTCGGCGCTGTTCACCTTGGCCATGCCGATGCTAGAGCCTTCATGGGCGGGTTTGACGATCAGCGGGAAGCCCAGTTCCGTACTGGCCTGCAAACAATCGCTTTCACTCGCCAGCACCGCGTGGCGCGGGGTAGGAATGCCCAGGCTCTGCCACACCTGCTTGGTACGCAGCTTGTCCATGGCCAGGGCCGAAGCGAGGATGCCGCTACCGGTATAAGGGATGCCCAGGCACTCCAGCAGCCCCTGCATGCTGCCATCCTCACCGCCACGGCCGTGGAGGATGATGAAGGCGCGGTCGATCTTCTCGTTCTGCAGGCGGTCGAGCAGGTCGTCACCGACGTCGATGGCAACGACGTCGACACCGGCGGTGGTCAGCGCATCGATCACGGCGGCGCCGGACTTGAGCGACACTTCGCGCTCGGCACTCTTGCCGCCGTACAGCACGGCAACGCGGCCAAACGCTTTCACGTCGAGGGTAGAGTGCAGCTTGTCGTAGGCGCTGGTCATTTCGACTTCTCCTGCTTGGCGCCAGCGAACAGCGGGCTTTTCATCAGTTGCGGGGCCAGGCCGCCAACGTCACCGGCACCCTGGCAGAGCAGGATGTCGCCAGCGCGCAGCAACGGCTTGACCAGTGGCGCCAGCTCGGCGCCACGTTCGATGTAGATCGGGTCGAGCTTGCCGCGCTGGCGAATGCTGTGGCACAGCTGCCGGCTGTCGGCGCCAGGTATTGGCTCTTCGCCAGCCGGGTACACCTCCATCAGCAGCAGCACGTTGGCATCGCCCAGCACCTGAACGAAATCGTCGTACAGGTCGCGGGTGCGGCTATAGCGGTGCGGCTGGTAGACGATCACCAGGCGGCGGCTTGGCCAGCCACCACGCACAGCCTTGATCACGGCGGCCACTTCGGTCGGGTGGTGGCCGTAGTCATCGACCAGCATCACGCTGCCGTCTTCGACCGGCAGCTCGCCGTAGACCTGGAAGCGACGGCCAACGCCCTGGAAGCCGGAAAGGCCCTGCACGATGGCTTCGTCAGTGATGCCTTCGTCAGTGGCAATGGCGATGGTGGCCAGGGCATTGAGCACGTTGTGGTTGCCCGGCATGTTCACCGACACGTCCAGCGGCTCGCAGTCGCGGCGCAGCACGGTGAAATGGGTCTGCATACCCTGCTGGCGCACATTGATGGCGCGGATGTCGGCCTCTTCGCTGAAACCGTAGGTCACGGTCGGGCGCTTCACCTGCGGCAGAATCTCGCGTACCACCGGGTCGTCCAGGCACATCACCGCCAGGCCATAGAACGGCAGGTTGTGCAGGAACTCGACGAAGGTTTTCTTCAGTTTGTTGAAGTCGCCTTCATAGGTCGCCATGTGGTCGGCGTCGATGTTGGTGACCACAGCCACCATCGGCTGCAGGTGCAGGAAGCTGGCATCGCTCTCATCGGCTTCGGCGATCAGGTAGCGGCTGGTGCCCAGCTGGGCATTGGTGCCGGCCGCGGTCAGGCGACCCCCGATGACGAAGGTCGGGTCCAGACCGCCGGCGGCGAATACCGAGGCCAGCAGGCTGGTGGTGGTGGTCTTGCCGTGTGTACCGGCGACTGCCACACCGTGGCGGTAGCGCATCAGTTCGGCGAGCATCTCGGCACGCGGTACCACCGGAATGCGCCGCTCGAGGGCGGTGGCCACTTCCGGGTTGGCCGGGTTGATGGCGCTGGAAACCACCAGCACATCGGCAGTGGCAGCGTTTTCGGCACGGTGGCCGACGAAGATCTCGGCACCGAATGACTCCAGCCGCTCGGTGACCGGCGAGGCTTTCAGGTCGGAACCGGACACTTCATAGCCCAGGTTCAGCAACACTTCGGCAATGCCGCACATGCCCACGCCGCCGATACCGACGAAGTGAATGCGACGGATACGACCCATTTTCGGCTGGGGCATGGCTTTCTGGCTCTCAACCATGGGCCACCTCCAGGCAGATATCGACCACGGTGCTGGTTGCTGCAGGTTTGGCCAGGCGCCGTGCGGTACCTGCCATGACATTGAGTTTCTCGGGTTGCATCAGCACCTCGTTCAGGCGTTCAGCGAGCTGCGCTGCGCCAGTTGTCGCTTGTGGCATCAGGAAGGCAGCACCTTCGCGAGCCAGATATTGAGCGTTGTGGGTCTGGTGATCGTCGATTGCGTGAGGCAACGGCACCAGCACCGAAGGCAGGCCTGCCGCCGCCAGCTCGCTGACGGTCAGCGCACCCGCCCGACACACCACCATGTCGGCCCAGCCATAGGCTTGGGCCATGTCCTTGATGAAAGGCTCGACCTGAGCCTCGACGCCGGCCTCGTGATAACGCTCGGCGGTGATCTGCGCGTGCTGCTTGCCGGCCTGGTGAAACACCTCGGGCCGCACGGCAGCAGGCACTTCGGACAGGGCCTTAGGCAACAATTTGTTCAATGGTTCCGCCCCCAGGCTGCCGCCCAGCACCAACAGCCGTGCACGGCGTTCGGCCAGGGGCGCGCGTGGCGCATCCAGGAACAGCTCGGGGCGCACCGGGTTGCCGGTGGTGCGGCGCTTGTCGCTGGCCTCGAAGGTGTTCGGGAACGCCTCGCAAACCCGCGCAGACAGCGGCACCAGCAAGCGGTTGGCGGTACCGGCGCGGGCGTTCTGCTCATGGATCACCAGCGGCACGCCACACAGCCGCGCAGCCACGCCGCCAGGGCCGGTCACATAACCACCAAAGCCCAGCACGCACACCGGCTTGAGCTGGCGAATGATCCGCCTTGCCTGGAGAACGGCCTTGACCAGGGTCAAGGGTGCCTTGAGCAACGACAGCTTGCCTTTGCCGCGCAGGCCGCTGACCTGGATCAGGTGCAGCGGCAGGCCGGCCTGGGGCACCAGTTCATTCTCGATGCCGCGCGGGGTGCCCAGCCAGTGCACGCTGTACCCGCGCGCCTGGAACTCACGGGCGCAGGCCAGGGCCGGGAACACGTGTCCGCCGGTACCGCCGGCCATGATCAGTACGTTCTTGCCGTCAGCGGCCATGACTGGTCTCCTCGGCAAAATCGCTTTCGCTGAATTCGTGCTCCTCGCTGCCCAGGTGCGTACGGCTTTCCCACTCGATACGCAATAGCAAGCCCACGCAAGCACAACAGATGACCAGCGAGCTGCCCCCGTAGCTGAGGAACGGCAGGGTCAGGCCTTTGGTCGGCAGCAAGCCGACATTCACCCCGATGTTGATCAGGAACTGGCCGATCCACAGGAAGGCCAGGCCGAACGCCATGTACGCGGCGAAGAACTGCTTGGCCTTCTCCGCCCACAGGCCGATGTACAGGGCGCGGACGGTCACGAACACGAACAGGGCGATGGTCACCAGCGAGCCGACCACGCCCAGCTCTTCGGCCAGTACCGAGAACACGAAGTCGGTGTGCGCTTCAGGCAGGTAGAACTGCTTCTGCACGCTGTTGCCCAGGCCCACGCCCAGCCACTCGCCACGGCCGAACGCGATCAACGCCTGGGTCAACTGGTAACCGGAGCCGAACTGGTCGGACCATGGGTCGGTAAAGGTGATCAGGCGCGCCATGCGGTAAGGCTGCGCCTGCACCAGTACGAACACCGCCAACACTGCCAGCACCACCATCAGGCTGAAGCGGAACAGCCCGACACCGCCAAGGAACAACATGGCCGCGGCCGCGCCCATCATCACCACGGTGGCGCCGAAGTCCGGTTCCATCAGCAGCAGCGCAGCCATCGGCAGCAACACGATGAAGGGTTTGAAGAAGCCCATCCAGGTCTCGCGGACTTCGGTCTGGCGGCGCACCAGGTACCCGGCCAGGTAGACCACCACGAACACCTTGGCGATTTCCGAAGGCTGCACGTTGAAGAAGCTGAAGCCGATCCAGCGCATGGAGCCGTTCACTTCACGGCCGATCCCCGGCACCAGCACCAGCACCAGCAAGCCGAAGGCGCCCAGCAGCATGAGGAAGCCCATGCGCTGCCAGGTGGCGATCGGGATCATCAGGGTCGCACCACAAGCCACCAGGCCCAGGAACACGTACACCAGGTGGCGGAACATGTGGTACAGCGGGTTGCCCGACTGCACTGCAGCCACTTCCGAGGAGGCCGAGGTGATCATCACCAGGCCCAGGCCGAGCAAGGCCAGGCAGCCGGCCAGCATCGCGAAGTCGAGGTCGATGCCACGGCCGCTGATCAGCGGCGACGGATAGGGCTTGAGCACACCGAAGATCATGCCAGGGCCCCCGCTGCCTGGGCGAACAGCCGCCCGCGTTCTTCGAAGTTCCGGAACATGTCGAGGCTGGCGCAGGCTGGCGACAACAGCACGGCATCCCCGGCCCGGGCCAGGTCGGCGCACTGTTGCACGGCGTCGTCGAGGGTTTTTACCCGCACCAGCGGCACGTCATCACCCAAGGCTTGGGCAAGGCGCTCGGCATCACGGCCCAGCAACACCACGGCGCGGCAAAACCGCTTGACCGGTTCACGCAGGGCGCCGAACTCGGCGCCTTTGCCGTCGCCACCTGCGATCAACACCAGCTTGCCCTCGATATCGGCCCCCAGGCCTTCGATGGCGGCCAATGCAGCACCGACATTGGTGGCCTTGGAATCGTCGTACCAGTTCACGCCGTCACGCTCGCGCACCCACTGGCAACGGTGGGCCAGGCCCGCGAATTCGCGCAGCGCTTCGAGCATCGGCTCGAACGGCAAGCCGGCAGCATGGCCCAAGGCCAACGCCGCCAGTGCATTGCTCTGGTTATGGGCACCGCGAATCTTCAGCTCGCGCACCGGCAGCAATGCCTGGAATTCGAACGCCAGGTATTTCTCGCCATCCACTTCGCGCAGGCCGAACGCCTTGAAGTCTGGTTGGTTGAGGCCGAAGGACCAGCAAGGGCGGCCTTCTACCGGCAGTGGCCGGCTCAGGGCGTCCTGGCGGTTCACGACCACCTGCCTGGCACCGCGGAAGATGCGGTGCTTGGCCAGGTGATAGGCCGGCAGGCCGCTGTAGCGGTCCATGTGGTCTTCGCTGATGTTCAGCACGGTGGCCACTTCGGCATTGAGCTGGTCGGTGGTTTCCAGCTGGAAGCTCGACAGCTCCAGCACGTACAGCTCGACGTCATCGGCCAGCAGGTCCAGTGCCGGGGTCCCCAGGTTACCGCCCACGGCCACGCGCTTGCCGGCCTTGGCTGCCATTTCACCTACCAGCGTGGTCACGGTGCTCTTGGCGTTGGAACCGCTGATGGCGATGATCGGCGCCTTGGCATGGCGGGCGAACAGCTCGATGTCCCCCGACAGCTGCACGCCCCGCGCAGCGGCCTGCTGCAGGGCCGGGGTAGCCAGGGCCAGGCCAGGGCTCACGTACAGTTCGTTGGCGCGGCACAGGAAGTCCACGTCCAGTTCACCACAGCGCACTTCCACCTGCGGGTACTCACGGCGCAGGGTGTCCAGTTCCGGCGGTTGCTCGCGGGTGTCGGCGACCGCAAAGGCAATGCCCCGGCTCGCCAGGAAGCGAACCAGGGACATGCCGCTCTTGCCGAGGCCGACAACGATGCGGAATTGGTCGGAAGCGATCAAAGACACGCTCATCTACCTCAGTTTCAGGGTGGCAAGGCCGATCAGCACCAGGATCACGGTGATGATCCAGAAGCGGACGATCACGCGTGGCTCTGGCCAGCCCTTGAGTTCAAAGTGGTGGTGGATCGGTGCCATGCGGAACACCCGTTTGCCGGTCAGCTTGAACGAGGCGACTTGAATCACCACCGACAGGGTTTCCACGACAAAGATGCCGCCCATGATGAACAGCACGATTTCCTGGCGCACGATCACCGCGATGGTGCCCAGGGCAGCGCCCAGCGCCAGCGCGCCGACGTCACCCATGAAGACTTGTGCCGGGTAGGTGTTGAACCACAAAAAGCCCAGGCCGGCACCGATCAAGGCGCCACAGAACACGATCAATTCGCCCGAGCCAGGCACGTAGGGAATCAGCAGGTACTCGGCGAATTTCACGTTACCCGACAGGTAGCAGAAGATGCCCAGGGCGCCGCCGACCATCACCGTGGGCATGATCGCCAGGCCGTCGAGGCCGTCGGTGAGGTTGACCGCGTTGCTGGAGCCGACGATGACGAAGTAGGTCAGCAC
Source organism: Pseudomonas juntendi (assembly GCF_009932375.1). GTDB lineage: Bacteria > Pseudomonadota > Gammaproteobacteria > Pseudomonadales > Pseudomonadaceae > Aquipseudomonas > Aquipseudomonas juntendi. The sequence continues at coordinate 23,854 of NZ_BLJG01000210.1, forward strand.
CACGAAGCCGACGCCCAGCGGAATGGTGACGTCCTTGATGAAGGGCAGGATCAGCGTGGTTTCGACGCTGGTCGGTGCGGTCTTGTACAGGAACACCGCCGCCGCCAGGCCGAACACCGACTGCCAGAAGTACTTCCAGCGGCTTGGCAGGCCCCGCGAATTCTTTTCGATCACCTTGCGGTAGTCGTCGACCCAGCCGATGGCACCGAAGGCCAGGGTGACGATCAGCACCACCCAGACGTAGCGGTTGCTCAGGTCGGCCCACAGCAGGGTGCTGACAGCGATGGCCGACAGGATCAGTGCGCCGCCCATGGTCGGGGTGCCGGACTTGGACAGGTGCGATTGCGGGCCGTCGTTACGTACGGCCTGGCCGATCTGGCGAATTTGCAGCGTACGGATCATCCACGGCCCCAGCCACAGCGCCAGGGACAACGCGGTCAGTACACCCAGAATCCCGCGCAGGGACAGGTACTGGAAGACCGCGAAGCCTTTGTGGAACTGTTGCAGATACTCGGCCAACAGCAGCAGCATTAATGTTTCTCCCCGCTGGCACCGCACAAAGCCGCCACGACGTTTTCCATCGCAGCGCTGCGCGAGCCCTTGATCAAAATAGTGGTGTCGCTGGCGTTTTCGGCACTAACCGCGCCGATCAGCTCAGCTTGAGTAGCGAAATGACGGCCATCGGCGCCGAACGCCTCGACCGCATGTTTCATGTTGGAACCCACTGCGTACAGGGCGTCGACCTTGCCGCGCGCGTAGTCACCCACCTGCCGGTGGCCTTCTTCCGCCCACTGCCCCAGTTCGCCGATATCCCCAAGCACCAGGACGGTGCGGCCGGAGAAGCCGGCGAGTATATCAATGGCCGCGCACATCGAGGTGGGATTTGCGTTGTAACTGTCGTCGATCACACGCACGCCACTGGGCGCGATCTGCGCCACGGTGCGGCCCTTGACCGGCTGCACCGCCGCAAGGCCAGCTGCAATGCCAGCCAGGCTCAGACCAACGGCATGGGCAGCGGCGGCAGCGGCCAGGGCGTTGCTGACATTGTGCTCACCGAGCACATTGAGCTGCACCTGGGCCACCTCGCCGGCGCCATGCAGCTGGAATGACGGGCAACCACGGGCGTCGCGCCCAATGGCGCTGGCATGGAAATCGGCACGGGCGTCGCTGCGGGCGAAGCTGATGACCTTGTGCGCCCCGGCACGGGCCTTCCAGGTCGCGAAGGCCTTGTCGTCCAGGTTGAGAATGGCGATACCGCCCTCGCCCAAGCCTTCAAGAATCTCGCCTTTGGCTTCGACGATTTTCTCCGGGCCGCCGAACTCGCCAACATGCGCGGTACCGGCGTTGTTGATGACGACCACCTGCGGCCGGGTCAGGCCGACGGTGTAGCGAATTTCACCGATGCGCGAAGCGCCCAGCTCGATCACCGCAGCACTGTGCTGCGCAGCGATTTCCAGCAGGGTCAGCGGCGCACCGAGGTCGTTGTTGAGGTTGCCACGGGTGGCGTGGACAAGACCACGGGTGCGCAGGATGCTGGCAAGCATTTCCTTGACTGTGGTCTTGCCGCTGGAACCGGTAATGGCCACCACCGGCTTGTCATAGGCAGCACGGTTCAGTGCCCCGAGCTGGCCCAGGGCCAGGCGGCAGTCAGCCACGCGCAATTGCGGCAGCTCGACATCGGCCACCTCGCGCTCGACCAGCGCCGCGACGGCACCCTTGGCTTTGACATCGGCCAGGTAGTCGTGGCCGTCGAAACGCGGGCCGGTCAAGGCGACGAACAGTTGCCCGGCACTGACACTGCGGCTGTCGATGCTGACGCCGGTGAACGCCGCATCGGCGCCGATCTGCTGACCGTTCAGCAGCGGGGCCAGCTGGCTGAGTGACATGGGCTTAAGCATGTGGAGCCTCCCAGGCTGCAAGTGCCTTTTCGGCTTCGATCAAGTCGGAGAACTCATGGCGCTCGCCGTTGATCTCCTGGTAATCCTCGTGCCCCTTGCCGGCCAGCACGATCACGTCGTCGGCAGCAGCGGTGGCAATCAGGTGCGCAATGGCCGCGCCGCGGCCAGCGATGAACTCCACCCCGGCAGGCTTGGCAAAACCGGGGCGAATGTCGTCGAAGATACGCAGCGGGTCTTCGCTACGCGGGTTGTCGTCGGTGACCAGGACGCGGTCCGCCAGGCGCTCGGCCACTTCGGCCATCAGTGGGCGCTTGCCGCGATCACGGTCGCCACCGCAGCCGAACAGGCACAGCAGCTGGCCGTGAGCATGCGGGCGCAGGGCTTCCAGAACCTTCTCCAGCGCGTCTGGCGTATGTGCGTAGTCGACCACCACCAATGGCTTGGCACCGCCACCCAGGCGCTGCATGCGGCCAACCGGCCCTTGCAGTTTGGGGATGACGCGGAGGATCTCGTCGAGGGCGAAGTCCATTGCCAGCAGGGTTGCCACCGCCGCCAGCATGTTGCTCAGGTTGAAACGGCCCAGCAACTGGCTGCGCAGAATGCGTTCACCCTGGGCAGTGACCAATGTGGCGCGCACGCCATGGTCATCGAATTCGGCCTTGGTGCAGAATAGATCCGCGTCCCGGTTTTCCAGGCTATAGCTGAGCAGCCGTGACTCGATAGGATCTGCCGGCGCCCTATCGTCGAAAGCTTGAGCCAGGCGCCGACCGAACTCGTCGTCCAGGTTCACCACCTGGCAGCGCAGGCTCGGCCAGGCGAACAGCTTGGCCTTGGCCGCTTCGTACGCCTGCATGCTGCCGTGATAGTCGAGGTGATCGCGGGACAGGTTGGTCATCACCGCAATGTCGAAAGCCAGTGCAGCCACGCGGCCTTGTTCCAGGGCATGGGAAGACACCTCCATGGCCACGGCTTTGGCGCCAGCCTTTTTCAGGCCATACAGCGTCGACTGCACGGCAATCGGGTCAGGGGTGGTCAGGCGGCCACTTTGCAGTTCACCGTAGAACCCGGTACCGAGAGTGCCGATCAGGCCGCAGCGCTTGCCGAGCAGGTCCAACGCCTGCGCGAGCAATTGGGTGACACTGGTCTTGCCGTTGGTACCGGTCACGCCGACCAGGTCCAGCTGCCGGCTGGGCTCGCCATAGAAGCGGCCGGCAATATCCGACAGCTGAGCGACCAGGCCTTTGACCGGGATCAGCGGCACATCGGTCAACGGCAGCACGTTGGCGCCCTGCTCTTCATAAGCCACGGCGGCAGCACCACGGGCCAAGGCATCGGCAATGTGCCCACGGCCATCGACCTTGGCCCCCGGCACTGCCAGGAACAAGTCACCCGGGCGCACGTTGCGGCTGTCCAGGGTCAGTTCGCGGATCATCGGATCGCGGCTGGCGTGTGCGAACAGTTTGCTCAATGGCATTGTCATCACCCACGCCCTCCCTTGGCAGCGGCAGCATTGACTTGTGGTTGCCCGGCAGGTGCAGCAGCAGCTGGCGGCGGCAGGTTGTCTGGCGGCACGTTCATCAGGCGCAGGGTGCCGGACATGACCTTGCTGAACACCGGTGCCGAAACCAGGCCACCGAAGTAGCCACCCTTGCCCGGTTCGTCAATCACCACGACGATGGCGTAACGCGGATCGCTCATCGGGCCGAAGCCTGCAAACAGCGAGCGGTAGGCGTTTTCGGTGTACCCCTTGGAACCCACCGTGGCTTTACGTGCAGTACCGGACTTGCCGGCCACGTGGTAGAACGGCACCTGGGCGCGGAACACGCCACGCGGCGCCTCGATCACCTGCTGCAACATGCCCTGGATGGTTTCCGCGGTCTCCTTCGGAATGGCCTGCACGGCCTCGGGCGCCTTGTCCACCTTGAGGATCGACAGCGGGACCATCTTGCCGTCGTTGGCCAATGCCGCGTAGGCATGCACCAACTGCAGGGCGGTCACCGACACGCCGTAGCCGTAAGACAGGGTGGCCGTCTCGGCCTTGCGCCACTCGCGGTGGTTCGGCAGGTTGCCGACACGCTCACCCGGGAAGCCAAGGCCGGTGTACTGGCCCAGGCCGACCTGGGACATCACGCGGTAGATGGCCTCGCCACCGATGTCGAAGGCGATCTTGCTCATGCCCACGTTACTGGAGTTGATCAGGATGCCGGTCAGGTCGAGGATCGGACCCTCGCTGCGCGACACATCCTTGATGGTGTAGCGGCCGATCTGCAGGCTGCCGGGGTATACCTCGACCTTGTCGGTAGGTTTCCAGCGGCCGCTTTCCAGCGCTGCGCTCATGGAGATCGGCTTCACCGTCGAACCTGGCTCGAACACGTCGATGATCGCCCGGTTACGCATGGCCGCCGGGAACATGCTGCGGCGGTTGTTGGGGTTGTAGGTCGGCTGGTTGACCATGGCCAGGACCTCACCGGTCTTGACGTCCATGATCACCAGGCTGCCGGCCTTGGCGTTCTGTTCGGCAATGGCGTTGCGCAGCTCGCGGGTAGCCAGGTACTGCAGACGCAGGTCAATCGACAACGCCAAGGTCTTCCCGGCCTTGGCGTTCTTGGTGACCTGAATGTCCTTGATCAGCCGGCCGCGCCGGTCCTTGATCACCTGGCGCTTGCCAGGCACGCCGGCAAGCCACTCGTCATAGGCCAGCTCGACCCCTTCGCGCCCGTGGTCGTCCAGGTCGGTGAAGCCGACCATATGCGCAGTGACATCACCGGCCGGGTAGAACCGGCGGAATTCTTCCAGCCCGTACACGCCGGGCACTTTCAGGTCGAGCACGTGCTGGCCCTGCTCCGGGGTCAGGCCGCGGACCAGGTAGATGAACTCTTTGTTGGCCTGCTGGGTCAGGCGCTCGCTCAGCTGCTGCGGGTTTTGCCCCAATGCTGCTGCCAGTTGCGGCCAGCGCTCTTTGGAGGCCTGCATTTCCTTGGGGTTGGCCCACAAGGTCGTGACCGGGGTACTGACCGCCAATGGCTCACCGTTGCGGTCGGTAATCAGCCCACGGTGTGCCGGGATCGAGATATGGCGCAGGCTGCGCGCGTCGCCCTGGCCCTTGAGGAAGTCGCGGTCGACCACCTGCAGGTCGATGATGCGCCAGCAGATGGCCCCGACCATGAGTGCCAGCAGGCCGATGACCACGCGGAAGCGCCATGGGTACAGTGCGCCTTCGAGTTTCATCATGGCGCCACCATCCGCACTTCGTCAGCCGCAGGCACGCGCATCTTCAATTGCTCGGACGCAAGGTTTTCGATACGGCTGGCAGCGGTCCAGGTGCTCTGCTCGAGGATCAACCGGCCCCACTCGGCCTGGGCCTTGTCGCGCTCGTTCAGCTCACCGTACAGGGTATTGAGCAACTGGCGGTTCCAGTGCGCGCTATAGGACACCGCAATGGCCGAAACCAGCACGGCAACGAATAGCAGGAGCATCAGGAAGCTCCCGCCAGGCAAGGGCTTGGCGAACAGCCTGCTCACCGCAACTTCTCCGCCACACGCATCACGGCGCTGCGCGACCGCGGGTTGGCCTTGAGCTCGGCTTCGGAGGCGAACTGGGCCTTGCCGATGAGCTTGACCTTGGGCTCGAAGACCTTGTGCTGCACCGGCAGGTTGCGTGGCAGGTTGTCGGCCTCGCCCTTGACCAGCTTGCGCATGAACAGTTTGACGATGCGGTCTTCCAGCGAGTGGAAGCTGATAACCGCCAGCCGACCGCCGACTTCAAGTGCGTCGAGCGCGGCCTCGAGCCCCGCCTCCAGGTCACCCAGTTCATTGTTGACGTGGATGCGCAAGCCCTGGAAGGCGCGGGTAGCCGGGTTCTTGCCCTTTTCCCAGGCCGGGTTGGCCACCTTGAGCACCTCTGCCAGGTCGGCAGTGCGGGTGAACGGCTGCTTTTCGCGGCGCTCGACCACGGCACGCGCCATGCGCCCGGCAAAGCGCTCTTCGCCGTATTCCTTGAACACGCGGGCAATTTCTTCCACCGGTGCGGTGGCAATGAATTCAGCAGCGCTGACGCCCTGGTCGGGGTTCATGCGCATGTCCAGCGGGCCATCATTGAGAAAGCTGAAGCCCCGCTCGGGGTCGTCCAGTTGCGGCGAGGACACGCCAAGATCCAGCAACACGCCGCTGACCTTGCCATGCAGGCCCCGCTCGGCCACTTCTGCGCCCAGCTCGGCAAAGCTGCGCTGCACAATGACAAAGCGGCCGTCTTCGGCCGCCAGCGCTTGCCCTGTGGCAATCGCTTGTGGGTCTTTGTCGAAGCCCAGCAGCCGCCCTTGCGGCCCGAGCTTGCTGAGGATCAGGCGGCTGTGTCCGCCACGGCCAAACGTGCCGTCCAGATAGCAACCGTCGGCGCGCAAGGCCAATGCCTCGACAGCTTCGTCGAGCAGGACGGTAATGTGGTTGAAGCCGCTATCTATGGTCACAGGATCAGGTCACGCAATTCGTCGGGCATGGCGCCCGGTTGTTGAATAGCTGCAAGGTCGGCTGCCGAAACCGCGTTCCAGGCATCTTCATCCCACAGCTGGAATTTGTTCAGTTGCCCCACCAGCATCGCCTTCTTGTCGAGCTTGGCGTACTCACGCAAACGGGGCGGCACCAGGAAACGCCCACTGCCGTCGAGTTCCAGGTCTACCGCATTGCCAATCAGCAATCGCTGCAGGCGGCGGTTTTCCTCACGCAACGATGGCAAGGCACGCAACTTGGCTTCTATCTGTTCCCACTCATCGAGGGGATAAACACACAAGCACGGGTCCACGGCGTCGATGGTCACGATCAGCTGACCATTGCAACGCGAATCGAGCTCGTCACGGTACCGGCTCGGCATGGCGAGACGGCCCTTGGCATCGAGACTGACGGCGTTGGCTCCGCGGAACACGGCTGCGATTCCCCACAATGTTATCTTTTTTGTGCCAGAAAACCCACTTCATCCCACTTTCTGCCACTTGCGCACACTATAGGAATCCGCCGGAGGCACCGTCAAGGCACGTTCGGAAGGAAAAGCCTTACAGGACCGAGATTTAGCGCGTTAAAGGATTGTGAAAGGTATTTCACAATGAAAAAAACACGAGAAAAATCAAACCCGCACAAGCCACTGGGGCTTGAACTTAAAGTGATTTATTAAGAGTAAGATTTTTTCGGTATTACCAAAGGGGGGTCTGCTATCGAAAGATGCAGAAAAGAAAGGTGGAGAGTCGATCTGTAAGCCGGGTTTTGTCGAGGACAGTCATTCCTCTACGACGGCCATCACTGGACGCCTCTAGCAACCTACCCGGTTCCGACGCGGGCCACGCCTGATGGAACCCTATTTGGTCTTGCTCCGAGTGGGGTTTACCTAGCCACGAACTGTTGCCAGCCGTGCGGTGCGCTCTTACCGCACCTTTTCACCCTTACCGGCACCGAAGTGCTTAGGCGGTTATTTTCTGTGGCACTTTCCGTAGGCTCACGCCTCCCAGGCGTTACCTGGCACTCTGCCCTATGGAGCCCGGACTTTCCTCCCCCGAACTTTTGCGGAACAAAAGACGGCAGCGACTGTCCGATCGACTCTCCGCCGACAAGGGTAACGGCACACGCGCTCAAGAACAAGCGCCAGCAGCATTTATATCAATTTGCCACTACTGAGCCTTCTGTTTATCCAGGGCAAGTTGATACAACAGATTCTTGCGCACGCCGGTAATTTCCGAGGCAAGCGCCGCCGCCCGCTTCAGCGGCAACTCGGCCAGCAACAGGTCGAGCACGCGCTGGGTCTCGCTACTGATGGCCTGCTCGCCCTCCGGTGCACTCCAGCCACCGACCAGTACCACGCACTCACCGCGCTGCTGGTTGCTATCACCGGCGACGAACGCCCGCAACTCGGCCAGGGGCAAGCCCTTGAGCGTCTCGAAGGTTTTCGTCAGTTCGCGCGCCAATAAGGCTGGGCGCTCACCGCCAAACACCGTTTCCATGTCCTCGAGGCACTCGAGGATACGGTGCGGCGCTTCATAGAAAATCAGCGTGCGCGGCTCTTCGCGCACTTGCTCCAGGCGTGCCAGGCGCCCCGCCTGCCTGGCCGGCAGGAAACCTTCGAAAATGAAACGGTCCGAGGGCAGGCCCGCCGCCGACAATGCCGCGATCAAGGCACAGGCGCCCGGCACCGGCACCACGCTGACCCCGGCAGCCCGCGCCTGGCGCACCAGGTGGTAGCCAGGGTCGGAAATCAACGGGGTACCGGCATCGGAAACCAGCGCCACATCTTCGCCGGCCAACAGCTTGCCGAGAAAGCGCCCGCCTTCGTCCCGCTCGTTATGCTCGTGGCAGGCCGCCAGTGGTGTATCGATGCCAAAATGTTGCAGCAGGCGGATTGAATGGCGAGTGTCTTCGGCTGCGATCAGCGCCACGTCTGCCAGCACCTTGAGCGCTCGGGCGCTCATGTCATCGAGGTTGCCGATGGGAGTTGCCACCACATACAGCGTTCCCACGGTGGATTTAGAAGCCCCTGCCACATCAGTCACTGCGCACACCTGTCATTCGGATCAAAGGCGCCATTGTAGCCCGAGCGCCCGCAACAGGGCGCAAAGAACTTCATACGCGACCGGCGGCAAGCCACCTATAGTGAAGGATCGACACGGCAACATCGCGCCCCGGCCAGTGCTTGGGTACAATTGCCGGCCAACTTGATCGAGTAACAGGACCTTTACATGATCGCTTGCCTGCGGCTGCTCACAGCCCTCTGCCTCGCTGCCCTGCTGGCAGCCTGCGCCAGCTCGCCCTCATCCAGCCTGGGCGAACTGCCACGCACCCCGGATGCCAGCATCGAGCAACTGCTCGAGCAGGCTGCTTCCAGCAAGTCTGCGCAAGACGCCGCCCTGCTGCGCCTGAGCGCAGCCGACCTGGCCTACAAGCAGAAGGACTTCCCCCGCGCCGCACGCATTCTCGAGCAGGTCCCGCTGGACACGCTCAAGCCGGCCCAGCAAGTGTTCGCCAGCACCCTGGCGGCAGAACTGGCCATGAGCCGCAACCAACCCAAGGCTGCCCTGGCCGCCCTGGCCCACCCAAGCCTGCAGCACGTTCCCGAGCTGCCGAAGGAACAGCAGGCGCGCACCTACTACGTGCACGCCGCCGCGCTGGAGGCCGATGGCCAGGCCCTGGCCGCCGCGCAACAGCGCGTACTGCTGGCCCCATTGCTCAGCGACCAGGCCGCCAGCGCAAACAACGACGCCATCTGGGCCTTGGTCGCCTCGCTGCCGGCCGAGCAGCTGCAGCAGCCGGCCACTGACCAGACCCTGGCCGGCTGGACCAGCCTGGCCCTGGCGGTGAAAAGTGCCGGCACCCTCGAGCAGCAACAGAGCGCCATCGAGAGCTGGGTCAAACAGCACCCGGACCACCCGGCGGCCAAACAGCTGCCAGTGCCACTGGTCAAGCTCAAGGAACTGGCCAGCCAACCGCTGACCAAAATCGCCCTGCTGCTGCCCCAGGAAGGGCCACTGGCCGGGGTTGCCCGGGCCCTGCGTGACGGCTTCATGGCCGCCCACTTCCAGGCCCAGCAGGCTGGCCAAGCCGCCCCTGCGGTGCAGGTGTTCGACAGCTCGCGCATCGGCTCGCTCGACGACTTCTACCGCCAGGCCCAGGCCGCAGGCGTGCAGCTGGTCATCGGCCCGCTGGAAAAACCGCTGGTCAAGCAATTGGCCAGCAAACCGCAACTGCCGATCACCACCCTGGCGCTCAACTACGCCGATGCTGGCCAGGTGGCCCCACCGCAATTGTTCCAGTTCGGCCTGGCGGCCGAAGACGAAGCACGCGAAGTATCCCGTCGCGCCCGTGCCGATGGCATGGTCCGCGCGGTAGCCCTGGTGCCGAGCGGCGAATGGGGTGATCGCGTGCTGGCCGCCTTCCGCCAGGACTGGGAAGGCAACGGCGGCACCGTGCTCGCAGCCCAACGCATCGCGCAACCGGTTGCGCTGGCCCAGCAGATTGCCGACCTGTTCCAGCTGCGCCAGAGCGAAAGCCGCGCTAAGAGCCTGCAGAGCACGGTTGGCGGCAACATCGCCGCACAACCGTCGCGCCGCCAGGACATCGACTTCCTCTTCCTTGCCTCTACCCCTCAGCAAGCGCAGCAGATCAAGCCGACCCTGAATTTCCAGTACGCCGGTGACGTACCGGTGTACGCCACTTCCAACCTGTACAGCGCCAGCGGTGACGTCAACCAGTACAACGACATGAACGGCATCCGCTTCTGCGAAACCCCGTGGCTGCTCGATACCAGCAACAGCCTGCGCCAACAGGTGGTTCAGCAGTGGCCGCAAGCGGCCGGCAGCCTGGGCCGCCTGTACGCCATGGGCGTCGATGCCTACAGCCTGGCACCGCGCCTGGGCCAACTGAAGGCGCTGCCGGATAACCGCGTCCAGGGCCTATCCGGCAGCTTGAGCATCAACGCCAACCAGCGTGTGGAGCGTCAACTGCCATGGGCTGAATTCGCTGGCGGCCAAGTCAAGCGCCTGCCTGATACCCCGCGCTGATGGCTGCAGCATCACCGACCGGCGCCGGCCACGCTGCAGAAACCCAAGCCCTTGAGTACCTTCAGGGGCAAGGCCTGCGGCTGCTGGCGCGCAACTGGCGATGCAAAGGCGGCGAGCTTGATCTGGTCATGCTCGACGCCGATACAGTAGTATTCGTCGAAGTCCGCTACCGGTTGCACGCGGCCTTCGGAGGCGCCCTCGCCAGTATCGATGGGCGCAAGCAGAAACGGCTGGTGCATGCGGCCAGCCTGTTCCTGCTCAAGGAGCCCCAATGGGGCAACCACCCCTGCCGCTTCGACGTTGTCGCCCTGCAGGGTAGCCACCATGCAGGCAAACCGCTTCAGTGGCTGAAAAACGCCTTCGAGTGCTGAACCCTCTACGTTTTTTTTGCTCTATGTATCGCGGGCTGGTCGTTGTTGCGCGTAACAAAGGCCACCGCCCCATTTAAGGTCACCAGATGGACATGCAATCCCGAATTCGCCGGCTGTTCCAGGCCAGCATCGAAACCAAGCAACAGGCGATGGACATCCTGGCACCGCACATCGAGCAGGCCAGCCTGGTCATGGTCAATGCGCTGCTCAATGAGGGCAAGATGCTCGCCTGTGGCAATGGCGGCTCGGCCGGCGACGCCCAGCACTTTTCCTCGGAACTGCTCAACCGCTTCGAGCGCGAACGCCCGAGTTTGCCGGCCATCGCCTTGACCACCGACAGTTCGACCCTGACGTCGATCGCCAATGACTACAGCTATAACGAAGTCTTTTCCAAGCAGATCCGCGCACTGGGCCAACCGGGCGATGTTCTGCTGGCGATCTCCACCAGCGGGAACTCGGCCAACGTGATCCAGGCGATCCAGGCCGCGCATGACCGCGAAATGATTGTCGTAGCAATGACGGGGCGCGACGGCGGCGGCATGGCCTCGCTGCTGCTGCCAGAGGACGTGGAAATCCGCGTACCTTCGACAGTGACCGCGCGCATCCAGGAAGTCCACCTGCTGGCGATCCACTGCCTGTGCGACCTGATCGACAGCCAACTGTTCGGGAGTGAAGAATGACCCCTATGCGCCTTGGCCTGCTGGCCCTGACTCTGTGCCTGAGCGTTACCGGCTGCAGCTCGGTACTCACCTCTGCCCGCAATTCGCCCATTGAAGACGACCGCGGCACGCGCACCATCGGCAGCAAGATCGACGACTCGCTGATCGAAACCAAAGCCGCGGTCAACATCTCCAAGGCCAACCCGGACCTGGACAAGGGCTCGCACATCGTTGTCAGCAGCTACAACGGTATCGTCCTGCTCGCAGGCCAAACCCCACGCGCCGACCTCAAGAGCCTTGCCGAGCAAACCGCCAGCCAGGTTCAACGTGTGAAAAAGGTGCACAACGAGCTGCAGGTCATGCAGCCGTCTTCGATTCTGGCGCGCAACAACGATGCCTGGCTGACCACCAAGATCAAGACCCAGATGCTGACCGACAGCGCCGTGCCCAGCTCGCGAATCAAGGTCATTACCGAGAACGGTATCGTCTACCTGCTCGGCCTGGTGACCCAGCAGGAGGCCAATTCCGCCACCGCCGTAGTACAGGGTGTATCGGGTGTGCAAAAAATCGTCAAACTCTTCGAGTACATCGACTGAAGAACCCTGGGCCGGCAAGGCAACAATCCCGGCCTAAAAAAGGCGACCCTTAAAGGTTGATGCCTGTCAGTCAAGCGTTATTGGGGCTGCTTTGCAGCCCTTCGCGGGTACGCCCGCTCCCACACGCGATCCCCTGTGGGAGCGGGCGTACCCGCGAAGGGTCGCAAAGCGGCCCCAAATTAGTTAACTGCTGGCATTAACCCTACAAGGTCGCCTTTTTTATTACTTGACCACTTTCAGGCTTGGTCGACCAGTCGGGCGCGGCGGCTGGCCACCACCTTCTGGCGGACCATCGTCATCCGGCTGCACATCATCGTCTTCCAGGTCATCGCCATCCGTCAGCGGCTGCTCCAGCTCGAAGACCATGCCTTGGCCATTTTCGCGGGCGTAGATGCCCAGGATGGCGCCAACCGGCACGAACAGCGAATGGGTCACGCCACTGAAACGGCCCTCGAAACTGACCGCGTCGTTATCCATGTGCAGGTGGCGCACAGCACTTGGCGAAATATTCAGGACAATCTGGCCATCATTGGCGAAACCATCCGGTACCTGCACCTTTTTGTATTCGGCATTGACCAGCATATGGGGCGTGCAATCGTTGTCGACGATCCACTCGTACAGTGCTCTAACCAGATAGGGGCGACTGGAGTTCATCAACGGCTCCTTAAAGCTTACGCATTTCACGTTCTACAGAGGACAGGCTCGCCTGGAATGGCTCGCGGGCGAACTGGCGCTCCATGTAATCCAGCAGCGGTTTCGCTTGCCGGGGCAACTCGATGCCCAACACTGGCAGGCGCCAGAGTATGGGCAGTAGACAACAATCGACCAGGCTTTGCTCATCGCTCATGAAACAGGCGAACTCATTGAACAATGGCGAAACACCGGTCAGGCTTTCGCGCAGGGCCTTGCGCGCTTCACTTCGGGCAGCCTCGCTGCTGCGCGAATCGAGCACGCTATCGGCCAGGGCACACCAGTCCCGCTGAATGCGGTGCATCAGCAAACGGCTGTTGCCGCGCGCAACCGGGTATACCGGCATCAGCGGCGGGTGCGGGTAACGCTCCTCGAGGTATTCCATCACCACGGTCGATTCATACAACGCCAGGTCACGGTCGACCAGGGTCGGCACACTGCCATACGGGTTGACCTCGGCCAGCCTGGGCGGCAGGCGCGCCGGATCGACATCGATGACCTGCACGCTGACCCCCTTCTCGGCCAGCACCAGGCGTACCCGATGAGAATAATGGTCAGCGGGGTCGGAATAGCAGGCTAACCTGTTGGTTGCGCCCATGTAGCGGCTCCTCGCACGAGATGCTGTGCAACTTTAAATGAAAACGCGCCCGGGGCATCCTGGCATTTCTGCCAGGCGCCCCGGGCGCGTTCAACAACCAGAAATTACTGCGTGATCAGTGCACGTCCTTCCAGTATTCACGCTTGAGCAAATAGGCGAATACGAAGAAGAAAGCCAGGTACAGCAACACATAGGTACCGATGCGCTGGCTTTCCAGTTTGACCGGGTTGGCCGAATAGGCCAGGAAGGTCACCAGGTTCTTGACCTTCTCGTCGAACTGCTCGGCGGTCAGGGTACCGGATTTCGGCGTAACGGTCAGCTGGTCACAGGCTTCATGGGTAATCGGGCTACCGGTCAACGGATCGAATTGCTTCTTCCCATCGGTCACCGTCTGCACCTGCTTGCAGCCAATCACCTGGTTGCCCTGCAGGCCGACCAACACGTTGGGCATGCCGACGTTCGGGAATACCTTGTTGTTCACCCCATAAGGCCGCGAGGGGTCTTCGTAGAAACTGCGCAGGTAGGTGTACAGCCAATCGGTACCACGCACCCTGGCCACCAGGGTCAGGTCGGGCGGCGCGGCACCGAACCAGGTCTTGGCGTCTTCGGGCTTCATGCCGATCTGCATGTGATCACCGATCTTGGCCCCGGTAAACACCAGCTTTTCGAGCATCAGCTCGTGGGGGATGCCCAAGTCATCGGCCACACGCTCGTAGCGTTGGAACTTGGCACTGTGGCAGCCCATGCAATAGTTGGCGAACGTCCGCGCGCCGTCCTGCATGGCAGCCTTGTCGGTAAGGTCGATATCGACCTTGTCCAGCTCCAGACCGTGTTCGGCAGCGAAGCAAAAGGCAGGCATCAGTGCCAGCAAAAATACTGCAATCAACTTTTTCATCAGCCAGTCACCCTTTCCGGAACCGGTTTGGTCTTCTCGAGCCTTGTGTAGAACGGCATCAACAGGAAGTAGGCGAAGTACAGCACCGTGCACACCTGCGACAACAGCGTGCGCCCAGGTGTCGGTGCCAGCACGCCCAGCACGCCGAGGATGACGAAGGCCACGCAGAACACCAGCAGGAAGAGCTTGCTGATCCAGCCTTTGTAACGCATGGAGCGCACCGGGCTGCGATCGAGCCAGGGCAGTACGAACAGCACCGCAATCGCCGCCCCCATGGCGATCACACCCATCAACTTGTCAGGCACCGCACGCAAGATGGCGTAGAACGGTGTGAAGTACCACACAGGGGCAATATGTTCCGGGGTCTTGAACGCGTTGGCCTGCTCGAAGTTCGGCTTTTCCAGGAAGTAACCGCCCATTTCCGGGAAGAAGAACACCACCGCACAGAACACGAAGAGGAACACCACCACGCCGACAATATCCTTGACGGTGTAGTACGGGTGGAACGGAATGCCATCGAGCGGAATGCCGTTTTCGTCCTTGTTCTTCTTGATGTCGATGCCATCGGGGTTGTTCGAACCCACTTCGTGCAGGGCAAGAATGTGCAGCACCACCAGGCCGAGGATGACGATAGGCAGGGCGACCACATGCAGGGCGAAGAAGCGGTTCAGGGTAATGCCGGAGATCAGGTAGTCACCACGAATCCATTGGGTGAGGTCGCCACCAATCACCGGGATGGCACCGAACAGCGAAATGATGACCTGGGCGCCCCAGTAGGACATCTGGCCCCACGGCAGCAGGTAACCCATGAAGGCCTCGGCCATCAGCGCCAGGTAGATCAACATGCCGAACAGCCAGACCAGCTCGCGGGGCTTCTGGTAGGAGCCGTAGAGCAGGCCGCGGAACATGTGCAGGTAAACCACGATGAAGAACGCCGAAGCACCCGTGGAGTGCAGGTAGCGCAGAATCCAGCCGTATTCGACGTCACGCATGATGTACTCGACCGAGGCGAATGCCTCTTCTGCCGAGGGCGTGAAGCTCATGGTCAGCCACACACCGGTGACGATCTGGTTGACCAGCACCAGTAATGCCAGGGAGCCAAAGAAATACAGGAAGTTGAAGTTCTTGGGCGCGTAATACTTACTCAGGTGATCTTCCCACATCTTGGTCGCGGGGAAGCGAGCATCAATCCAGTCCATGAACTTGCTCATCATGCTTTCTCCTGGTCGACGCCGATGACGATGATATCGTCCGACTCGTACGAGTGCGGCGGTACGGGCAGGTTGAGTGGCGCCGGCTGCGACTTGTAGACACGCCCAGCCAGGTCGTAGTGGGAGCCGTGGCACGGGCAGAAGTAGCCACCCACCCATTTAGGGCCCAGGTCGGCTGGCGCAACCTCCGGGCGGAAGGTGGGCGAGCAGCCCAGGTGCGTGCACAGGCCGACGAGAATGAGGATTTCCGGCTTGATGGAGCGGACTTCGGGATCGACATAGGTCGGCTGCACCGAAGACTTGGAATCGGGATCAGACAATTCGCCGGTAATTTTCTTCAGGTTACCGAGGATCTCCTCGGTGCGCCTGACGATGAACACCGGCTGGCCTCGCCATTCGGCTACCATCTGCTGCCCGGCCTCGACCTTGGCGATATTGACCTTCACCGGTGCCCCCGCGGCTTTCGCCTTGGCACTGGGAAACCATGACCCCACGAACGGTACCGCAGCCCCCACTGCTCCCGCTGCCCCGACCACGGATGTCGCGGCTACGAGGAAGCGGCGCCGGCCTGCGTTGACGCCGTCATTGCTCATTCAGTCCTCTCCCATCAGCTTGCTTGGCCTGTTGAACCAGGCCTGTACTTAGGTTGTGTCTGTGGCACTAAAATTTGGTCGCCATGGTAAGAAACAAATCCACACACTGACAAGGGATTAGCCGGGCAAGGGCCCACTACCAGCGCTTTGCTTGATCTGCGTCTATGCGACGAGCGGCCACAGACATGCTGACAGGTTAGTTCAAGGCAAAAAAAAAGCCCGGTTCCAAGGAACCGGGCTCTTTTCGACTGCCGAAGCGGTATTAACGCTTGGAGTACTGAGGACGCTTACGCGCTTTACGCAGACCCACTTTCTTACGCTCGACTTCACGAGCGTCGCGGGTGACGTAGCCAGCACGACGCAGAGCGCCACGCAGGGTTTCGTCGTATTCCATCAGAGCGCGGGTGATACCGTGACGGATCGCACCGGCCTGACCGCTGACACCACCACCGGAAACGGTGACGTAGATGTCGAACTTCTCAACGGTTTCGGTCAGCTCGAGCGGCTGACGAACAACCATGCGAGCGGTTTCGCGACCGAAGAACACGTCCAGAGAACGGTTGTTGATGGAGATGTTACCAGTACCCGGACGCAGGAATACGCGAGCGGTTGCGGTCTTGCGACGGCCAGTGCCGTAATTTTGAGTCGCCGACATAATGAACTATCCCGTTAGATCTTCAGTTCTTGAGGCTGCTGAGCAGTGTGTGGGTGAGCAGCACCCGCGTACACTTTCAGCTTACGGTACATGTCGCGACCCAGCGGGTTCTTAGGCAGCATGCCTTTGACCGCGGTTTCGATAACACGCTCAGGGGCCTTGGCGATCAACTTCTCGAAGTTGATTTCCTTGATACCGCCCGGGAAACCGGAGTGGGAGTAGTACATCTTGTCGGAAGACTTGGCACCAGTCACACGAACCTGTTCAGCGTTGATAACGACGATGTAGTCGCCGGTGTCAACGTGAGGGGTGTATTCTGGTTTGTGTTTGCCACGCAGACGGGTAGCGATTTCGGTAGCCAGACGACCCAGGGTCTGGCCAGCGGCGTCGACTACGAACCACTCGCGCTTTACTGTTTCCGGTTTAGCAGTAAAAGTTTTCATTCTCTAAAGCCTCAGAGGCCGCCCAGCGAAAAATAGACGGCGAATCTTACTGGATAGTGCACAGCTTGCCAAGGGCAAGCGCGCAGCCGAACACTGACGCTTTTGGGGGCTCGGGTCGGGCACGCCAATATTCGACGGGGTTCTTCCTGCGTGATGGTGCATCACTTCCGCCACGCGGAGAGGGGCTGAATTATCCAGATTGCGCGAAAAATTTCAACCTGCTTTGATGAGCTTCCATTGCCAAGGAGTGTTTACCCGATGGAATACCGCCAGCTCGGCCGAACCGACCTCAACGTCAGCGCCCTGTGCCTGGGCACCATGACCTGGGGCGAGCAGAACGACCAGGAAGAGGCTTTCGGCCAAATTGCCCGGGCCAAGGCCGCGGGGATCAACTTCATCGACACGGCCGAAATGTACCCGGTGCCGCCACGTGCGGAAACCTACGCCGCAACCGAGCGCATCATCGGCAACTGGTTCAGGGCCAACGGTGACCGGGATGACTGGGTGCTGGCCAGCAAGGTTGCCGGCCCCGGCAACGGCATCAGCCACATCCGCGATGGCCAGCTCAAGCACAACCGCCAGCACATCGTCGCGGCGCTGGACGAGAGCCTCAAGCGCCTGCAGACCGATCGCATCGACCTGTACCAGCTGCACTGGCCGGAACGCAGCACCAACTTCTTCGGCAAACTGGGCTACCAGCACCTGCCGCACGATCACTTCACGCCGCTGGAAGAAACGCTGGAAGTGCTGGACGACCAGGTACGGGCGGGCAAGATCCGTCATGTTGGCCTGTCCAACGAAACGCCGTGGGGCACCATGAAATTCCTGCAACTGGCCGAAAGCCGGGGCTGGCCACGGGCGGTGTCGATCCAGAACCCGTACAACCTGCTCAACCGCAGCTTCGAGGTGGGCCTGGCGGAAGTCGCCATTCGCGAGCAATGCGGTTTGCTGGCGTACTCGCCGCTGGCATTCGGCATGCTGTCGGGCAAGTACGAGAACGGCGCTCGGCCGGAAAACGCCCGCCTGACCCTGTTCAGCCGCTTTGCCCGCTACTCCAACCCGCAGACCGTGGCCGCCTGCAGCCGCTACGTGCAGCTGGCCCGCGAACACGGCCTGGACCCGGCACAGATGGCCCTGGCGTTCGTGACGGGCCAGCCGTTCGTGACCAGCAACATCATTGGCGCTACCAGCCTGGAGCAACTGGACAGCAACCTGGCCAGCGCCGAGCTGCACCTGAGCGACGAGCTGCTGGCGGCGATCGAAGCCATTCACCAGGCGCAGCCGAACCCGGCACCTTGATCAGAGCTGCAAGCTGCAAGCTGCAAGCTGCAAGCTGCAAGCTACAAGCTGCAAGCTGCAAGCTACAAGCTACAAGACAGAGCGGTCCGCATGCTGACCTGCTTTATCTTGCAGCTTGAAGCTTGAAGCTTGAAGCTTGCAGCTCGACCAAAAAAATAAGACGATCCAGCCGGTGATTGACCACTCTACCCTATAAGAACAATGACAATGATGTTTACCCAACCCCCCGCGTCGCTGCGGCGCGTCAGCATCCTGGCCATTGACAAGGTGTTCGCTTCGACCTTGATGCAGGCCAAGGACTTCTTCCACCTCGCCAGCCTGCGCTACGGCAAGCAGCTGGGCCTGGGCTTGCAGCCCATGTTCGAGATCCGTCTGGTGAGCCCCGATGGCCTGCCCGTGGACAGCTTCAGCAATGTTCAGCTACCGGTCGACGGCGGCCTGGATGACGCCGATGTCATCATCCTGCCAGCCTACTGGGACGACTTCGACAACCTGCTGCAACGCTACCCACAGGTGCTGCCGTGGCTGCGTAACCAGCACGCCCGCGGCGCGGTGCTGTGCGCCGAGGCCAGTGGCGTGTTCTGGCTGGCCGAAAGTGGCCTGCTCGACGGCAAGGAGGCGACCACCTACTGGCGCTTCTTCAGCAGCTTCGCCGAGCGCTTTCCGAAGATCCGCCTGAACCAGGACAAGCACCTGACCGACGCCGACAACATCTATTGCGCTGGCGGCGCCACTTCGGCCTGTGACCTGTACATCTATCTGATCGAGCGTTTCTGCGGGGCCAATGTGGCCCGTGCGGTGTCGCGCGACATCCTCTACGAAGTGCAGCGCAACTACACGCCGGGGCGCATGGGGTTTGGCGGGCAGAAGCTGCATCAGGACCTGATCATCCTGCAGATCCAGCACTGGCTGGAAGAGCACTTCGCGGACAAGTTCCGCTTCGAGGATGTGGCCCGCAACCACGGCATGAGCATCCGCAACTTCATGCGCCGGTTCCAGGGGGCGACCGGCGACAAGCCGCTGCACTACCTGCAACGGCTGCGGATCGAAACGGCCAAGGGGTTGTTGTCGAGCACGCGCAAGAGCATCAAGACCATCAGTTACGAGGTCGGTTACGACGATGCCAGCTTCTTTGCGCGGCTGTTCCGCCAGCATACCGAGTTGTCGCCGAACCAGTACCGGCAGCAGTTCATGCAGGAGGCTTGAGGGCTTCCAGCAGCGGCAAGTTTCTAGCTGCAAGCTACAAGACAAAGCAAAAAGCCGGAGCAGCTCGTGGCCTGCTCCGGCTTTTTCTTGAGGCTTGCAGCTAGAAGCTTGCCGCTGATCTCAGGGCTTGTGCGCCCGAGACAGGAACTCGTGCGACTGCATCTCCAGCAAGCGGCTCAGGGTACGCTGGAACTCGAAGCTCAGGCGCCCACCGGTGTACAGGTCTTTTAGCTCCACCTCGGCCGAGATGATCAGCTTGACATTGCGGTCGTAGAACTCGTCCACCATGTTGATGAAACGCCGCGCGATATCATCGGTGGTCACCCCCATCTGCTCTACATTGCTCAGCAGCACCGCGTGGAAGATCTTGCCCAGCTCGATGTAGTCGTTCTGGCTACGCGGCCCGTCGCACAATGCCCGGAAGTCGAACCAGGCAACGTCGTCGCACGTACGCAAGGCATTGATCGGGCGGTTCTCGATCATCAGCACGTCATTTTCGACCGCCTGGGTGCATTCCGGGGTCAGCGCCTTGAAGCTGGCACGCATGCTTTCGTGCGCTGCCTCATTGAGCGGGTAGTGGAACAGTTCGGCCTGCTCCAGATGACGCAGGCGGTAGTCCACGCCGCTGTCGACGTTCACCACGTCGGTGTACTGCTTGATCATGGCGATGGCCGGCAGGAAACGCGCGCGCTGCAGGCCGTCCTTGTACAGGCCGTCGGGCACGATGTTGGAGGTGGCCACCAGCGACACACCGTTCTTGAACAGCTCTTCCATCAAGGTGCCGAGGATCATCGCATCGGTAATGTCCGAGACGAAGAACTCGTCGAAGCAGATCACCTTGGCCTCTTCGCTGAAGCGCTTGGCAATGATGGTCAGCGGGTTCTTCTCACCCTTGAGGGTCTTCATTTCCTCGTGCACACGCTTCATGAAGCGGTGGAAGTGGGTGCGCATTTTCTGCTTGAACGGCAGCGCCTCGTAGAAGGTATCGACCAGGTAGGTCTTGCCCCGCCCTACTCCACCCCAGAAGTACAGGCCCTTGACCGGGGTCTGCTCCTTCTTGCCGAACAGCTTGCCGAATACCCCCGGCTTGTTGTTCTGCGCCTGTACCAGGTCGTCGTACAGGCGCTGCAGGTGACGCACAGCAGTTTCCTGCGCCGCGTCATGGAAGAAGTCGGGACGTTTCAGATCTGCTTGATAGCGTTCTAAGGGAGTCATGATTCGTTAGCGAGGCAACAAAAAACGGGCCGTCACTGTAGCGACCGGCCCGCTTTATGGCAATTGGAGTTGCGGCGAATTGCCTCAGTCCTGTTGTGGGGCCAGGGCTTCGTGCAGGCTTCGAATGGCTGCATCCCGCGCTTCTGCGCTGGCGAACTGCGGCCCGTCGGCAACCTGTTCACCGTTGAGCCACAAGCCGAAACCCAGGCCCTGCACACGCACATCGGCCTCAGCACCCTGCTGCAGTTGCTTGCTCACCGCACCTGCACTCTTGCCGTCGGCAAAGCTGCGCGACAACAGCAGTTGCTCACCGTCGGCGGCCAGCAGGCGGAAGCGGAAGCTGCCGTCCTCATCACGGAAGCTGACGAAACGCGCGCTCTTGGCGGCCTTTTTCTTCACTTCGGTACTGGTTTGCACGCTGCTGCGGAACGAGCGCAGGCCAACCGCCTCGCGCAGTTGCTCCAGGAACGGGGTGGCAATCTTGCGGGCCTTGGCGGCCCCCGCCAGCAGGATATCCTCAAGGTCGGCCGGGCGCGCGATCAGCTGGTGGTAGTGCTCGCGTTTTTCCGCCAACTGACCGTCCAGCAACTGGAACAGGCGCTGCTTGGCATCGCCCCAGCCCAGGCCCTGCAACAACTCGTCGCGGAACCCGGCGCACTGTTCTGGCGTGGCGAAGGCCTGGTAGAGGGTGAACAGGTGCGAAGTGTCCGGGTCCTTGGCTTCGCCAGGCGCACGCGAATCGGTCACGATGCGCGAGATGGCGTCTTTCATGTCCTTGGCGCTGGTGAACAACGGAATGGTGTTGTCGTAGCTCTTGGACATCTTGCGCCCGTCCAGGCCCGGCAGGGTCGCCACGCTTTCTTCGATCACCGCCTCTGGCAGGGCGAAGAAGTCCTTGCCTTGGCCGAACAGGTGGTTGAAACGCTGACCGATGTCCCGGGCCATTTCCACGTGCTGGATCTGGTCGCGGCCCACCGGCACCTTGTTGGCATTGAACATCAGGATGTCGGCCGCCATCAGCACCGGGTAGCTGAACAAGCCCATGGTCACGCCGGCATCCGGGTCTTCACCGGCTTCCACGTTCTTGTCCACCGAGGCTTTGTAGGCATGTGCACGGTTGAGCAGGCCTTTGGCTGCAACGCAGGTCAGCAACCAGGTCAATTCGGGGATTTCCGGAATATCGGACTGGCGGTAGAAGGTCACCTTGTCGGCGTCCAGGCCACCGGCCAGCCAGGTGGCGGCGATTTCCAGGCGCGAGCGCTGGATGCGCAGCGGGTCGTCGCACTTGATCAGCGCGTGATAGTCGGCCAGGAAATAGAACGAGTCGACACCGGGCTGCTGGCTGGCACGGATCGCCGGGCGGATGGCGCCGGCGTAGTTGCCCAGGTGCGGAGTGCCGGTGGTGGTGATACCGGTGAGAATGCGCGTGGTCATGGGTGTTCGCTTATTCAGGCTTGGCTCAGTTCGAAAGGCGCGGCAGCAGCAGATCCTTGAGATCGGTCAGCTTGCCATGAAAGAAGTGTCCGCATTCTGCCACTTTCAGCAGCTCATGGGGGCGCGACAGGCTGTCGGACCAATCGTAAACCAGCTGCGGCGCGACCACTTCATCGGCCTCCGGCTGCACCACGGTGATCGGGCATTGCTGTGGCAGGGGGAATTCGTCGGTCAGGCGCATTACCGCTGGGGCAATCATGAACAAGTGCTGCAGGCTCACCCCGCCCGCCTCCAAGCGGCCAGCCAGGCTGGTGGCAACGAAGCCGCCGAACGAGAAGCCCATCAGCACCAGCGGCAATTGCGGGTGCTTATCGCGCAGCCAGGCCGCAGCAGCCTCGGCATCGGCCACTTCGCCTGCGCCCATGTCGTGGCTGCCAGCGCTCTGCCCAACGCCCCGGTAGTTGAACCGCAGGGTCACATAGCCGGCGTCACGGGCGGTGCGCTGCAGGGTCGAGACCACCTTG
This sequence comes from Pseudomonas juntendi, assembly GCF_009932375.1. GTDB lineage: Bacteria > Pseudomonadota > Gammaproteobacteria > Pseudomonadales > Pseudomonadaceae > Aquipseudomonas > Aquipseudomonas juntendi. The sequence goes on from NZ_BLJG01000210.1 coordinate 46,674, forward strand.
TTGAGCATGGTGCCGCCCTGAACCGGGTTGGGGTGGCAGATGAGCACCGCGCCGCGGGCATCGGCCACGTCCAGGTACAAGGCTTCCAACTGGCCACTGGGGCCATCGATGAACAAGGGGGTTTCGCGGACAAGCAAGGCACTACTCCGTGACCTCGGGGTGGGTCGTTTCGTCTAGGTGAGGAATTCTGTTCTGATTTGCGATCGCTCGCGGTATACAGCGCAGGTCTGAGCCGTTAACGTAAAGCAAAGCCGTTTATAGAGGAAGGACTCGTGGAACTCTCGCTCCTTGTTTGGTTGTTGCCGACCTTGGCCCTGGTCATTGGCGTGGTCGTCGGTTTCGTCGTGGCTCGCCTGCTGCCCAATGCCGCGCCCAGCAGCACGCAGCGCCAGCTGGATGAAATGCAGAAACGCTTCGACAACTACCAGAACGAAGTGGTTACCCACTTCAACAGCACTGCAGTACTGGTCAAGAAGCTGACCCAGAGCTACCAGGATGTCCAGGACCACCTGGCCGACGGTGCCAACACCCTGGCGCTGGACGAACTGACCCGCCAGCGCCTGCTGGCCGCCCTGCACTCCGAAGGTGCGCATGGCCCCCGTGATCGCCTGACCCCACCGAAGGACACTGCCGAAGTGCCGCGCGATTATGCGCCAAAAGTGCCGAATTCCCCGGGCATGCTCGACGAGAGCTACGGGCTCAAGCGTTGATTCGCTGAACATGAAGAAGGCCTCGTGAGAGGCCTTTTTTGTGGGCAGCCCAGGTACGCCGAAGCATTTGAAATCTGCGCAATATCTGTGGGAGCGGGCGTGCCCGCGAGCACAGAGGTAGGGGGTGCGAGCCACCGCGCTGGATTCTTCGCGGGCACGCCCGCTCCCACAGGCCCCTGCTAAATCAATAAGTTATGTACTGCTCTATGGAACGGCCAGCCCCAACAACCTAGCTGCAAGCCTGCAATGCCTGCTCGACATCCGCCAGCAGGTCTTCCACATCCTCCAACCCCACCGATAAGCGCACCAACCCCTCCGAGATCCCGTGATGCGCCCGCTCCTCTGGCGTATAGCTGGAATGGGTCATGCTCGCCGGGTGCTGCGCCAACGATTCGGCATCCCCCAGGCTCACCGCCCGGGCAAACAGCTGCAGTGCGTTCATGAACCTGCGCCCGGCCTCGATGCCACCCTTGAGCTCAAAAGCAATCATCCCGCCCGGCAAACGCATCTGCCGCTGCGCCAGCTCGTATTGGGCGAACGATGGCAAGCCCGGGTAGTGGATAAGCTCGACCTGAGGCTGCCGAGCCAGGAACTGCGCTACCTCCAGTGCGTTGGCGCAGTGGCGGTCCATGCGCAGTGCAAGGGTCTTGATCCCGCGCATCAATAAAGCCGCGTCATGCGGAGACAGCACCGCCCCGGTCATGTCCTTCAGCCCTTCCAGACGAATGCGGTCGACCAGCGCCTTGCGCCCCACTACCAACCCCGCGGTGATATCACCATGGCCACTGAGGTACTTGGTCGCTGAATGCACCACCAGGTCCGCCCCCAACGCCAGTGGCCGCTGCAGGTAGGGCGTGCAATAGGTGTTGTCGACCACGATATGCAATCCATGCCCGTGGGCCACCTCGGCGACCGCCGCGATATCCACCAGCTGCATGTTGGGGTTGGCTGGCGTTTCAAAGTAGATCATGCGTGTCTTGCGGGTGATGGACGCCCTTAAAGCCTTGGCGTCATTGAGGTCGACGTGACGGACCTTCACCCCGAACTGGCCAATGCCGTGATGCAGAAACGCAAAGGTGCACCCATACAAGGTATGCCCCACGATCAGTTCGTCGCCGGGGCGCAGCAGGGTCCAGATTGTCGAGGTAATCGCGCCCATCCCCGACGCCAGCGCCAAGCCTGCCTCACCACCCTCCAGCGAAGCCATGCGCTCCTCCAGCAGCGCCAATGTGGGGTTGGAGATGCGGCTGTAGAAATGCCCTGCCACGTCCCCGGCAAAGCACGCTGCGCCGTGTTCAACAGTGGGAAAAGCATAGGTGGCGGTCTGGAAAACCGGCGGCACCAGCGCGCCACTATGGGACAGCGGGTCGTAGCCGTGGTGGATGGCTCGCGTGGAAAAACCGGTGTTGTTATGGGAGTCGCGCATGGCAACAGCCTCTTGTGGTTTGCTATAAGCTTATGCCACCGAGCTGCCCGAATTTTTCCAAAGTAGCCCACACAGCGGCCTACTTGGTGGAAAGAAAACAACAATCAAACAAGCAGGAGGGCAAAACATGCCTTCGAGCCTCGATCGCACCGACCGCGCCTTGCTGGCCGCCCTGCAGGACAACGCCCGCCTCACCGTTGCCGAACTCGCCGACCAGGTGGCACTGACCACCTCGCCCTGCTGGCGCCGCGTCAAACTGCTGGAGGACAACGGCTACATCACCGGTTACCAGGCCGTGCTCTCGCCCAAGTCACTGGGCTTCGGCGTCACTGCTTTTGTCAGCATCATGATGGACTCGCACACCAAGGACATGGCCCTGGCGTTCGAGCAGCGGCTGATGGAAATTCCCGAAATCGTCGCCTGTCACAACATCTCTGGGCGCTACGACTTTCTGCTGGAGATTCTGGCGAGGGACCTGGAATCGTTCGGCGAATTCACCCGCGAGGTGCTGCAGCGGTTGCCGGGGGTGAAGGAGATCTATTCGAGTTTTTCGTACAAGGCGGTGAAGGAGCGCCGGGTAATTCCTCTATCGGAACACCACATCTGAACGGCAAGCACGCCCCCCTGGCGCATCACCAGGCGTGAGACAACCTGCACAAAAAAACCCCGCCGAAGCGGGGTTTTTGGTAGTGCAGGCCAGCGCTTAGATCGCACCACGCTGACGCAGTACGTCCAACACCTGTTTAACGCCTTCGTCCACGCTGGTGGCCTGGGTGTCGATCACCAGGTCGGCATCCAGTGGCACATCGAACGGGAAGCTTTCACCCGGGATGTTGTCGCCACCGGCAGCGTACAGGCCCTGTGGGTCACGCTCGCGGCAAACCAGTGGGGACGCCTGGACGTAAACCGTCACCAGGCGATCCTTGCCGATCAGCGCCTTGGCCTGTTCGCGGCCTTCGGCATCCGGGGCCACGAACGCTGCCAGGGTCAGCATGCCGGCTTCGTTGAACTGGCGCGCCACATGGGCGGCACGGCGCCAGTTTTCGGTGCGGCCAGCGCGGTCCTGCGGCAGGCCCTTGTTCAGGTCATGGCGCAGGTTCTGCCCGTCGAGCACGTACACTGCACGGCCCATGTCGAACAGCTTGCGCTCAACGGCATAGGCCAGGGTGCTCTTGCCGGCGCCAGAAAGGCCACTGAACAGCACGGTGGCTGGCTGCTGACCGAAACGCAGGGCGCGCTCCTCGGTAGACACGTGGGCCTGCTTGCCATGCTGGCCGGTGCTGCCATGCGGCAAGACTGGCTGGGCGATGATCATGCCTGCGCCGACGGTGCCGTTGGTGAGGCGGTCGATGACGATGAACGCACCGGTTGTGCGGTTGCTGTCGTAACCGTCCAGGGCAATGGCGCTGTCCAGGGATACCTTGACGCGGCCAATCTCGTTCAGCTGCAGGGCGCTGGCGGCGTCCTTCTCGAGGGTGTTCACATCAACCTTGTGGGTGATGCTGGCAATCGAGCCCGGCACGTAGCTGGTGGCGCGCTTGATGTCGTACTTTTTGCCCGGGAGCATCGGCTCTTCGGCCATCCACACCAGCATGGCATCGAATTGGTCAGTGACCGGTGGCACGTTGTCGGCATGCACCAGCAGGTCGCCACGGGAGATGTCGATCTCATCTTCCATGGTCAGGGTCACGGCCTGGCCTGGGCCGGCGCTTTCCAGTTCACCTTCATAGGTGACGATGGACTTGACCCGGCTGCTCTTGCCCGACGGCAGCACGACAATTTCGTCGCCCTTGTGCACCACGCCGCTGGCGAGGGTGCCGGCAAAACCGCGGAAGTTCAGGTTCGGCCGGTTGACGTACTGCACCGGGAAACGCAGGTCGGTGAAATTGCGGTCAGCCGACACTTCGACGGTTTCGAGGATTTCCATCAGGGTCGGGCCGGTGTACCACGGCGATTGCTCGCTGTGGTTGACCACGTTGTCACCCTTGAGCGCCGACATCGGCACGAAGTGCAGGCTGCTCGGGGTCAGGTTGATGGCTTCGGCGAACTTCAGGTAGTCCGCCTTGATGGCCTCGAAGACGCCTTCATCGAAGCCCTTCAGGTCCATCTTGTTGACCGCGACCACGATGTGCTTGATGCCCAGCAGCGACGCGATGTAGCTGTGGCGGCGGGTCTGGGTCTGCACGCCATAGCGGGCATCGACCAGGATGATCGCCAGGTCACAGGTGGATGCACCGGTGGCCATGTTGCGGGTGTACTGCTCGTGGCCCGGGGTGTCGGCGATGATGAACTTGCGCTTGGCGGTGGAGAAATAGCGGTAGGCGACATCGATGGTGATGCCCTGCTCACGCTCGGCCTGCAGGCCGTCTACCAGCAGCGCCAGGTCGACCTCTTCGCCGGTGGTGCCAGACTTTTTCGAATCGCGGGTGATGGCCTCGAGGTGGTCCTCGTAGATCATCTTGGAGTCGTGCAACAGGCGCCCGATCAGGGTGCTCTTGCCGTCATCCACGTTGCCGCAGGTGAGGAAACGCAGCAGTTCTTTACGCTCGTGCTGAGCCAGGTAGGCGAGGATGTCCTCGCTGATCAGATCGGATTGATGACTCATTGCATTCAAGCTCCAAGCTGTAAGCTTCAAGCAGCAAGCTTGTCGGCGTACAGCTAGTTAGAAATTTTGTTGATCAACCCAGCAAGCATTCTGGATAGCTCACGGGTTTCAGTTATCCAGTCGTTGGCCAACTCGGCAGGCAAATAACCAATTTCACCGGCGATGATCAGTTGGGTCCGCAGTTCTGCGCAGGAAGCCTTCGCCACGCTCAGGAACCATGCCTTCTCCCGCATTCCTCTGCGCTCCATTCCCTCAGCGATATTGGAGGGGACTGAAACGGCTGCTCGAGTGATTTGGGACCTGAATCCAAAATCCCGACACCCAGCAAATGCCCGATATATCGCGACGGCTAAATTTTTACTTCTCTGCCAAACCAGCAACTTCTCAAAACCCACTGCAGGCACTCCCTGTGCGCCCGCAATGCAGGCGGCAGTCCACAAAAATCAGAAACTACTCGCTCCGCTTCTGTCTTGCAGCTTGCCGCTTGTAACTTGAAGCTTAGAAATAGCCCTGACGTTTCTTGTCTTCCATCGAACCGGCGCCATCGTGGTCGATGACCCGGCCCTGGCGCTCGGAAGTGCGCGTCAGGAGCATTTCCTGAATGATGTCGGTGAGCGTTTCGGCCTCCGACTCGACAGCGCCCGTGAGCGGGTAGCAGCCGAGGGTACGGAAACGCACCTTCTTCTTGACGATGCGGGCTTTCTCTTCCTCGGAGAGGTGTTCGAGGATGCGCTCGTCGTCGATCATGATCAGGGTGCCGTTCTTCTCGATGACTTCACGCTCGGCAGCGAAGTACAGCGGCACGATCGGGATGCCTTCGAGGTAGATGTACTGCCAGATGTCCAGTTCGGTCCAGTTCGACAGCGGGAAGACGCGGATCGACTCACCTTTGTTGACCTTGCCGTTGTACACGTTCCACAGCTCGGGGCGCTGGTTCTTCGGGTCCCAGCGGTGCTTGCTGTCACGGAACGAGTACACACGCTCCTTGGCCCGCGACTTCTCTTCGTCGCGGCGAGCACCACCGAAGGCGGCGTCGAAACCATGCTTGTCCAGCGCCTGTTTCAGGCCCTGGGTCTTCATGATGTCGGTGTGCTTGGAGCTGCCATGGGTGAACGGGTTGATGCCCTGCGCCACACCCTCGGGGTTGACGTGGGTGATCAGCTCCAGGCCCATTTCCTCGACCATCTTGTCGCGGAACCTGTACATCTCCTGGAATTTCCACTGGGTGTCGACGTGCATGACCGGGAACGGCAGCTTGCCCGGGAAAAAGGCCTTGCGCGCCAGGTGCAGCATCACGGCGGAATCCTTGCCGATCGAGTACAGCATCACCGGGTTGTCGAACTCGGCGGCCACCTCGCGGATGATGTGGATGCTTTCCGCCTCCAGCTGTTTCAAGTGCGTCAGTTTGTCGACCATGGCTACTCACGAAAAACGATCTTATGGACGGCCTGCGGGCCGTGTTCGAGCGGATCACTGTATCACAGCGGCTGCTTCTATTTAGGCGGCCAGCTAGATCGAAAAAGTCTAACGATATGACTGGGGGTTAGGCTAATGCCTGCTCAATTAAGCGTTACTGGGGCTGCTTTGCAGCCCTTCGCGGGCACGCCCGCTCCCACTCGTTTGGCGCTGAACTCAAGAAATGCGCGCCCCCCTGTGGGAGCGGGCGTGCCCGCGAAGGGGCCAGTCAGGTCAGATCGGGTTCGGGCAATCGATGAACAAGTGTTCCACGGCAAACCGCCGCGCCAGGTAATCACCCAGCGCCTGCACCCCATACCGCTCGGTGGCATGGTGCCCTGCGGCGATGAAGCTGACGCCATTCTCCCGCGCACTGTGGTAGGTCTGCTCCGACGCCTCGCCCGTCAGGTACAGGTCTACCCCGGCGGCAATCGCCGTGTCGATATAGCCCTGCCCGCCCCCGGTGCACCAGCCGACCCGGCGGATCATTTCGTCGCCTTCGACCAGCAGCGGCTCACGCCTCAGCACCTCCTGCACGCGCCGGGCAAAATCGCGGGCGGTCATCGGTTCGGCCAACGAACCCACCAGCCCGACCACCTTGGGGTTCTCCGGGTCAAGCGGCCCTTCGACGGTAATCTCCAGTTGCCGCGCCAGCTGCACGTTGTTGCCCACCTCAGGGTGTACATCCAGCGGCAAGTGGAATGCCAGCAGGCTGATGTCGTTGTTCAGCAAGGTTTTCAGGCGGCGCTGGCGGATGCCGGTGATGCAGGGGTTTTCGCCCTTCCAGAAGTAGCCGTGGTGCACCAGCACCAGGTCGGCTTCGGCCTCGACCGCGGCATCCAGCAACGCCTGGCTGGCGGTGACACCGCTGACGATACGGCTGACCTGCGGCCGGCCTTCGACCTGCAGGCCATTGGGGCAGTAGTCCTGGATCCTGGCGCTGCCCAGGTAACGCTCGGCTTCTTCAACCAGGGTGTTTAGCGCGACGGCCATGAAAATCTCCTCAAAAACTGCACACTCCCCAGGCGCAACGCACAGGGAACGCCCGTATAATGCCGGCCATTATGGGCCGTCGCCGGCACTGGGGGAACCGGTGTATGATCGCGCGCGCTCATGCCCCACCGCGCGGCCACTGGCTCCCGCTCTTTTCAGGACTCGTTCATGTTCAAGGCTTTGCGTTACTTTGGCTGGCCACTGCTTACCGGCGTATTGATCGCCGTGCTGATCATCCAGCGGTTTCCGGAATGGGTCGGCCTGCCCAGCCAGGACGTCAACCTGCAGCAGGCACCGCAGACCACGAAGATCATGCAGGGCCCGGTGTCATACGCCGACGCCGTGACCCTCGCGGCCCCGGCGGTGGTCAACCTGTACACCACCAAGGTGGTCAACAAGAGCGCCCACCCGCTGTTCGAAGACCCGCAGTTCCGCCGCTTCTTCGGCGACAACCTGCCCAAGCAGCGCCGCTGGGAATCGAGCCTGGGCTCGGCAGTGATCATGAGCCCCGAGGGCTATCTGCTGACCAACAACCACGTCACCAGTGGCGCCGACCAGATCGTGGTGGCCTTGAAGGATGGCCGCGAGACCCTGGCCCGGGTCATTGGCAGCGACCCGGAGACCGACCTGGCGGTATTGAAGATCGACCTGAAGAACCTGCCCGCCATCACCATCGGCCGCTCCGACACCATCCATATCGGTGACGTGACGCTGGCCATCGGCAACCCGTTCGGCGTTGGCCAGACCGTGACCATGGGCATCATCAGCGCCACCGGCCGCAACCAGTTGGGCCTGAACAACTACGAAGACTTCATCCAGACCGACGCCGCGATCAACCCGGGCAACTCCGGTGGTGCGCTGGTCGATGCCAACGGCAACCTGGTCGGCATCAACACGGCCATTTTCTCCAAGTCTGGTGGCTCGCAGGGCATTGGCTTCGCCATCCCGGTCAAGCTGGCACTGGAGGTGATGAAGTCGATTGTCGAGCATGGCCAGGTGATCCGCGGCTGGCTGGGTATCGAAGTGCAGCCACTGAGCCAGGAACTGGCCGAGTCGTTCGGCATGAAGGACCGCCCAGGCATCGTGGTTGCAGGCATCTTCCGCGAAGGGCCGGCGGCCAAGGCCGGGCTGCAGCTGGGTGACGTGATCTTGAGCATCAACGGCGAACCGGCAGGTGACGGGCGCAAGTCGATGAACCAGGTGGCGCGGATCAAACCGAACGAAAAGATCACCATCGAGGTGATGCGTAACGGGCAGCAGCTCAAACTGGTAGCTGAGGTGGGGCTGCGGCCGCCACCGGCACCCGCTGCCCCACAAGAAGAGAAGTAAACATCGGGGCCGCTTTGCGGCCCCGGCTGTATCAATGCAGGATCTGGCTGAGGAACAACTTGGTCCGGTCGCTGCGTGGCCGGTCGAAGAAGTCATCCGGTGCCGCCTGCTCGACGATTTCACCTTTATCCATGAAGATCACCCGGTTGGCCACGGTGCGGGCAAAGCCCATCTCGTGGGTCACGCAGAGCATGGTCATGCCATCTTCGGCCAGACCCACCATGGTATCGAGCACTTCCTTGACCATCTCCGGGTCCAGGGCCGAAGTGGGTTCGTCGAACAGCATGATTTTCGGCTTCATGCACAACGCCCGGGCAATCGCCACGCGCTGCTGCTGGCCACCAGACAACTGCCCCGGGTACTTGTGCGCCTGTTCCGGGATACGTACCCGCTCCAGGTAATGCATGGCAATCTCTTCGGCCTTGCGGCGCGGCATCTTGCGCACCCACATCGGCGCCAAGGTGCAGTTCTCCAGAATGCTCAGGTGCGGGAACAGGTTGAAGTGCTGGAACACCATGCCCACTTCACGGCGGATCGCCTCGATCTGCTTGAGGTCGTTGGTCAGCTCCACGCCATCGACCACGATGCGCCCCTGCTGGTGCTCTTCCAGGCGGTTGAGGCAACGGATGGTGGTGGACTTGCCCGAGCCGGACGGCCCGCACAGCACGATACGCTCGCCCTGGCGAACATTGAGGTTGATGTCCTTGAGCACATGGAACTGACCGTACCACTTGTTCACACCCTGCATCTGGATGATCCCTTCGGGGCCGGCAGGCTGCTTGATCGCTTCACTCATTTCGAAACTCCTAACGCTTGTGGCCAGTGTCCAGCTTGCGCTCCAGGTGCATGGAGTAGCGGGACATACCGAAACAGAAAATCCAGAACACCAGGGCGGCGAAAACGTAGCCCTCGGTAGCCATACCCAGCCAGGCCGGGTCGGCGGCGGCTTGCTTGACACTGTTCAGCAGGTCGAACAGGCCGATGATGATCACCAGGCTGGTGTCCTTGAACAGGGCAATGAAGGTGTTGACGATGCCAGGGATCACCAGCTTGAGCGCCTGCGGCAGGATCACCAGGCCCATCGCCCGCCAGTACCCCAGGCCCATGGCTGCCGCCGCTTCGTACTGGCCCTTGGGGATGGCTTGCAGGCCACCGCGCACCACTTCGGCGACATAGGCCGACTGGAACAGGATCACGCCGATCATCGCCCGCAGCAGCTTGTCGAAGCTCATGCCCTCAGGCAGGAACAACGGCAGCATCACCGAAGACATGAACAGCACGGTGATCAGCGGCACGCCGCGCCAGAACTCGATGAAGGTCACGCACACCACCTTCACCGCCGGCATCCTCGAACGCCGCCCCAAGGCCAGCAGAATGCCCAGGGGCAAGGCGCCGACGATGCCCACGGTGGCGATCACCAAGGTCAGCATCAGCCCGCCCCACTGGCTGGTGGACACGTTGCTCAGGCCCAGCAGGCCACCGTGCAACAAGGTGTAGGCCAGCAGCGGGTAAAGCACCAGGAAGCCCAGGCCATAGAGGGCCTTGCGCGGGAAGCGCTTGATGAACAACGGCGCTGCGCCAAGCACCGCCAGCCATACCGTCAGGTCGACCCGCCAGCGCAGCTCGACGGGGTAGTAGCCGTACATGAACTGGCCGAAGCGCTGCTGCACGAACACCCAGCAGGCGCCGTCCTTGGTGCAGTCGGCGCGGGTGGTGCCAACCCAGTTGGCGTCGATCAGTGCCCACTGCAACAGCGGTGGCACGATCAGCCAGATCAGGTAGAGGGCAAACAGGGTCAACAGGGTGTTCAACCAGCTGGAGAACAGGTTGGTACGCATCCATGCGAGTACGCCGACGGTTTTCACCGGTGGCGGCATATCGGGTTTGAAAACATGGGCATTCACAGGCGTATCCTCACCGCTCGATCAGCGCAATGCGCTTGTTGTACCAGTTCATCAGCAGCGAAATGCTGATGCTGATGGCGAGATAGACACTCATGGTGATGGCGATCACCTCGATGGCCTGGCCGGTCTGGTTGAGCACGGTACCGGCGAACAGCGAGACCATCTCCGGGTAGCCGATACCGGCCGCCAGCGACGAGTTCTTCGCCAGGTTCAGGTACTGGCTGGTCAGTGGCGGAATGATCACCCGCAAGGCCTGGGGGATGATCACCTTGCGCAAGGTTGGCCCTTCGCGCAGCCCCAGCGAGCGCGCCGCCTCGGTCTGGCCATGGCTGACCGAACGGATGCCCGAGCGCACGATCTCGGCGATGAAGGCGGCGGTATAGATCGTCAGCGCCAGGGTCAGCGCCAGCAGTTCGGGGATCAGCACCCAGCCACCGACGAAGTTGAAGCCCTTGAGCTGCGGTGCCTCCCACGTGACCGGGCTGCCGAACAGCAGCACGCTCAGGCCTGGAATGACCAGCAACAGCGCCAGCGCGGCCCAGAACTTGTGGAACGGTACACCGGTCTCGTCAAAGCGTTTGTTGGCCAGGCGCACCATCAGCCAGACCGCCCCGACCGCCACCGCCAACGCCGCGACAAATGGCCAGAAACCGTCCGCCATGGAGGCACCAGGCATGTTCAGGCCACGGTTGCTGATGAAGAACAGGTCGTTGAGGTTGATGCTGCCCCGCGGTCCCGGCAGGGTCAGGAATACGGCGAAGTACCAGAACAGGATCTGCAGCAGCGGCGGGATGTTGCGGAAGGTCTCCACGTACACCGTCGCCAGCTTGTTGATCATCCAGTTCGGCGACAAGCGTGCCACACCGATGATGAAACCCAGGATGGTCGCCAGGATGACGCCAATGAAGGTGACCAGCAGGGTGTTGAGCAGGCCGATGACGAACACCCGTGCATAGCTGTCCGATTCCACATAGGGGATCAGGTGCTGGGCGATGCCGAAGCCGGCACTGCGATCGAGGAAGTCGAAGCCCGAGGTGATACCCCGGTGTTGCAGGTTGGTTTGCGTATTGTGAAACAGGTACCAGCCCAGACCGACCACGAAAACGATGGTGAGAATCTGGAACAGCCACGCGCGCACACGTGGATCGCTCAGGGATAAACCCTTTTGTGCGCCAATATGATTTTGCATGAAGTGCCCCGGGAAATAGGGATTCGAACAACCTGCGGCGGCCGGATGCCGCCGCAGGGTGCAGCCATCAGCGCACAGGTGGCGCGTACTGGATGCCGCCGTTGTTCCACAGGGCGTTCATGCCACGGTCGATCTTCAGGTCGGTACCTTGGCCCAGGTTCTTCTCGAACACTTCGCCGTAGTTGCCGACTTGCTTGACGATCTGCACTACCCAGTCTTTGGGCAGCTTGAGGTCCTTGCCGTACTCGCCGTCCGCACCCAGCAAGCGGGCCACGTCAGGGTTCTTGGTAGCTTTGGCTTCCGCCTCGACGTTCTTCGAGGTGATGCCCGCCTCTTCGGCGTTGAGCATGGCGAACAGGGTCCACTTGACGATACTGAACCAGTCTTCGTCGCCTTTGCGCACCACCGGGCCGAGTGGCTCCTTGGAGATGGTTTCCGGCAGCACCACATATTCGGTCGGTGCGGCCAGCTTGGAGCGCTGGGCAAACAGCTGCGACTTGTCGGACGTCAACACATCGCAACGGCCGGACTCCAGCGACTTGGCGCTTTCGTCAGAGGTATCGAAGGTGATCGGGGTGTACTTCAGGCCATTGGCCCGGAAGAAGTCCGAGACGTTCAGTTCGGTGGTAGTCCCTGCCTGGATGCAGATGGTCGCGCCATCGAGCTCCTTGGCACTGGAAACACCGAGCTTCTTGTTGACCAGGAAACCGACGCCGTCATAGTAGGTGACACCGGTGAACACCAGGCCCATGCCGGCATCGCGCGAGCTGGTCCAGGTGGTGTTGCGCGACAGCACGTCAACTTCGCCCGATTGCAGGGCCGTGAAGCGTTCCTTGGCGTTGAGCTGGCTGAACTTGACCTTGTTGGCGTCGCCGAACACGGCAGCGGCCACGGCGCGGCAGACATCGGCGTCGATACCGATGATCTTGCC
>NZ_BLJG01000211.1 GCF_009932375.1 Pseudomonas juntendi
CCGAGAGCGTGCTGCTGCAGACCGTGACCGGCGACTACGTCGACGACGACATCTATTACGAATTGCTCGACCCGGCGGATATCGACATGATCTGCCGCCCTGACGAGAACGCCGTGTTCCTCGTGCCGTGGGCCATCGAGCCCACCGCGCAGGTGATCCACGACACCTACGACAAGAAGGGCAACCCGGTCGAACTGTCGCCGCGCAACGTGC
>NZ_BLJG01000212.1 GCF_009932375.1 Pseudomonas juntendi
CGCCGCGCAACGTGCTGAAAAAAGTGCTCAAGCTCTACGCCGACAAAGGCTGGCAGCCGATCGTCGCGCCGGAAATGGAATTTTACCTCACCAAGCGCAGTGAAGACCCGGACTTCCCGCTGCAGCCGCCGGTAGGCCGTTCCGGTCGCCCGGAAACCGGCCGACAGTCGTTCTCGATCGAAGCGGCGAACGAATTCGACCCGTTGTTCGAAGACGTGTACGACTGGTGCGAGCTGCAGCAACTGGACCTCGACACGCTGATCCACGAAG
>NZ_BLJG01000213.1 GCF_009932375.1 Pseudomonas juntendi
GGTACAGGCAGACGTAGGTGATGCCGGACTGCAACGCACCGATCAGCAGCATCAGAGGACGCAAGAGCGCGGATAGACCTGTGTGCGGGCAAGCCCGCGAACAGGCCGGCACAGCCATCCACAAAACACCAGGCATAAAAAAGCCCGGCCATCAAGGCCGGGCAGGTACACCCAAAGGAGCAAAAACAGGTGTCAGGGTTGGGAATTCGATAACGTTCAGGCCACCGCCGCCAGTTTGGCCTTGGCCTGGTTGAGGCCCTTTTCGTGGAACTCGCCGCTCATGTTCAGGCCCTCGGCATGGATGAAGTCGACATCGTGAATACCGATGAAGGCCATCACCTGCCGCAGATACGGTTCCTGGTGGTCGCTGCTGGCACCGGCATGGATGCCGCCACGGGCGGTCAGGACAATGGCGCGCTTGCCGGTCAGCAGGCCTTGCGGGCCAGTCGGGGTGTACTTGAAGGTGATGCCGGCACGCAGCACATGGTCCAGCCAGGCCTTCAGGGTGCTGGGGATGGTGAAGTTGTACATGGGGGAAGCCATTACCAGCACATCGGCCGCCAGCAATTCGTCGGTCAGTTCGTTGGAGCGGGCCAGGGCCTCCAGCTCGGCAGCGCTGCGCTGCGCTTCGGGCTTCATCCAGCCGCCCAGCAGGTTGGCATCCAGGTGCGGCACCGGGTTCAGCGCCAGGTCGCGCAGCGTGATCTGATCGGCCGGGTGGGCAGCTTGCCAGTGCGCAATGAAGTCCTGGGTCAGCTGGCGGGAAACGGAATCCTGCTGGCGGGCGCTGCTTTCGATGATCAGTACGTGGGCCATGAGCGGTGCCTCCATCGGCAAAAGGGTTGCGATTCGATGGAGGTGAGATTAAGGCTTGACCTATCGATAAAAAAGCGTAAAAAGTGGGTTCAACCTATCGATTAATCAGTTTATTCCGCACTGCATTGCACGGCGATGCGCAGCTTGATGATCTGCCGGTTGAATTTGGCCGTGACGTCGGCGCTTTTCCCGGCCGCTACGTTCACCCGGCGCACCCGTGGCGCCTCCGGGCCATTACGGAAGGTCACCTTGCAGGCCGCCGCGACCTGCCCATAGTTGTTCAGGGTAATGGCGCCAATGTCGTAGGCGGTGTCGTAGGCGGTGTAGTCGAGCTTGACCCCGTCCAGGTCCTTGTCCACATCGATGGGATAAGCCATGGCCCCGAGGGGCAGGCACATCAATATTGCCGCACAACATTTCTTCATGGCCGCTCTCCTTGCAAAGAGCGCAGCTTAGGACAACAGGAGCGAAAGATGAAAGCGCCGCGCGTAACCCTTGACCAGTGGCGGACCCTGCAAGCAGTGGTCGACCATGGCGGGTTTGCCCAGGCCGCGGAGGCCCTGCACCGCTCGCAATCTTCGGTCAGCTACACCGTGGCCCGCATGCAGGAACAACTGGGCGTGCCCTTGTTGCGCATCGACGGCCGCAAGGCGGTGCTGACCGAAGCCGGCAGTGTGCTGCTGCGCCGCTCGCGTCACCTGGTCAAGCAGGCCAGCCAGCTCGAGGACCTGGCCCACCACATGGAGCAGGGCTGGGAGGCCGAGGTACGCCTGGTGGTCGACGCCGCCTACCCCAGCGCCCGGCTGGTCCGCGCGCTGGCCGCCTTCATGCCGCAAAGCCGTGGCTGCCGCGTGCGCCTGCGTGAAGAAGTGCTGTCGGGCGTGGAAGAAGTGATGCACGAAGGCATCGCCGACCTGGCCATCAGCAGCTACAGCATCGGCGGCTACCTGGGCGCCGAGCTGAGTGCCGTGGAGTTCGTTGCCGTTGCCCACCCCGAACACAGCTTGCACCGCCTGGGCCGTGAACTGACCTTCCAGGACCTGGAAAGCCAGCTGCAAGTGGTGATCCGCGACTCTGGCCGGGCCCAGCCACGCGACGTTGGCTGGCTGGGTGCCGAACAGCGCTGGACCGTCGGTAGCCTGGGCACCGCCGCCACCTTCGTCAGCAGCGGCCTGGGCTTTGCCTGGCTGCCCCGGCACATGATTGAGCGCGAGCTGCGCGAAGGCGTACTCAAGCCATTGCCGCTGGACCAGGGTGGCAGCCGCCACCCACTGTTCTACCTTTATTCGAGCAAGGAAAAGACCCTGGGCCCGGCCACGCAGATTCTCATCGATTTGCTGCGCAACTTCGACACTGCGCCGCTGGACGTGCCCTTCGCAGCCCCCCCACAAGCTTGAAAGGACCGCGCCCATGGCCTACTTCGAACACGAAGGATGCACGCTGCATTATCAGGAATACGGCCAAGGCCAACCCCTGGTGTTGTTGCATGGGCTGGGCTCCAGCAGCCAGGACTGGGAGCTTCAGGTGCCCGTGCTCAGCCAGCACTACCGGGTGATCCTCATGGACATCCGTGGCCACGGCCGCTCCGACAAGCCACAGGACGGCTACCACATTGCAACCTTCAGTGCCGACCTGCTGGCCCTGCTCGAACACCTGCACACCGGGCCGGTGCACTTCGTGGGCCTGTCGATGGGCGGCATGGTCGGCTTCCAGTTTGCCGTCGACCACCCTCAGTGGCTGCGCAGCCTGTGCATCGTCAACAGTGCCCCCGAGGTCAAGCGCCGCAGCCGCAGTGACTGGTTATGGTGGCTCAAGCGCTGGGGCCTGGCACGCGTCCTGAGTGTCGAAACCGTGGGCAAAGGCCTGGCCGAACGGCTGTTCCCCAAACCCGAGCAGGCCGCGCTGCGGCAGAAAATGGCCCAGCGCTGGGCGCGCAACGACAAGCGCGCCTACCTCAAAAGCTTCGATGCCATCGTCGACTGGGGCGTGCAGGAACGCATCGGCCAGATCCAGTGTCCTACCCTGGTGATTGCCGCCGACCACGATTACACGCCGATACACCTGAAACAACGCTACGTCGCCCTGATCCCCAACGCCAGGCTGGTCGTCGTCGACGATTCCCGGCACGCTACACCCCTCGATCAACCCGAGGTCTTCAACCAGACCCTGCTGCAGTTCCTTGCAGCCGCTTCCACCCCTCAAGGATCTTTGAGCCCATGCTGAAAAAACTCCTGCTCACCGCCTGCTCACTCGCCTTCGCCACCAGCGTCATGGCCTCCGACAAGACCCCGCACGTGCTGCTGGACACCAGCTTCGGCCAGGTCGAAATCGAGCTGAACGCCGAGAAGGCACCGGTCAGCACGAAGAACTTCCTGCAGTACGTCGACAGCGGCTTCTACAACAACACCATTTTCCACCGGGTAATCCCCGGCTTCATGGTCCAGGGTGGCGGCTTTACCGAGCAGATGGTGCAGAAAGACACCAAGGACCCGATCAAGAACGAAGCCAGCAATGGCTTGCAGAACACCCGCGGCACCCTGTCGATGGCACGCACCTCCAACCCCAACTCGGCCACCAGCCAGTTCTTCATCAATGTCGCCGACAACGATTTCCTCAACCCGGGCCGCGATGCCGGTTACGCCGTGTTCGGCAAGGTAACCAAAGGCATGGAGGTGGTCGACCAGATCGTCAACTCGCCCACTACCGTGAAGAAAGGCATGCGCGATGTGCCGGCTGACCCGGTGTTCATCAAGTCGGCCAAACGTATCGACTGACCGCAGGCTGCACAGGGACGTGCAACCGCCTGAAGGCAGGCTGGAACAGGAGTGTCGCTACCCATGCTGTACCGTCGTTTCGAGCAACTGATCGACATCTTCCGCGAAGCACCCAGCGAATCGCCGCCGAGCACCGTGTGGGCGTTCTACCTGTATTACCTGCGCCAGGTCTGGCCCAGCTTCCTGGCGCTGCTGGTGGTCGGCCTGTTCGCCTCGCTGATCGAGGTAGCGATGTTCAGCTACCTCAGCCGCATCATCGACCTGGCCCAGGGCACACCCAACGTCAATTTCTTCAGTGAGCACAAGGGCGAGCTGGCCTGGATGCTGGTCGTGATCCTGCTGCTGCGGCCGCTGTTCTTCGGCCTGCACGACCTGCTGGTGCACCAGACCATCAACCCCGGCATGACCAGCCTGATCCGCTGGCAAAACCACAGCTACGTGCTCAAGCAGAGCCTGAACTTCTTCCAGAGCGACTTTGCCGGGCGCATTGCCCAACGCATCATGCAAACCGGCAACTCGCTGCGTGATTCCGCCGTGCAGGCGGTGGACGCGCTGTGGCATGTGCTGATCTACGCCGTTACCTCGCTGGTGCTGTTCGCCGAGGCCGACTGGCGCCTGATGCTGCCACTGCTGCTGTGGATCGTCGGCTACATCGGCGCGCTGTGCTACTTCGTACCCCGGGTGAAAGAGCGCTCGGTGATCTCCTCCGACGCCCGCTCCAAACTGATGGGGCGTATCGTGGACGGCTATACCAACATCGCCACGTTGAAGCTGTTCGCCCACACCGATCACGAGCAGCAGTACGCGCGCGAAGCGATCCGCGAACAGACCGAGAAAACCCAGCTGGCCTCGCGGGTGGTTACCAGCATGGATGTGGTCATCACCACCCTCAACGGCCTGCTGGTGGTCAGCACCACCGGCCTGGCGCTGTGGCTGTGGAGCCAATCGCTGATCACCGTCGGCGCTATTGCCCTGGCCACGGGCCTGGTGATCCGCATCGTCAACATGTCCGGCTGGATCATGTGGGTGGTCAACGGCATCTTCGAAAACATCGGCATGGTCCAGGATGGCCTGCAGACCATCGCCCAGCCTGTCACCGTCACCGACCGGCCCAACGCCCCGGCCCTGAAAGTCAGCCGTGGCGCGGTACGTTTCGACAATGTCGACTTTCATTACGGCAAGGCCGGCAACGTGATCGAAGGCCTGAACCTGGACATCCGCCCCGGCGAGAAAATCGGCTTGATCGGCCCTTCCGGGGCTGGCAAGTCGACCTTGGTCAACCTGCTGCTACGGCTGTACGACGTGCAGGGCGGGCGCATCCTGATCGACGGCCAGGACATTGCCGAAGTCAGCCAGGCCAGCCTGCGCGCGCAGATCGGCATGATCACCCAGGATACCTCGTTGCTGCACCGTTCCATCCGCGACAACCTGCTGTACGGCCGCCCCGGCGCCAGCGACGCCGAACTTCAGGAAGCCGTGCACCGGGCCCGCGCCGACGAGTTCATCCCACAGCTCTCGGATGCCCAGGGCCGCAGCGGTTTCGATGCCCATGTGGGCGAACGCGGGGTCAAGTTGTCGGGCGGCCAGCGCCAGCGTATCGCGATTGCCCGGGTACTGCTGAAGAATGCGCCGATCCTGATCATGGACGAAGCCACGTCGGCGCTGGACTCAGAGGTCGAGGCAGCAATCCAGGAAAGCCTGGAGACGCTGATGCAGGGCAAGACGGTGATCGCCATTGCCCACCGGCTTTCCACCATTGCCCGGATGGACCGGCTGGTGGTGCTGGACAAAGGGCGCATTGTCGAACTTGGCAGCCACAGTGAACTGCTGCAACAGCAGGGGCTGTATGCCCGGTTGTGGCACCACCAGACCGGGGGGTTTGTCGGGGTTGACTGACGCCTGTAATGGCCCTATCGCTGGCAAGCCAGCTCCCACAGGTACCCACAGATTTCAAGGTGTGGGGTGATCCTGTGGGAGATTCTATGGTTTCTGGCAAGGGTAGCCGGAG
>NZ_BLJG01000214.1 GCF_009932375.1 Pseudomonas juntendi
GTCAGTTAGGAGCGGGCTTGCCCGCGAAGAGGCCGTAACAGGTTGAAGCCGATTATTCGTCGTCCCCAGCCCCGTCGGCCCGCCAGTAAGCCGCGGCTTTCAAAGCATCCTCGGGCACGCCTTTTTCCAGCAGCAGCGCCTTGGCCTGGCGGGTCAGGGTTTTTTCCAGGGCTACCCAGGCGTACAACCGGCCTTGCGGCAAGGTCAGGTTCTGCACCAATGCCAGCAGGTCTTCCTCGTGGCGGCGTACCCAGATCACCTCGACCTGTGCCTTGCTCGGCAGCGGCTGGCGCTCCTGCTCATCCTCAATCTGGATCACCGCCAGCACCTGGCGGCCAGCGGGCAGCTCCTCGAGCCGCCTGCCGATTGCCGGGATGGCCGTTTCATCGCCGATCAGAAAGTAGCTGTCGAACACATCCGGCACCACCAGTGAGGCGCGTGGCCCGGCGATATTCAGGGTTTGGCCGACCGCGGCCTGCGCCGCCCACGTGGAAGCAGGGCCGTCGCCATGCAGGACGAAGTCGATGTCCAACTCGTTGGCCACCAGGTCTATGCGCCGTGGCGTGTATTCACGCATGGTGGGCCGTACGCCACTGTCCTTGCCCAGCTTGCGGGCCTCGATGGCCTGTTGCTGCTCCGGGGTTTCGCCGAACAGCAGCTTGATGTGGTCGTCGCTGCCCAAGCTGGTGAAGCCTTGCAGTTCAGCCCCGCCCAACGTGATACGGCGCATGCGCGGGGTAAGCTCGGTGACCCGCAGCACCTGCAGGCAGCGTTGGCGAATCTCATGGTTGACGCGGTGAATGCTGTTAGTCATGGAGCGTCTCCGTAGCAGCGCCGGCCGGCCCGGAAGCGATGGCTTTGGCGGTGTGGTTGAGCAGGTCGCGAACCCTGTCGATTTCTTCAGGTGTCCAGCGGCCGCTGTGCATGTGCAGCGCATGGCGCAGGTTGCCCACCGCTTCGTGAATTTCAGGCGGGCGATCGTGGCCGCGCAAGGCGCGCTTGCTGACTTCGATGCGCATGCGCACGCCGTCCAGCGCCACCGCCTGGTCCGCCAGTGCACCGCGGCCGGCCTCGGTGATGGCATACAGGCGCTTGCTGCCCTGCACCTGGCCGCTGATCAGCTCGGCTTCTTCAAGAAAATTCAGCGTGGGGTAGATCACCCCGGGGCTCGGGCTGTAACTGCCTTCGAACAGGTTCTCGATCTGGCGGATCAGGTCGTAGCCATGGCCGGGCTGGCTTGCGAGCAAGTCGAGCATCAGCAACTTGAGGTCACCGGGGGCAAATACACGGGGGCCGCGTTCGCCGCGCCCGGGGCGCCGTTCGAAGGGGTCATGGGGGGGATGTTCACGCATGGGAATAGGGGCTCCTTCTTTGCGATATATCGTAAGATATTACTCAAGATATATCTAAAGACAAGCCCTCAATTGCTGATGATTCTCATCTAATTGTTCGATTCGTCCGGTTTCGTGGTCGAGTTCGCGGCCACTTCCGGCGGCTTGCACTCGTTCGGATTGCCCGGCTGCAGGTAAGGCATGAGGATCGGTGCCATGCCCTTGAGTACCTGCACCGGCAGCGCCGAGGTGAACTTGAATGCCTCTGCCGAGCGCCCTGGCACGAAGGCGGTCAAGGTGCCGAAGTGGTTCTCACCCAGGAAGAACACGAAGGTGGCGGTACGGTTGAGCGACCGCGAGCCGATCAGCCGGCCGCCGGCGCCAAAGCTTTCGATGCGGTTGTCACCGGTACCGGTTTTGCCGCCCATTACCAGGGGCGTGCCGTCCTGCAGCTTGAAACTGCCGGAAATGCGCCGCGCGGTGCCGGCATCGACCACCTGCGACATGGCACCTTTGAGGGCGCGTGCCACCTCGACCGGCAGAATCCGCACCCCCCGGTCCGGGTCGCTGATCAGTTTGGTTTCGTAGGGGGTGTTGGCGGCAAAATGCAGGGTGTCGATGCGCAGTGTGGGCAGGCGGATGCCATCATTCTGGATGATCCCGACCAACTCCGAGAGGGCGGCAGGGCGGTCGCCCGAGCTGCCGATGGCGGTCGCCAGCGACGGCACCAGGTGGTCGAACGGGTAGCCCACGCGCTTCCAGCGCTGGTGGATGTCGAGGAACGCTTCGATTTCCACCATGGTGCGAATGCGGCTGTCGCGAGCGCCCTGGTGGCGGCTCTTGAACAGCCAGCCGTAGACCTCCTGGCGCTCGAAGCGGCTGGCGTTGACCATCTCGCTCAAGGTCGAACTGGGGTTCTTCAGCAGGTAGCCGAGCAGCCACAGGTCCAAGGGGTGGACCTTGGCAATGTAACCCTGGTCGGGCAGGTCGTACTTGCCCGGGCCATAGGCTTCGTACATCTCGGCCAGCCGGCCATCGCTGAGTTTGCCCAGGGCGCTCTTGTCACCCTTGAGGTGGGCGCGGACAAAGGCATTGAACGTTTGCTGGCCCGCTTCGGGGAACAGGTAGCGGTGCACGGCGGCCAACCGTTGCGGGGTCACGCGCATGCTGTCGAGGAAGGTATCCAGGCGCTGTTGCGAGGTCTTGCGCTGGTATTTCTTCCAGAAGCGCATCAGGTAGTTGGTGCCTTCCTTGTCGGCAAAGCGCGCCAGGTACTCCTGGCGACGCGGGTCGGCGTCATCCTTGAGCAGCGGTACGCGGTTGTAGGGCTGCTGGTAGGTCACATAGCGCACCAGGTCGCGCATCAGGCGGATGAAGGGCAAGTTGATCGACTCGCGCAGGGCATCCTTGAGCGTGGGGTTGCGGCTGTTGTCTTCCTTGCGGAAGTTGTTGAACACATGCATGCCGCCGCCGGTGAAAAACGCCTCGCCGGTGCTGGCCGAGTACTTGCGCTCCAGGGCGGCGTCGAGCATGGCATCCAGGCTCTGGTTCTTGCTGTTCTGCGCCAGCCAATCCAGTGACCATTGGGTGATGCGGTCAAGCTCGGCGACGTCGACCTTTTTCAGCTCGGCGACAGGCTTGCCGGCATACTTGTCGTGCAGTTCGGCAATGATCTCCAGGTAGGTCGTCAGTACCCGCAACTTCGCCGTGGAGCCCAGCTCCAGCTTGCTGCCTTCGTTGATGTCGAATGGTTGGTCGGTACTGTCGGTCTGCACCCTGACCCGCGAGCCATCGGCGGTGCGTTCGAACAGGGTGAAGCTGTAGCTCACCTGGTCGGTGGTCTTGGCGGTGAGCAGACGCTCGCCGATCAGGCCGATCTGCGCAGCGAAAGCCGGGTCGGCAAGGTTTTTCAGGTATTGGCTGACCTGCAATTGCAGGTCGGCCTGCAGGGTGCTGGTAGCCGATACATCGAGGCGGTCGAGGTCGTACAGTGGGCGGTTGAGCATGGCCGCCAGGCGGTTGCGCGCCAGGCTGATACCCTTGTTGGTGACGATGGGCACGATGGTCGGTTGCGCCACCCAGTCGCGGTACACCGCCTTGCTGGCCAGCGCTGCGTCGGCCAGTGGCTGATCGATGACCTTGTTGGCGGCGAGCACGCGGATGTGCGAATCGGTCAGCTCGGCCAGTTCCACCCGGCCTTTGGACAAGTAATGCGAGGGCCGCCGCTGGGCAATCATCAGCGACAGCACCTGGCGCAGGGCCAGGCCGCGCGCCGCCATGCTTTGCGGGTCGGTGGCGGTGGACGTCAGCGCCTGGTTGACCTGGTCGAAGTCGGCGCCGTACCACACCCGCAACCCCTCGGCCATGCCGTGCACCTCGCCGTGGCCAGGCACGGCCGACAGTGGCACGCTATTGAGGTAGTCACGCACGATGCGTTTGCGCGCCTCGGTGGTGTCGGGGCCGCCCTGGTACGCGCGCACGCTGGCCGAAATCATCTGGCGGATCTTCTCGGCCCCCGATACGGTCAGGCCATCTGGGGAGTGGCGATACTTTTCCAGTTGCGTGGCCAGGGTGCTGCCACCCGCCGACTGGCCGGGCAGCGCCAGGTACTTGGCCACCTGGCTGTAGGCGGCCTTGGCGAAGCGCGGCCAGTCCACGGCCGGGTTGTTGCGCGGGTCTTGGGTGTCGAGCAGGTCGCGGTTCTCGATGAACAGCAGGCTATTGACCATCACGGGCGGGATGGCGGCGAAGTCAGGGTACAGGTGCTGCGGGTAGTTGTACTGGTAGAGCGTGTCGCCACGGCAGTCGGTGATCGACAGGCCCGCCTGGATCTTCTCGATATAGGGTACGAAAAGCCCGTGCTCGACGTAGTTCATCAACGCCGGGGAAAACCTGACCTGTTCGCTGATCAGGTAGTCGCGCTTGAGCAGGCGCGGCAGAAATTCACCCAGGGCACTGTAGCCCAGGCGTTTGTCGAACGGCCCGTCACCGGGGTAGACGATGGCGTCGCTGGGGCCGGGCTGCAGCGAGTAGGTGAGGGTGCTGGCGAGCTTGCTGAATTCCCGCGACTGCAACTCGGACGTGCGAAATTCGTCGTAGGCGGCGAAGCCGACAGCCACCAGCGCCACCAGCACGATGAGGATGATCAGCCGCCACCATAGCCGACGCTGCCGGGGGGGCTTGCGTTGTGGCGTCTCGGCCGGCGGTGTCTCGGGTGCTTCCGTTCTGCTTGGTTCCGATTGCCACAGTGCGCCCATAGTCTTCAATCCGGCCAGGTATTTTCGTCTTGCTTGCCTGAAGCTTAGACGGTGAGCGGGTAGGCGGAAACATTTGTCGGCGCTGATCCAGGTACCGGGGGCTCCGGAGAACTCGCTGATTATTCATGGATATACAGCGAAAACCCCTTCAGCGGTCTTCCTATACTGCTCGCCCCTTCGCCCTGCCGGGTTGCGCTGACCCGGCACGCAGGCCGGCCCAAGAGGCCAGCTTGGCAAGCCAAGGCCACGCCTATCGGCGTGGCGGGTGCTGCACGAAGGCAAATCCAATAACAAAATGAGGTTGAATCGCTATGCCAGTCGGCAACCACCCTGCCCATGGCCAGCCCACCCAAGGCGGCCCGCTCAAGCGTGAACTGGGCGAACGGCATATCCGTCTGATGGCGCTGGGCGCCTGTATCGGTGTCGGTCTTTTCCTAGGCTCGGCCAAGGCCATCGAAATGGCCGGCCCGGCCATCATGCTGTCCTACATCATCGGTGGCCTGGCCATTCTGGTGATCATGCGCGCCCTTGGTGAAATGGCCGTGCACAACCCTGTCGCCGGCTCGTTCAGCCGCTATGCGCAGGACTACCTCGGCCCGCTGGCGGGCTTTCTCACTGGCTGGAACTACTGGTTCCTGTGGCTGGTGACCTGTGTTGCGGAAATTACCGCGGTAGCCATCTACATGGGGATCTGGTTCCCCGACGTGCCCCGCTGGATCTGGGCCCTGGCGGCGCTGGGCAGCATGGGGGCGGTCAACCTGGTAGCGGTCAAGGCCTTCGGCGAATTCGAGTTCTGGTTCGCCCTGATCAAGATCGTCACCATCATCGCCATGGTGCTGGGCGGGGTCGGCATCATTGCCTTCGGCCTGGGCAATGACGGTGTGGCCGTGGGCATCGCCAACCTGTGGAGCAACGGCGGCTTCATGCCCAATGGCGTGACCGGCGTGCTGATGTCGCTGCAGATGGTGATGTTCGCCTACCTGGGCGTGGAAATGATCGGTTTGACTGCCGGTGAAGCCCGTAACCCGCAAAGAACCATTCCGCAGGCCATCGGCTCGGTGTTCTGGCGCATCCTGCTGTTCTATGTCGGTGCGTTGTTCGTGATTTTGTCGATCTACCCGTGGAACGAAATTGGCAGCCAGGGCAGCCCGTTCGTCATGACCTTCGAGCGCCTGGGCATCAAGACCGCCGCGGGCATCATCAACTTCGTGGTCATCACCGCGGCGCTGTCCTCATGCAATGGCGGCATCTTCAGCACCGGGCGCATGCTCTATAGCCTGGCGCAGAACGGCCAGGCCCCGGCGGCCTTCGCCCGTACCTCGAACAACGGGGTACCGCGCAATGCGCTGCTGCTGTCCATCGGCGCGCTGCTGCTGGGTGTGCTGGCCAACTACCTGGTGCCGGAGAAGGTCTTCGTCTGGGTGACGTCGATTGCCACCTTTGGCGCAATCTGGACCTGGGTGATGATCCTGCTGGCGCAGTTGAAATTCCGTGCCGGCCTTACCCCTGCCGAGCGCCAGGGGCTGAAGTACCGCATGTGGTTGTGGCCGCTGAGCTCTTACCTGGCATTGGCGTTCCTGGTGCTGGTGGTGGGCCTGATGGCGTACTTCGAGGACACCCGGGTGGCGCTGTACATCGGCCCGGCATTCCTGGTGCTGCTGACCGTGCTGTACCACGTGTTCCGGTTGGCACCCAAAAACGTGCAGGGTACGGCCAGTACCGCTTCCTGACCTGAGTTGGCCGGGGCCGCGTCTGCACCGGCCCTATCGCCGGCAAGCCAGCTCCCACAGGGATCGCCTTAGGGCTGACAGGTGTTTGCCATAAGGTATGGCAGCGCCTGTTAGAGCGAGCGCCGCCCGCGCGGCGGCAAGCGCCCAGCTCCGCTCGCTCCTACGTTTGTTTCGGGCCAATTATTCC
>NZ_BLJG01000215.1 GCF_009932375.1 Pseudomonas juntendi
CACTTGCCACTTGCCACTTCTTCAAAAAAAATCCAACGGGGCTATTGACTTAGCTTCGCCACCTGCGTAAATTTCGCGGCCTCAGCGAAGCAAACGCAACAAGTAACATCGCGAGGGTGATTAGCTCAGCCGGGAGAGCATCTGCCTTACAAGCAGAGGGTCGGCGGTTCGATCCCGTCATCACCCACCACTTCCTGAGATGTTCCTGCCGCTTCAGGTTTCGCAAGAAGCCCAGAGCCAGAGAGGAACGCACTGCGCAGCGGTAGTTCAGTCGGTTAGAATACCGGCCTGTCACGCCGGGGGTCGCGGGTTCGAGTCCCGTCCGCTGCGCCATTTTTCAGTAACAGATGGGTGCCTGGCACCGGTCTGAAGCCACAAGGCCAACGCCTTGGGCTGATCCCAGTTTCAATCGGGCGCAAGCCTGAACGATACGCAGCGGTAGTTCAGTCGGTTAGAATACCGGCCTGTCACGCCGGGGGTCGCGGGTTCGAGTCCCGTCCGCTGCGCCATCTTCGTTTCAAGGTCCCTAGAACGCCTTGTAACAAACACGAGAGAAGCGATGATCCAGTCGCTTTTTTTGTGCCTGCCTCGCGGCCCTCGTGCCCCAAGGTCAGACCCAGTTTCAATCGGGCGCAAGCCTGAATGATACGCAGCGGTAGTTCAGTCGGTTAGAATACCGGCCTGTCACGCCGGGGGTCGCGGGTTCGAGTCCCGTCCGCTGCGCCATCTTCGCCCCAAGGCCCCATGAACGCCTCGAGGCAACGTCAAAGCGACCTTCGGGTCGCTTTTTTCGTTCTGGTACCTGGCTGTTATTGGCCTGGGCCCACATTTACACCAACCTTACAGGTTCTTCACCGACCAGTGGTTGGTGTGCTTGCCTGCTGTGTTGCACAATAGGCACCCTCTCGACATACCCGGAATACGCAATGACCAGATCTTCCGTCTTTGGTGCGCTCGGGCTGGCCCTGGTGCTGGCGGGCGTGAGCGGTTGTTCCTCGAAAAAAGCGGCCGTCTACGAGCACGAGAACTTCGCTGACTCGGGTACGTTCTCGCGCAGTTTCCCAGTAAGCGATGCCGGCTCTTGCGAGGCGGCGCGGCGCGCCTTGCTCAGCCAGGGCTACATCATCACCAGCAGCGGTGCCAACCAGGTAGTGGGCAACAAGAGCTTCCAGCAGAACAGCGAAAACCACCTGCAGATCAGCTTCAACGTTACCTGCGCGCCAGACGCGAGTGACGACCAGCACTCGACCATGTTCGCCAACGCCCTGCAGGACCGCTACGCGCTGAAAAAGTCCAACACCTCGGCCAGCCTGGGCGTGGGCGTGCTGGGGTCGGTGTCGATGCCGATTGGCTCCAGCGACGACTCGATGGTCAAGGTCGCGAGCGAGACGGTAACGGCGGCGCAATTCTACGATCGCTATTTTGCCTTGGTGGAAAGTTACCTGCCCAAGCCGAAGAAGGTCAGCAAAGCCAAGGTCGAAGCGCCAAAAGTGGAAAAGCCGGCGGTTACCCTGGGGCTGCCGGAGCAAGCGGCGGCGAACCCGCTGGCACCGACCCCAGCGGCAGCAGCGCCGGCGCCCGCTGCTGAAACTACGCCCGCCGCGCAGGCCGCGCCTGTCACCGAAGCGCAGCCCGCGCCAGCAGCGGCTGCCCCAGCCACGGAGGCGCCAGTGGCACCCGTGGTGGATGACAGCCAAGGTTCGCAGCCGCTGGCACCGCCGCCCGAAGCGGCGCCGATTCAGGTGCAGCAGGAAGCGCAGCCGGCCGAGGCAGCCACGGCCACGCCTTGATGCTTTGGCAGTGCTGGCCGCTGGCGAGCCCTGTCATACCCACAGGGCCAGCAGCGCGGCGGCCAATGCAGGCGGCATCACCAGCGCACCCAGGCACAGAAAACGCCATGCGCTGACATGCTCCCCCTCCCGGCGGATCGCCACCAGCCACAACAGGGTAGCCAGGGAGCCGGTAATCGACAGGTTCGGCCCCAGGTCGACGCCGATCAGCAAGGCTGCAGTGGTTTGCTGGGGCAGCGCCACCAGCGAGCCCATGGACCCGGCGATCAACCCGGTGGGCAGGTTGTTCATCAGGTTGCTGGCGATCGCTACACCCACGCCGCCGACCCAGCTGGCGGTAACCGGTGTTTGTGCGGACAGGCTGGCCAGTGCCTGGGCGAGGCGTTCGATCAGCCCGGTCTGTGCAACGGCTTCGACCAGTATGAACAGGCCTGCCACCAAGGGCAGCACGCCCCAGGCCACGTGGCGCAGCACCGGCAGTGGGCTGCGTCGCTGCCACAGGTGGATCAGTGCCGTGGTCGCCACCCCGGCACAGAATGTTGGCAGCCCCAGCGCCCGGTCCAGTGCCGAGGCGCCCAGCAGCAACGCGCCGGTGACCACGATGCCCATTGCACACAGGCGGGCGCCAGTCGTCAGGGGCGCGCCGCTCACGCTCAGCGCCAGCGGTTGGCGGATCTGCCGGCGCTGAGTCACCCGCAGCACCCCATAGGTCAGGCAGATTGCGGCCAGGGAAGGCAGGCTGAACTGGCGTAGCCAGTCCAGCAGTGGCGGCATATGGTTGCCGAATACCACCAGGTTGGCAGGGTTGGAGATAGGCAGGACGAAACTCGCGGCGTTGGCGATGAAGGCGCAGATGAAAAGGTAGGGCAGCGGGTCGGCCTTGGCGGCCTTGCACGCGGCATAGACTGCCGGGGTCAGGACCACGGCCGTGGCGTCGTTGGACAGGAACACCGTAACCAGCGTGCCCACCAGGAATACCAGGTCGAACAGCCGTTGCCCGGAACCCCGCGCATGCTGCACGGCATACCGTGCCAGCCAGTCGAACAGGCCTTCCTGGCGAGCGAGTTCGGCCAGTACCATCATGCCGATCAGAAACAGGTAGACGTCACCGCCTTCGGCCACGGCGGCCAGGGCCCGCCGAGGCGTCATCAGGCCAAGACAGACCAGCAGCACCGCCCCGCCCATGGCCCAGACGTACTCCGGAACGCGCCATGGGCGCAAAATGACGCCGCAGGTCGCCAGTGCGGCGACCGCCCAGATGATCAATGCACTTTCACAGACAGGCATAAGGCGCTCAGTTTCCGACAGGGGTGGGCAGTGGCGCTGGCAGGCTGCGCGGGTGCGTTTCTGGCAGCGCCAGCACTACCAGGATGAAGGCGACCCCGGCGATACCGGCCAGGGTCAGGAACGCCGCATCGTAGCCCGCAGCCTGCACCACCAGCCCGGCGATGCCAGGGCTGAGCGCGGCGCCCAGCCCGAACACCGCGGTCAGCGCGCCAAGGCTCACATTGAATCGGCCGGTGCCTTCGGTCAGGTCCTTGACCACAATCGGGAACAGCGCACCGAAGATCCCGGCGCCGATGCCATCGAGCAGTTGCACGCCTACCAGCCAGAACGGGTTGTCAGACACCACATAGAGCGCCCCGCGAAGCGGCAGTATCAGGAAACCGATCAGCAGGAACGGCTTGCGCCCCCAGTGTTCGGCCTTGGCGCCTACCAGCAGCGCCATGGGCACCATCACCAGTTGTGCAGCAACGATGCAGGCGGAGGTCAGCGGGGTGGCCAGCTGCAGGTCGACCTGCGAGAGCTTCTGGCTGACCAGTGGCAGCATGGCCGCGTTGGCCAGGTGAAACAGCGCGCAACATGCGGCGAATACCAGCAAGGTCCGGTTGTGCAGCAGTACCCGCAGACCTGCAGGGGCGTCATCACCGCCAGGGCCATGTGCCAGGCCGCGAGCCAGTTGGTGATCGATGGCCGTGGCAGGCACGCAGCTCACCGCCACCACGCTGGCCACGGTCAAGACGGCCATCAGGTAGAACACCACCACCGGGCCGAACAGGTAGGCCAGGCCGCCGGCCAGCAGCGCCGAACAGGCGTTGCCGGCATGGTTGAAGGTTTCGTTGCGGCCTACCCGGCGGGTAAAGGCCTTGGGGCCGCTGATGCCCAAGGATATGGCGGCAATCGCTGGCGCAAAGATCGAGCCCGCCAGGGCACTGATGGTCTGGGTCAGGGCAACCCCGCTGAACGAGGAAATCCACGGCAACAGCAGGCAGCTGCCAGTCACCAGCAGCGCAGCGATCACCACCACGGCACGCTTGGCTTTGGTACGGTCGATCAATGCCCCTGCCGGGGTTTGCGCCAACAGTGCAGCAATGCCTGCCAGGCTCATTACCAGGCCGATGCTCGCCGGTTGCCATTGATGCACCGCCAGCAGGTAGATGGCCAGGTATGGCCCAAGCCCGTCGCGCACATCTGCCAAAAAGAAGTTCAGCCAGTCGAGGGCGCCGTCGGGGGAAGCGGGAGAGCGTGGTTTGGCCAAGATGCAATCTCGAAAGGGATCATGGGAGGAGCGCACCTGCGGTGTGCGCCGGCCGCAACGGACAGGCACACGGCTTCGCCCGGGCCATGCTCGGTGGTCGTTATTCAACTGACAACTGGGCGTAGAAAAGCGCTTCGAAAACCGTGCGTGAAACATTCTTAATGGCTGCTTCACGCCGCAGGCGCTTCCCGCTTCGCTAGCATGCCGTGCTTTTACTGCGGAGAAAACTCCAGTGTTTCGAATGTTGTCCTGTGCTGCTGTATTGGCATCTTCATTGACCTGCTCGCTCGCCCAGGCTGCGCCTGCCGAACCGCCAACCCTCACGGTCCTGAGCTCCGGTGGCATCATGGGCGCAATCCGGGAGGTGGCGCCTGCCTACGAGAAGGAATTCGGGGTCAAGCTGCAGGTGCTGGCCGCGCCTTCCATGGGCGAAACGCCACAGGCCATTCCCAACAGGCTTGCCCGTGCCGAGCCGGCGGACGTTGTGCTGATGGTGGGTGCTGCCTTGGACAAGCTGGTGGCGGGTGGCCAGGCTGACAAGAGCAGCCGGGTCGACCTGGGCCAATCATTCATCGCCATGGCCGTGCGCCAAGGCCAGCCCAAGCCGGATATCAGCACCTTGCAGGGCTTGCGCGCCGTACTGCTCAACAGCAAATCGGTGGCGTACTCCGACAGCGCCAGCGGCGTCTACCTGTCCAAGACCCTGTTCCCCGGCATGCACCTGGGTGCTGGCTTCGCGGCCAAGGCCCACATGATTCCTGCCGAGCCGGTAGGCGCTGTGATCGCTCGCGGCCAGGCCGAAATCGGCTTCCAGCAGTTGAGCGAGCTCAAACCCGTCAAGGGCATCGATATCGTTGGCCTGATCCCGGCCGAAGCCCAGAAAATGACCCTGTATTCGGGCGCGGTGGTCAGCAACAGCCAGCACCATGCCGCCGCGCAGGCGCTGCTTGACTACCTGGCATCGCCACAAGCCGACGCAGCGATCGAGGACAGCGGCCTGAAGCCACTGCCCCATTCGCGCGGTTAGCGGCAGGGGGCGGCGCCATCGGGCCTGCTACAGGCTAAGATGCGCAAGGATAGCCCCCTATCGTTGAAAGAGAGCTGTATGGAGTTACGTCAACTTCGCTATTTCCTGAGTGTCCTGGAGCACGGCAGCCTTGGCAGGGCTGCGGTCGAGCTTGGCGTCGGTGCTTCGGCACTGAGCCAGCAATTGTCGAAGCTGGAAAGCGAGGTCTGTACCCGGTTGCTGACGCGCTCGAGCACCGGCGTGTCGCCGACTGCTGCGGGCCTGGCCTTCGAGTACCACGCGCGCCTGGCCCTGCGCCAGGCAGAGCACGCTGTGCTGGCCGCGCAAAGCGGCCGCATGAGCGGCTATGTCAGCGTGGGCCTGGCGCCGACTACAGCGTCGGTGCTGGGCCTGGCGCTGATCGACAAGATGCGTGAACGCTACCCCGACATACGCCTGCACCTGGTGGAGATGCTGTCGGGCTACCTGGTGAACCAGCTCAACGCCAGGCACCTTGACCTTGCGGTGTTGTTCCAGGCAGAAGCGGGCCCGCGGCTGGATGTGAGGCCGCTGCTGACCGAGCGGCTGTTTGCACTCATCCCCGCCGCGCTGGTGCGCCCCGAATGGGGTGAATCGCTGACGTTGCAGCAGATCGCCACGCTGCCCTTGGTTATGCCCAGCACACAGCACGGCTTGCGCGCGACCCTGCGCGCGATCTTCGAGCGTGCCGGGCTGGAGGCCAACATTGTCATGGAAGTCGATGGCCTGTCGCTGCTGATGGATTGCGTTTGTGCGGGCCATGCCGCCACCCTGCAGCCGGGCGCCACGGTGGCCCGGGCGCACCAGGCGGGGTTGCGGGTCTATGCCATTGATGATGCCCAGGCGCAGCGCCGCAATGTGATGGTCAGCCTGGCCGACGACGAGCTGTCACCGGCTGCACTGGCGACCCGGATCGTGCTGCAGGAAGTGGCGCGGGCGCTGGTGGAGCAGGGGCGGTGGCCTGGCGCCCGGCTGCTCTGACGGTGGCCCGCCGCTTGCCCACCCTTTAGAAAAACTGAAGGCCCCCCCGGTGTCATCGCGTTTCGCCCCGCCCGGTCACTGATTAAAGTCCCTGGCCACGAGGAGCAGCCGACCATTCGGCGCTTCGTGACCTGGAGGCGAAATGATCGATGTGCTAGTCATCGGAGGGGGTAATGCCGCCCTCTGTGCCGCGCTGATGGCGCGCGAGGCCGGAGCCAGCGTGCTGCTGCTCGAAGCCGCACCCCGCGCCTGGCGTGGTGGCAATTCCCAACACACGCGCAACCTGCGCTGCATGCATGACGCCCCGCAGGATGTGCTGGTCGAGGCATACCCGGAAGAGGAGTTCTGGCAGGACCTGCTCAAAGTCACCGGGGGCCAGACCGACGAAAAGCTCGCGCGCCTGGTGATCCGTGCCTCTGCCAGTTGCCGGGGCTGGATGCGCCGGCATGGCGTGCATTTTCAGCCTTCCTTGTCCGGTGCGCTGCACACTGCCCGCACCAACGCGTTTTTCATGGGGGGTGGCAAGGCGCTGGTCAATGCCTATTTCCGCAGCGCCGAAGCGCTGGGCGTGCAGATACGCTACGACACGCCTGTGGCCGACATCGAGCTGGACAACGGCCGCTTCGTTGCGGCCCATGTGCCGGCGCGCGAGGGTCAGGGGCGCACCCTGCCGGGCGAACGTATCGAGGCGCGCAGTTGTGTGCTGGCGGCCGGTGGCTTCGAGTCCAACCGCCAGTGGTTGCGCGATGCCTGGGGGCAGAACGAGCGGGGCGAATGGCCTGCGGACAACTTCCTGATTCGTGGTACGCGGTTCAACGAAGGGGTGCTGTTGCGCCGCATGATCGAACAGGGTGCCGACACCATCGGCGACCCCACGCAAGCGCACATGGTGGCGATCGACGCCCGGGCGCCGCTTTATGACGGCGGCATCTGCACGCGTATCGACTGTGTGTCGCTGGGGGTGGTGGTCAACCGCGACGGCCAGCGCTTTTACGATGAAGGCGAGGATTTCTGGCCCAAGCGCTATGCCATCTGGGGCCGGCTGGTGGCTCAGCAGCCAGGGCAGGTGGGCTTCTCGATCATTGACCAGAAAGCCCTAGGTCGTTTCATGCCGCCAGTGTTCCCGGGCGCCCGCGCCGACACCCTGGAGGGGCTGGCGGCGTTGCTCGGTTTGCCCGTGCCGGCCTTCGTCGAGACGGTGCAGGCCTACAACCGCGCCTGCCGGGTCGGCAGCTTCGATCACACCCGCCTGGACGACTGCCACACCCAAGGCCTGCAACCGGTGAAAAGCCACTGGGCTCGGCCGCTCGACACGCCGCCTTACTACGGCTACCCGCTGCGCCCCGGCGTGACCTTCACCTACCTGGGGCTGCGCACCGATGAAACGGCGGCCGTGCATTTTGCCGGTCGCCCCAGCCCCAACCTGTTCGTCGCCGGCGAAATGATGGCGGGCAATGTGCTGGGCAAGGGCTACACGGCAGGTGTCGGCATGTCCATCGGCACTGCCTTCGGCCGCATCGCCGGCACCAGCGCCGCTGCCGCAACCGGCCACGACCATCCAGAACACGAGAACGACCATGACCGCGCAACTGCCTGAAGCACGCCAGCCCGTCGCCCAACCCGCAGCACTCGAACTGATACCTGCGCTGAACCTGGAAGAGCAGGAAGTCGACCGGCAAATGCGTATCTGCAATGCCTGCCGCTACTGCGAAGGCTTTTGTGCCGTATTCCCGGCAATGACCCGTCGGCTTGAGTTCGGCAAGGCCGACATCCACTACCTGGCCAACCTGTGCCACAACTGTGGGGCCTGCCTGCATGCCTGCCAGTACGCCGACCCCCACGAATTTGTTGTGAACGTGCCCCAGGCCATGGCCAAGGTGCGTGGCCAGACCTACGCCGAGTATGCCTGGCCGGCCCGCTTCGGCCGGCTGTATCAGCACAACGGCACCTACGTCGCCGTTGCCCTGTCGCTGGCCCTATCGCTGTTCCTGCTGCTGACCTTGTGGCTCAATGGCACGTTGTTGCCTGGGCGGCTGGCCGGCAACTTCTACGCGGTATTCCCGCACAACACCCTGGCATTGATGTTCGGTGGGGTATTCGCTGCGGCGGGCCTGGCGCTTGGGGTGGCGGTACGTCGCTTCTGGCGCACTGTCTCGCCTGCAAACGCCCAGGCGCAACCCGCCCAAGGCGCCGTGCTGGAGGCAACCAGCGCGGTGTTGACCTTGAAGTACCTGGACGGTGGCCATGGCCAGGGCTGCAACAATGCCGATGACCGCTACACGCTGTGGCGCCGGCGGTTCCATCACATGACCTTCTACGGCTTCATGCTGTGCTTTGCCGCCACGGTGGTCGCTACCGGCTACCACTACCTGCTGGGCCAGCAGGCGCCATACCCGCTGCTCAGCGCGCCGGTGCTGCTGGGTACCCTGGGGGGTATCGGCCTGATCGTCGGCCCGCTCGGGTTGCTGGCGCTGAACCTGCGCCGGGCCCCGGAGCAGGGCGACGTCGCCCAGCGCCCTATGGACCGTGCCTTCATTCTGCTCCTGCTGCTGGTCAGCGCCAGTGGCCTTGCCTTGCTGGGCCTGCGTGATACCGCAGCGATGGCGATCGTGCTGGCGCTGCACCTGGGTACGGTCATGGCGCTGTTCATCACGTTGCCCTATGGCAAGTTTGCCCATGGGCTGTTCCGCTCGGCCGCCCTGCTCAAGTTCGCCATCGAGAAGCGCCGCCCCAACACCCTCGGCCTGGGCGGGGAATGACGATGAGTGCTGCCGCCCTGTACCCCTCGCTGCACCCAGGCCAACGCCAGGCTGACCGGTCAGCGGTTGGGCCATTTCTCCAGCAGGATCGAGACGAATTTTTCCGCCGCCGGCGACAGCGAGGCGCCACGCCGGTAGACCAGGCCCAGGGTGCGAGTGACCTCGGGCTCGGTCAGCGGCACGCTGACCAGCGTCGGGTGGTCGGCGTTGGGCATGGCCAGGCTGGGCATGGCCGACACGCCCAGCCCGGCTTCGACCATGCCCAGCGAGGTGGACAGGTGCTGCACTTCATAAAACCACTTGGGCCGCAGGTTGAGCCCGGACAGGGCGTGGTCCAGCAGCATTCGGTTGCCGCTCAGCCGGCCCACGCCAATCAGGCGGTAGTCGGCCAGTTCCGTCCAGGTCACGCAATCCCGGTTTGCCAGCTTGTGGTCGCGACGGCAGGCCAGCACGAAATGCTCCTGTACCAGCGAGACGAACTCGATGTCCGGGTGCTGGCCGCTCATCATGTTGATGCCGAAGTCGGCTTCACCGCGCAGCACGGCTTCCAGCCCGTCGTTGGCACTGAGGTCAAGCAGGCGGATACGGATCTTCGGGTATTGCTCGTTGTAGTCGCGAATCACCGACGGCAGGAAATAGAACGCGGCGGTGGGGATGCAGGCCAGGGTCACCTGGCCGGTCTGGCGCTCGGCCAGCTCGCGAATGCTCAGGATCGAGTCTTCGAAGTCATCCAGCAGGCGCCTGGCCTTGGGCAGGAAGTCGCGCCCGACACTGGTCAGGCTGACGCGACGGGTGGTGCGCTCAAGCAGGGGCGTGCCCAACCCTTCTTCCAGCTTCTTGATCCGCCGGCTGAGCGCCGGCTGGGACAAGTGCAGCGCTTCCGCAGCCTCGTGGAAACTGCCGAGTTCGGCGATTTTCACGAAAGATCGGATGTCTTGGAGTTCATATTCCATCTCGAATCGCTCTCTGGCCCCGGTGTCTAATTGATGCCTGGATCGGAATAATAGCTACGATATTTGCATTGGATTGATTTATCCATCCCTGTCAATCTTGTGTCCACAACATCAATGATGTCCATTGATCAACAAGAGTGCGAAATCATGCAACGAATTCCTTGCGTACTCATGCGCGGTGGCACCTCCAAGGGGCCGTTTTTCCACGCCTGGGACCTGCCTGCCAACGTGGTCGAGCGCGACGAATTACTGATCAACCTGATGGGCTCCGGGCATGAACTGGAGATCGACGGGATCGGTGGCGGTAGCCCGCAGACCAGCAAGGTGGCGATTGTAAGCCCTTCGCTGCATGCCGACGCTGACGTAGATTACCTGTTCGTGCAGGTCATGGTCGCGCAGCGCAGGGTCGACACCGCCCCTAACTGCGGCAACATGCTGTGCGCCGTTGGCCCGTTCGCCATCGAGCAAGGGTTGGTCAAGGGCCAGGAAGGCAAGACCCTGGTGCGCATCCGCAACCTCAACACCGGAACGTTCGTCAACTCGCTGGTGGAAACCCCCGGCGGGATCGTGCGGTACGAAGGCCGCACGGCGATCGATGGCGTTCCGGGCACTGCCGCCCCGGTGCAGCTGACGTTCCTCGATGCGGTTGGCAGCAAGACCGGCAAGCTGTTCCCGACCGGCCAGGCCACCGACGTGATCGACGGCGTACCGGTCACCTGCATCGACATGGCCATGCCGATGATGGTGGTCGAGGCCAGCCAGCTCGGTGTCACCGGTTCGGAAACGCCTGCCGAACTCGATGCCAACGAAGGCCTGCTCAAGCGCCTGGAAGCGCTGCGCCTGAAGGCCGGCAAGGCCATGGGCCTGGGCGATGTCAGCGGGATGGTCATCCCCAAGCCGGTGTTGGTTTCCAAGCCGCGCTATGACGGCACCCTGCAGGTTCGCTACTTCATGCCGCACAGCTGCCACCGCGCGCTGGCCATTACAGGTTCGATCGGGTTGGCCACTGCCTGTGTCAGCCCTGGCACCGTGATCGGTGAACTGCTGGGCGAGGGCGCCGAGCAATTGACCGAAGTGCGCCTGGAACACCCCAGCGGTGGCATCGATGTGGCATTGTCGCGCACCGGCGCCGATGGCAAGACCATCCAGGCCTCGGTGGTGCGGACTGCCCGACGGTTGTTCTCAGGTTTCGTTTACGCCCCTACATTCCGCAGATTGGCCGGGTAACTCTGGCAGCCGTTCAGCTCCAAACATTTGCAACAAGCGCATCCGCACAATTTCAACAATGGGTGATGCCTCATGAGACTCGCCAAATCGCTGTACTT
Organism: Pseudomonas juntendi; assembly: GCF_009932375.1. GTDB lineage: Bacteria > Pseudomonadota > Gammaproteobacteria > Pseudomonadales > Pseudomonadaceae > Aquipseudomonas > Aquipseudomonas juntendi. The sequence continues at coordinate 11,393 of NZ_BLJG01000215.1, forward strand.
TCAGATCCTCTGCGCCGTCCTGCTGGGCGTAGTGGTCGGCCACTTCTGGGCGCAACAGGCCGTTGCGCTCAAGCCGCTGGGTGATGCTTTCATCAAGCTGATCAAGATGATGATTGCCCCGGTGGTGTTCTGCACCATCGTCACCGGTATCGCCGGCATGACCGACAAGCGCTCCCTGGGGCGCTTGATGAGCAAGACGTTGCTGTTGTTCCTGGGCCTGACCCTGGTCAGCCTGATGATCGGCCTGGCGGCGGTGTACCTGTTCCGCCCGGGCGTCGGCATGAACATCGACCCTGCGACCCTCAGCACTGCCGGGCTGAGCCAGTACGCTGCGTCGGCGGCCAAGCTCAGCGTGGTCGACTTCTTCATGCACATCATCCCGGACACCTTCATCGGTGCGTTCAACAAGGGTGAGGTGCTGCCGGTGCTGTTCATCGCCGTGCTCAGCGGTTTTGCCCTGTCGTCCATGGGCGAGAAGGGCAAGCCGGTACTGAATGTGCTGGAATCGGCCTCGACCATGGTGTTCCGCATCTTCGGCTACCTGATGCGCTTCGCCCCCATCGGCGCCTTCGGTGCACTGGCGTTCACGGTCGGCCAGTACGGCGTGACCTCGCTGGGTGCCTTGGCCAAGCTGGTCGGTACGCTGTACATCGCCTGTGCGTTCTTCGTGCTGGTGGTGCTCGGCGGCATCTGCCGTGCCTATGGCTTCAGCCTGTGGAAGCTGCTGCGCTACTTCCGCGAGGAGTTCCTGGTGGTGCTCGGCACGTCCTCCACCGAGCCGGTGCTGCCGCGCATGCTGGAGAAGCTGGAGAAACTGGGCTGCAAGAAGGGCGTGGTCGGGCTGGTGCTGCCTACCGGCTATTCCTTCAACCTCGACGGCACGGCCATCTACCTGTCGCTGGCCGCGGTGTTCATCGCCCAGGCCTGCAACATCGACCTGACCCTTGGCCAGACGGTGACCATGCTGGCGATCATGCTGCTGTCGTCTAAAGGGGCAGCAGGCGTGACCGGCAGTGGTTTCGTGGCCCTGGCCTCGACCCTCACCGTGATTCACGACATCCCGCTGGCCGGGCTTGCCTTGCTGATCGGTATCGACCGCTTCATGTCCGAAGCGCGCGCCCTGACCAGCCTGGCCAGCAACGCCGTCGCGACCGTGGTCATCTCCTTGTCGGAGAATGCCTGTGACCGGAAAACGCTGCTGCGCCGCCTGAACGGGATCCCGGCCGCTGCAGACGAAACCGACACGGCGCAGGCCGACTGGGCTGCAGAGCCTCGGCACCACGGCTGAATACCTTTTCCATCTGTCCTCGCTGACTTGAAATCCCACCCAGCACCCTGACGGTGCGGGTGGGGTAGGGGGCCGTCTGCCCTGCTGGCGGCCGCAACACAATAAAAACAAGAGAAAAAACCATGCTCGCACTCCTGGGCCTGATCATGGTGGTGACCTTCACCTACCTGATCATGAGTAAACGCCTGTCACCCATCGTGGCGCTCACCGTCGTACCGATCGTCTTCGCAGTGATCGGTGGCTTTGCCCCCGAACTGGGCAAGATGATGCTCGATGGCTTGAAAATGGTGGCACCGTCAGCCGCACTGCTGTTGTTCGCCATCCTGTTCTTCGGCCTGATGATCGATGCCGGCCTGTTCGACCCGCTGATCCGCAAGATCCTCAAGCGCGTCAATGGCGACCCGGTCAAGATCGCCATCGGCACCGCGCTGTTGTCGCTGGTGGTAGCGCTGGACGGTGACGGCACCACCACGTACATGATCACCTGCGCGGCCATGCTGCCGTTGTACAAGCGCATCGGCATGAACCCGATGATCCTTGCCACGGTGTCGATGCTGTCGCTGAGCATCATGAGTGGCATGAGCCCCTGGGGCGGGCCGGCTACCCGGGCCATCGCCGCGTTGGGCCTGGACGCCACCGAATACTTCATCCCGATGTTGCCGACCGTGATCGGTGGCGCTGCCTGGGTGGTATTCACCGCCTTCCTGCTGGGCCGTGCCGAGCGTCGCCGCATCGGGAACATCGCCCTGGAGTCGGGTGGTGGCAATTGCTACATCAAGGAAATCCTTGGCGACGCTCCCTACAAGCGCCCACGCCTGGCCTATGTAAACCTGGCCCTGGTGATCGCCGTGATGACCGCGTTGGTCTTCGGGGTAATGCACGCGGCGATCCTCTTCATGATCGGCTTCGTCGCCGCGCTGATGATCAACTACCCGCAACTGGACTTGCAGAAAGAACGCATCCTCGCCCATTCGGGCAATGCCATGACCGTGGTATTGCTGGTATTTGCCGCGGGCATCTTCGCCGGTATCTTCTCGGGCACCAAGATGGTCGACGCCCTGGCGCAGACCCTGGTCGACTGGATTCCTGCCGCCTGGAGCCACTGGTTCCCACTGGTGGTGGCCCTGACCAGCATGCCATTGACCTTCGTGCTGTCGAACGACGCCTACTACTTTGGCGTGGTACCGATCCTGGCCAATGCCGCGACCGCTTATGGCATCGACCCGATTGAAATCGCCCGCGCCTCGGTGCTGGGCCAGCCGGTGCACCTGATGAGCCCACTGGTGGCCTCGACCCTGCTGTTGGTGGGGATGGTCGACCGCGACATCGGTGATTTCCAGAAAGCCACGGTGAAATGGGCGGTGCTCACATCGTTGGTGATCACTGCGCTGGCGCTGGCCACCGGTGCCTTGTCCTTCTTCGTCTGAACTGCTTCGGGCGCCGACCGGCGCCCCGCTCACCCAAAAACAACAATAGAGTATCAATCATGTCCCGAGCTGTTTTCCGTGGGGCCACCTGTGGCCTGCTGTGCGGCTGGCTGCCTGTGGCCGGCGCCGCCGGTTTCGTCGACGATAGCAAGCTGAAGCTGCAACTGCGCAATGTGTACTTCAACGAAAACTTCCGCGACGAGCAGGGCATGAGCCCGCGCGCCGCCACCACCGCCAAGAGCGAGCGGGTGGAATGGGCGCAGGGCTTCCTGCTCGACTATCAGTCCGGCTTCACCCAGGGCCCCCTGGGGCTGGGGCTCGACGCCATGGGGCTGCTCGGCGTGCGGCTCGATTCGGGCCGCGGCCGCAGCGGTACCGGTTTGCTGCCGACGCATGACGATGGCCGCGCCGCTGACGAGTTTGCCAGTGCCGGCGTGACGGCCAAGGCGCGCCTGGGGCAGACCGTGGTCAAGCATGGCACCTTGCTGCCGAAAACCCCGGTGCTGATCTACAACGATGCACGCTTGTTGCCGCAAACCTACCAGGGCACCCAGCTGACCAGCACCGACATCGACAACCTGACCCTGACTGCCGGGCACCTGAACCGCTTCAAGCTGCGCGATTCCTCTGACAGCACTGGCCTGTACATGGACGGCTACAGCGGTGACGAGTCTGGCGATTTCAACTTTGCCGGCGCCGATTACGCCGTCAACAAGCAGTTGAAGTTGAGCTATTTCCACGGCCAGCTGGAACACTTCTACCGCCAGGACTTTGCCGGCCTGATCTACGACCTGCCCTTGGCCGGCGGCGTGCTCACCACCGACTTGCGCTATTTCAACAGCCGCGACAGCGGCGCTGCCCAGGGCGGCGAAATCGACAATGACATGTTCAGCGGGCAACTGTCGTACACCCACTCCGGGCACACGTTCGGGGGTGGCTACCAAGTGCTCGACGGCAAGGCCGGGCTGCCCTACATCACCGGCGCCACGGTGTACTCGTTCAGTAACGTGGGTATCGGCAAGTTCATCGAGGAAGAAGAGAAAACCTGGATGGCCAGCTATGCCTACAACTTCGCCGCCGCGGGCATCCCAGGGCTGACCTTCATGACCCGCTACCTCAGCGGGGATAACGGGCGCTCGGCTGACGCCGGGCTGAGCGAGTGGGAGCGCGACATGGAGCTTGCCTACGTGGTGCAATCCGGGCCGGTCAAGGGCCTTGGGGTGAAGCTGCGCAACTACGTGTACCGCTCCGACTTCTCCCGCGGGCGTGACAGCAACCGCATCTACCTGACCTATGACATCGCCCTCTGGTAAGGGCTGAGCCTGAGTGGCCGGCCGCGCCGGAGCGACGTGCAGGCGCTTGCGGGCGGCCATGTGGGTTCAGGTGTTGGTCGGTATGTTTGCCCCAGGCATGCTGCCGTGGCCCAGGTTGCGTTCGACGTGGCGCACGGTTTTTGCCAATGTGTGTTTGATGTCCGGGTGAGTGAGCTGATACCTGCGTTCCAGTTGCTCGCTGAAACTCAGGTCGAAGCGCTGCGGCTGGATGAAGTTCAGCGACTCGGGGCTGATTGCCAGGCGCGTCGCTAACCCGGGAATTGCCAACAAGCACTTCAGCACGCCTATCGGCACATGGTGGCGCGGGGCTTTTACCTGCAGGGTGGCGGCGATGTCCTCCAGCAAGCCTTGCAGGTTAGGGGTGTGCGGGTCGAGTGCAAGCACCTGGCGGCTGGCCATTGAAGGGTCGAATGCCACGCAGGCCATCAGGGTAACCAGGTAGTCGACGCTGACCAGTGGCAGCCAATGGTTGGGCGAGCCCGGAATGGCCTTGAACCGGCCCAACGCCAGGCCGCTAATCAGCGCTGCCAACGGCTGGCCGTCGAGGATGTGCCCGCGCACACTGTCGCCGCAGACCGTGGCAGGGTGAACGATCGAGTACGCTGCGCCCGCACCCTGCATGTAGCGGATGACAGCGTAATGCGCTTCCAGCTTGCTCGCCTCATAACCGCCTGCGCGGCGGTAAACCGCGGGCCAGTCGGTATGTTCCGGGTGCTCGTGATCCACTCCGATGCTGGCCAGGTGGCTGAAATTCTGCAGCATGTAGCCGCCCACCATCAGCAGGCGGGTGCCCTGGCTAGCCGCCAGCTGCGCGACCCGCAGCGCACCTTGCACATTCACGGCACGGGCATGTTCCAGGGAAAGCCCCCAGGTGAAGTGCGCCGCGAGGTGGAACACCACTGCGGCAGCCGACACGCGTTGGCGGTCGGCTTCGCTGAGCCCAAGGCCTTCTGTGCCGATATCGCCGGCAACTGCCTGTACGCCTGCAGGCTTGCCCCCCAGGCGGCCTACCTGTTCACGGAGCCGGGCGAGGTTTTCCGGGTGGCGCATCAGCACCCGCACGGTGTGCCCGGTGGCGGTGAGCCGCGCCAGTAGATGCTGGCCGATAAAACCACTGCCGCCGGTAACGAAGCATTCCACGCTCATGTCAGTTTCCTTGTCTGCAAGATGGGCGCAGGTTAGGGTGTATAGCGCACTCTAAGGTCAAGGGGTTTTGTGCCATGAACATCGGGGAGCTGGAGCGCCGCAGCGGCGTCGGCCGCCATGCGTTGCGCTATTACGAGCAGCTCGGGCTGATCGTGGCCCAGCGGCAAGCCAACAATTATCGCAGCTACAGCGAGCAGGCCGTCGCTGACCTGAACTTCGTGCAAACTGCCCAGCGGGGCGGTTTCACGCTTGCCGAAATAGGGGAGATACTGGCTGCCAGGCGCGGCAATACCCTCGATTGCGTGCAGGGTGCACTGCTGGTCACTGGCAAAATGGCTGAAATCCAGGCCAAGATTCAGACGCTGCAGGCCGCGTATGAGGTGCTTGATAGCGAGCGTGCCAAGCTCGTCGCCAGTGCTATTGCGACTGGGCTGACAATTCCTGAAAACATTTCCGCTGGCGCCTGAACGCCAGTCCTCCTAAAAAGGATTTTGTGGTACTCGAGCAGCGTTGCATCGCGTCTTCACCGGAACGATGGCCGCGTTGCCCGATCATAAGCTTGTCATCATTGCGTCATGCCACTGGCTTAGCATGACGGCGATAACTACGAAGATGAAATGAGTAAAGAGGGAGCAGGACCATGGATGAATACCAGGAAGAACTACTCGAATCCCAAGCCTACGAGCTGGACACCCCGGAACCGGCCGACGACGCCACCGAGCTTTGACCTGCCCGCCGCTGGCTGCGGCGAAACTCTCCCGGCGTAAGGCCCGTCCAGCGCTTGAACGCGCGCTGGAAGGCCTCGGCCGAAGCGAACCCCAATAAATAAGCAATCTCGCCGAACGCCAGTTCCGTATCACGGATGTAGGTCTCGGCCAGGTCGCGTCGTGTTTCATTGAGCAGGTCACGAAACCGCGTGCCTTCTTCGGCCAGCTTGCGCCGCAGTGTCCAGGTGGGCAACTGCAAGTGCAGGGCTACCTCGACCAGGTCCGGTTCGCGGCCACCGTTGAGCAATGGGCCAAGCAGGTGGGTGATGCGCTCACCCAGGCTGCGCACCCGCGTGCGCTGCAGCATGTCTGCTTCACACAACTGCAGCAGGTGCTGCCAGGTGCTGGGGCAGTGCCTGGGGTTGACCAACTGCAAGGTGGCGCGGCTCAGGCGCAATTGATTACCGTCGGCAGCGAACTGCACCGGGGTGCTGCACAGCGCCTGATACTGCGCGGCGTAGGCGGGGGCGGCAAATTCGATTTCGAGGCGCTCGGCCTGCAGCGCAACACCCGCCAGGTCGGCCAGTTGAGCCAGCCAGCCTGCCAGCACCGAGTCCACCACAAAGCGGTTGTAGGCGTTGTAGGGGCTGATGGAGTAGAAACGCAGCCAGGCACCTTCGGCGTCTTCATGAAAGCTGGACTGGCCGCGGTAGTTGGCGGCGTACAGCGGTTCGAAGCGCAGCAAGGTGCGCGCGGCTTCCCCCACGGTAGGCGCCTGGGCTGCAGTGACCCCCGCCAGGCCCGCCTGGGCCAGCCGGCTCAGGCGGCCCATGTGCAAGCCCAGCGCGGCTTCGCCACATTGTTCGATGGCCGCATGGCCCAGGTGCATGTAGCGCGGGATCGAAAGGCGCGCATTGGCTTCGCTCAGGCGCGGTGCCTCCAGCCCATAGCGGCGCAGCAGCGGTTCGGGGGCGTGGCCCAGTTCGCGCAGGGCTTCGATCAGCGGCTGAACAAAGCCGACCGACAGCTCGCCCAGGCGCACGCGGGGGCGGGCCATGGCCTTACAACCACAGGTTCAGCAGGCGGGCGCCAGGGCTCGGCGTGCCTGCCAGCAACTCACCCGCCTGGCGGGCGAAGCCTTGGCCGTCACTGCCGTGTTCCCAGAACTGCCCCCGCATGAACACGCTCATGCTGCTGACCCTGGCCCCGGCCGCCTCGGTCAGGCGTTGCCAGGCCGTTTGCTCACTGACCTGGCCGCGCTGCACGGCCAGCCCGGCACTGGCCGCCTGGTGGCGGTTGCCACGCCAGGGGGCTTGCCAGCTGCCTTTGCCGCTGAGAAACACCGGGTTGGCCACCAACTGCACGCCCTGGCTGGCCAGTTGCTGATGGTTCTGCGGGTACCAGCTGTCACTGCCCACCAGCACGCCCAGGCGCCCGGCGGGGGTTTGCACGACCTGCAGCGGATAATCGCGGCCCTCCTGCACATAACGGCGCAGGTCACTGTCGGGGTATTGCTGGCGTTGCGGTTGGCCGAGCAGGGAACCGTCACCGGCGAACACCACGCTGCTGTTGAACAGTGCGCCACGCCCGGCATGCAGCACGCCTTGTTGCACATAGGGGGCCGGCAGCACGATGGAGCCGGCCACCAGGGTCACGCCAAACTCCTTGGCCAGGCCACCGAACAGCTGTTGATAGTCGGCAGCCATCTGCTCGGCCTTCATGCGCAGGTGGGCGTCGGCACGCCGGTCGTCGCCCTCGGCCGCTACCATGGCCAGCGCGTAGCGCAGCGGGTTGCTCAGTTCCAGCCATTGCTGGGCCTCGCGGCTCTGAGTGACCTGGTACAGCTCGTTCTTTTCGCCGCGTGCCCACAGCCAGGTACCGATGTGTTCCGGCAGCACGACCACGGTGCGCGGGCCGACCAGGCCCTTGGCGCGCGCCTGCTCAAGGTAGGCGGCCAGCTTGCGGTGCAGGCGTTGCAGGTTCTGGTAGTCGCTGGGGAACAGCAACGGCTCGATACCCAGCAGGTTGCCGCGGTCGCCCGGCACGCCATGGTTCAACGCCAGTTCGATGCGCAGGTCGGACAGGTAGTGGCCTTCCGGGCGCTGCTGGCTCCAGAAACCGTAGCCGCAGAGCGCGGCGATCATTACCAGCGCCAGGGCGCTTGCCAGAAGTTTTCGCATGAAACAGGACGGCACATTGGCTGACGAAGGCTCTCTAGGGTAAGCGCCCTGTTTGCCAGGATCAATAACTTGTCAGTTTCGATCATTGAGCCAATTCAAACGGCTGTTTAATGTCGCTGACAGACAAACGACGGAGGCCCGCCATTCGGTGAGGCGCCCGCATACCGTGAATCACGCCACCTGGGGACCTTTCCATGGCCGCCGAACGTTACCCGCACCTGCTTGCCCCGCTGGACCTTGGCTTCACCACCTTGCGCAACCGCACCCTGATGGGCTCGATGCACACCGGCCTCGAGGAGCGCCCCGGGGGTTTCGAGCGCATGGCGGCCTACTTTGCCGAGCGTGCCCGGGGCGGCGTCGGCCTGATGGTCACGGGCGGTATTGCGCCCAATGATGAAGGCGGGGTGTATTCCGGCGCGGCCAAAATCAGCACCGAGGCGGAGGCCGACCAGCACCGCATCGTCACCGAGGCGGTGCACGCCGCCGGTGGCAAGATCTGCCTGCAAATCCTGCATGCCGGGCGCTATGCCTATAGCCCACGGCAGGTGGCACCCAGCGCGATACAGGCGCCGATCAACCCGTTCAAGCCCAAGGAGCTGGACGAGCAAGGCATCGAGAAGCAGATCGCCGACTTCGTCAATTGCGCAGTGCTGGCCCAGCGTGCCGGTTACGACGGCGTCGAAATCATGGGTTCGGAAGGTTACTTCATCAACCAGTTTCTCGCCGCCCACACCAACCAGCGCACCGACCGTTGGGGCGGCAGCTACGAAAACCGCATGCGCCTGGCGGTGGAAATCGTCAGCCGGGTACGCGCGGCAGTAGGGCCGAACTTCATCATCATCTTCCGCCTGTCGATGCTCGACCTGGTCGAGGGCGGCAGCGACTGGGCGGAAATCGAGCAGTTGGCCAAGGCCATTGAGCAGGCCGGCGCTACCCTGATCAACACCGGGATCGGCTGGCATGAGGCGCGGATCCCGACCATCGCCACCAAGGTCCCGCGCGCGGCGTTCAGCAAGGTCACGGCCAAGCTGCGGGGTGTGGTGAGCATTCCGCTGATTACCACCAACCGCATCAACACCCCGGAAGTGGCCGAGGCGGTGCTGGCCGAAGGTGATGCCGACATGGTTTCGATGGCTCGGCCGTTCCTGGCCGACCCGGATTTCGTCAACAAGGCTGCTGCCGGTCGTGCCGACGAAATCAATACCTGCATCGGTTGCAACCAGGCCTGCCTGGACCACACCTTCGGCGGCAAGCTGACCAGTTGCCTGGTCAACCCGCGGGCCTGCCACGAAACCGAGCTCAACTACCTGCCTGCGCCAGCGCCGAAGCGCATTGCCGTGGTCGGCGCCGGCCCGGCGGGCCTGGCCGCCGCCACCGTTGCCGCCGAGCGCGGGCATCACGTGACGCTGTTCGACGCTGCCAGCGAAATTGGCGGCCAGTTCAATGTCGCCAAGCGCGTCCCGGGCAAGGAAGAGTTCTTCGAAACGCTGCGCTACTTCCGCAACAAGCTGCAGAGCACTGGCGTCGACCTGCACCTCAATACCCGCGTGGATGTGCAGGCGCTGGTGCAGGGCGGCTATGACGAGATCATCTTGGCCACTGGCATTGCCCCGCGCACCCCGGCCATCCCCGGGGTCGAGCATGCCAAGGTGCTCAGCTACCTGGATGTACTGCTCGAGCGCAAGCCGGTGGGCAAGGCGGTCGCCGTGATCGGGGCCGGCGGTATCGGTTTTGATGTATCCGAATACCTGGTGCAGGAAGGGCGGGCCAGCAGCCTGGACCGTGATGCGTTCTGGAAGGAGTGGGGCATCGATACCCGGCTTGAGGCACGCGGCGGCGTTGCCGGCATCAAGGCCGAGCCGCATGCGCCGGCGCGTCAGGTTTTCCTGCTGCAGCGCAAGGCATCGAAGGTGGGGGACGGGTTGGGCAAGACCACCGGCTGGATCCACCGCACCGGCTTGAAGAACAAGCGCGTGCAGATGCTCAACAGTGTCGAGTACCTGGGCATAGACGATGCCGGTTTGCACATTCGCGTGGCGGGCGGTGAGCCGCAGCTGTTGGCCGTGGACAACGTCGTGATCTGCGCCGGGCAGGAGCCGCTGCGCGAACTGCAGGATGGGTTGGTGGCTGCGGGGCAATCGGTGCATCTGATCGGCGGCGCCGACGTGGCGGCAGAACTGGATGCCAAGCGGGCGATCAACCAAGGGTCGCGGCTGGCGGCGCAGCTCTGAGATCGGCCCGGGGCAGCCCACAGGCGCTGCCCCGGGCTTTGCCTGTAAACTGCGATCCATGCATGCATTCGACCTTCCTCAAGCCCCACTGCAACGCTTGAACCTGCCGTGGTTGCAACACGCCCAGGTGCAGGTTGCCATTCTGCGCCTGGACCTGATCGATCCGCTGATCAGCGGCAACAAGTGGTTCAAGCTCCGCCACCACCTGCAGCAGGCCGCCACTGGCAATGCCCCCGGGCTGATCAGCCTGGGTGGCAACCACTCCAACCACCTGCATGCGCTGGCTGCGGCCGGCAAGCGGTTTGGCTTCGCCACTGCCGGCCTGCTACGCGGCCATGCCCAGGACACGCCCACCGTACGGGACCTGCAGGCGCTGGGCATGCACCTGCACTGGCTGGGTTATGGCGGCTACCGCGCACGCCACCAGCCCGGTTTCTGGGAACCTTGGCAAGCGCGCTATCCGGGCTGGCAGTGCATTCCCGAAGGCGGCGGTGGGCTGGCTGGCGCGCAGGGCTGCGCGCTGATCGTGCAGCAGGCGCAGGCGCAGATCTCGGCCCTGGGCTGGCCGGACTACGATGGCTGGTGGTTGGCTGCCGGAACAGGCACTACCGTGGCTGGCCTGGCCATGGCCGAGGCGGGCGCGCGTACCGTGCATGGCGCCTTGGCGGTACCTGCAGACCACGGTGTGGCGCAAGGGGTGGCAGCACTGGCGGGCGCACATGGCTACCAGCTACACGAGGCCTGCCGAGGTGGGTTTGCCCGGTTCGACGACGAACTGCTGGCCTTCATTGCCGACTGCGAGCAGCACACGGGGGTGCCGCTGGAAGCGCTCTATACCGGCAAGGCCCTGTTGGCCCTGCGCGATCATGTCGTCGCCGGGCTGTTGGCGCCCGGCAGCCGCATGATCTTCGTGCATACCGGCGGCCTGCAAGGCCGACGTGGTTATTTGTAGGGCAGCATGCGCAACAGCGTGTTGTCGCGCACCACATAGTGGTGGTAAAGCCCGGCCAGCGCATGCAGGCCGATCAGCCAGTAGCCCCAACTGCCGACGCGCTCATGCCAGCCCTTGATGAACTTGGCCTGGTCCGGGTTCGGGCCGATCAGGTGCGGCAGCTCCAGGCCGAAGAACGGTACCGGTTTGTCGGCGGCGCTGAGTATCAGCCAGCCGGCCAGCGGCATGCCGATCATCAGCAGGTACAGTGCCAGGTGCATCAGGTGGGCAAGGCCGGTCTGCCAGGCGGGCGGCTTGGGCAGGATCGGCGGGGTAGGCCGGCTCAGGCGCATCGCCAGGCGCAACCAGACCAGCACGAAGACACTGAGGCCAAGCATGAAGTGCAGATCTTTCATCAGGTTGCGCTCGGCGCTGTCCTTGGGGAACAGGCCACGCAGTTCGATAAGGGCGTAGACAGCGGCCAGCAGCACCAGCATCAGCCAGTGCAGGGCAATGGACAGGCGTGCGTAATGCGGTGCTGGGGTGGATGAAACCATGATCAGTCCTCGTCATCAGGTTTGGATAGCGCTCTTGTTGGCGCTCAGGTGTCACTTTAATGGCTACCGGCAGCAGATAGTTGCGCCAGGCCTGTGAAAATTGTGTTGCCTGCACGGGCTTTTGTGCGGGCCAGCCTTGACCTGCGTCAGGCCTGCATCAATCACTGCGTAGCTGCGGCCAATTGTCAGCCACCAGAAACACCCGTTCGGCTTCCTGCCAGGCGCCATCGGCCTCCTGCTCAAGCCTTACCAGCAGTTGCGCCGGGGCCTGCGGGTCCAGCACATGCAGCCACGCTGCAAACTGCTCTGCCTGCCAGCATTGCGCCGCTTCGACCCGCGCTGGCGCCAGCCATGCGCTGCGCGGCAGCGGTTGCCAGCGCTCGCCAACCGCCATGGCCCAATCCCGCCGCCTGACCCAGCGCCCGCGCAGGTGCTGCGGGTTGGCGCCTTCCGGTTCCTCGGCATGCCCAGGCCACGGATAGAACAGATAGCCCCCCAGCCACATATGCGCCTGCACCTGCTGCGCCCCAAGCCGGGCCAGCGCCTGCTGGCTGTGCGCCCCCCGCGACATCGGCAACTGGTGCTGCGCCAGGTGGGCCAGCTTGGCCCCTAGCCGGTCATGACAGCCTGGCCCCAGCCAGGCCTGGGTATCGTGCCCGCCACCGGGCGGGCCCAGGTACAGCTTGATCGCCAATTCCAGGTGGTGGACCCCGTCTGCATCACGCAGCAGTACATCCAGCTCGCCCAAGGTCAGGCCGCCCTCGCGAATGGCCAGGTTGGCGGCCAGCAGTTCAATGCCCGGTGCGTGGCGCAGGGCGAATTGCCACAGGCGTTCGTAGTAAAGCCCCAGGCGCCGGCTGCCCAGTTTCGCCAGCCAATCGCGCAGCGGATGGTCATCCTTATCCAGCGCCCGCAGCCACTGCTCCAGGCGGTGCGGCTGCTGTGCCCACAGGCTGCCCGCCAGCGGGTGGCGCTGAGGGCAGGGCGTGCCAGCGAGCAAGGGCGGCGACAGCACTGCCCAGGCCAGGTCGCGTACGGCCGGGCGCTGCAGTTGCCGGGGCAGATCGTGGAGTTGGCTGAAGGGTGTCATCCTGCGAGCATAGCCGGTTTGCCGCTGCCCGGTGGTTTCGCCCATAATCGGCGCATAGTCACCCGCCGCAGAGCCTTGCAGGAGCCCCATGGAGCAATTTCGCAATATCGGTATCATCGGTCGCCTCGGCAGCTCGCAGGTGCTCGACACCATCCGCCGACTGAAAAAATTCCTCCTCGACCGCCACCTGCACGTGATTCTCGAGGACACCATTGCCGAAGTGCTGCCCGGGCACGGCTTGCAGACCTCCACGCGCAAGCTGCTGGGCGAAGTCTGCGACCTGGTCATCGTGGTGGGCGGCGACGGCAGCCTGCTCGGCGCCGCCCGGGCCCTGGCCCGTCACAACATTCCGGTGCTGGGCATCAACCGGGGCAACCTGGGCTTTCTCACCGACATCCGCCCCGACGAGCTGGAAGAAAAGGTCGCCGAGGTGCTCGACGGCCACTACCTGGTGGAAAACCGCTTCCTGCTGCAGGCCGAGGTGCGCCGCCATCACGAAGCCATTGGCCAGGGCGATGCGCTGAACGACGTGGTGCTGCACCCGGGCAAGTCCACGCGCATGATCGAGTTCGAAATCTATATCGACGGCCAGTTCGTCTGCAGCCAGAAGGCCGACGGCCTGATCGTTGCAACCCCCACCGGCTCCACCGCCTACGCGTTGTCGGCTGGCGGCCCGATCATGCACCCCAAGCTGGACGCCATCGTCATCGTGCCGATGTACCCGCACACCCTGTCGGGGCGGCCGATCGTGGTCGACGGCAACAGCGAGCTGAAGATCGTGGTGTCCAAGGACCTGCAGATCTACCCGCAGGTTTCCTGTGATGGCCAGAACCATTTCACCTGCGCCCCCGGCGACACCATCACGGTCAGCAAAAAGCCGCAGAAGCTGCGCCTGATCCACCCGCTCGACCACAATTACTACGAGGTCTGCCGCACCAAGCTTGGTTGGGGCAGCCGCCTGGGGAGCAGTGACGACTGATGCTCGACCCGGCGCGCAGTTTCGACATCATCGGCGACGTGCACGGTTGTGCGCATACCCTTGAACGCCTGCTCGATACCCTCGGCTACAAGCGCGTGGCCGGCGTGTGGCGCCACCCACGGCGCCAGGCGCTGTTCCTTGGTGACATCGTCGACCGTGGGCCACGCATCCGCGAGGCCCTGCACATCGTCCACGACATGGTCGAGGCTGGCCAGGCGTTCTGCATCATGGGCAACCACGAGTACAACGCCTTGGGCTGGGTAACGCCGGCGCTGCCCGGCAGCGGCAAGGCCTTCGTCCGCGAGCACACCCCGCGGCACGCCCGGCTGATCGACGAAACCCTGGCCCAGTTCGCCCAGCACCCCGCTGACTGGCACGACTTCGTCAACTGGTTCTACCAGCTGCCGTTGTTCATCGATGCCGGGCGTTTCCGCCTGGTACACGCCTGCTGGGACCGGCAACTGATCGAGCCGCTGCGCCAGCAGTACCCCGACGGGCGCATCGATGAGCACTTCATCCAGGCTTCTGCCGTGAGCAACAGCTTCGCCGCCACCGTGTGCAACCGCCTGTTGCGCGGTACCGACATGCGCCTGCCCGACGGCCTGACCTTGACCGGCGGCGACGGCCTGACGCGCGCCTTCTTCCGCACCAAGTTCTGGGAGGAAGACCCGCAAACCTACGGCGACATCGTGTTCCAGCCTGATGCCCTGCCGGCCGAGGTAGCCAATGCGCCCCTCAGCCACAGCCAGAAAAATGCCTTGCTGCGTTATGCCGAAGACGAGCCGATGCTGTTCGTCGGCCACTACTGGCGCAGCGGCCACCCCGCGCCGATTCGCCCCAACCTGGCCTGCCTGGACTACAGCGCGGTGCTGTACGGCAAGCTGGCGGCCTACCGGCTGGATGACGAAACCCGCATCGACCCGCACAAGTTCGTGTGGGTCGACGTAGACCGCCCACAGGCCAACCAATGAACATAATCGAAGTGATGCGCCTGCCGCTGTCGGTCGACCTCAGCGGCTTCATTCACATGCTGCAGCGCCTGCAGGTGCCGCACCGGGTCAGCGAAGAGGGGGACGTGCAGGTACTCTGGGCGCCCGACACCCTGGCCGAAGACGTCCGCGAACTTTACCAGCGCTACCCGCAAGGCAACGCCGAGCTGTCGGCTGCCCCCGAGCCGGTGGCAGCGGGCATGGCCGCGAAAGTGCCGTCCCTGGCAGAACAGGCCCGGGCCTGCAAGGTCACCACGCTCACCCTGCTGGCGTGCTTCATCGTCGCCGGCCTGACCAGCCTGGGCGACAACTTCACCACCATCAGCTGGTTTACCTTCCTCGACTTCCGGGTGCAGGGCGACTACCTGTATTTCACCCCGCTGGCGGAAACCCTCGACCAAGGGCAATGGTGGCGGTTGGTATCACCCATGCTGCTGCACTTCGGCGTGCTGCATCTGGCCATGAACAGCTTGTGGTACTGGGAGCTGGGCAAGCGCATCGAGCTGCGCCAGGGCCCCTGGATGCTGCTGGGCCTGACCCTGCTGTACAGCCTGGTCTCCAACCTGGCGCAGCACTACACCAGCGGGCCGAGCCTGTTCGGCGGGCTGTCGGGCGTACTGTACGGCCTGCTGGGGCATGTATGGCTGTTCCAGTGGCTGGCACCGAACCGTTACTTCAACCTGCCCAAGGGTGTGCTGGTGATGATGCTGATCTGGCTGGTGGTGTGCCTGACCGGTGTGGTCGGCAGCCTCGGCCTTGGCCAGATCGCCAACGCCGCCCACGTAGGCGGGCTGCTCATCGGATGCCTGACCGGGCTCTTGGGTGGGGCGCTGGCCCGGCGTAAACTGTCGGCTTGAATCAGGAGACTGTATGTCCACTTTCGCGCAAATGATTGAAAACATCACCCCGGAAATCTACGAAAGCCTGAAGCTGGCCGTGGAAATCGGCAAATGGTCGGATGGCCGCAAGCTCACCGCCGAGCAGAAAGAGCTGTCGCTGCAGGCCGTGATCGCCTGGGAGATGAAAAACCTGCCAGAAGACCAGCGCACCGGTTACATGGGCCCGCAGGAATGCGCGTCGAAGTCTGCGCCGATCGCCAACATTCTGTTCAAGTCGGACTCGGTACATTGATCGAACTCGCTCGTGGCTCGTTGAGCAAAATGGCGGTAAGCCTGCAGGCGCCGGTGGTGCAGTACAGCTTCCGCCTGGGTGACACGCAGGTGCCGGTCAACCCGCTGATCGGCCAGCGCCTGCGCCTGGAATACCTTGGCGCCATTCACTGCAGCCATTGCGGCAAGCGCACCAAGACCAGCTTCAGCCAAGGTTACTGCTACCCGTGCATGACCCGGCTGGCCCAGTGCGATGTGTGCATCATGGCCCCGGAAAAATGCCACTACGAGGCCGGCACCTGCCGTGAACCGGCCTGGGGCGAACAGTTCTGCATGACCGACCATGTGGTCTACCTGGCCAACTCGTCAGGGATCAAGGTCGGCATCACCCGCGCCAGCCAGCTGCCCACCCGGTGGCTCGACCAAGGGGCCAGCCAGGCCCTGCCGATCATGCGCGTGGCTACCCGCCAGCAGTCTGGCCTGGTCGAAGACGTGCTGCGCAGCCAGGTGCCCGACCGCACCAACTGGCGTGCACTGCTCAAGGGCGATGCCGAGGTGCTCGACCTGGCGGCCATTCGTGAGCAGGTATTCGACGCGTGCGCCGAGCGCCTGGGCGAGCTGCAGGGGCGTTTCGGGCTGCAGGCGATCCAGCCGCTGCCGGACGCCGAAGTGGTGCAGATCAACTACCCGGTCCAGGCCTACCCGCAAAAGATCGTCAGCTTCAACCTGGACAAGGACCCGGTCGCCGAAGGCACGCTGCTGGGCATCAAGGGCCAGTACCTGATCTTCGACACCGGTGTGATCAATATTCGCAAGTACACGGCCTACCAGTTGGCCGTGCTCCAGTAAAAAGGACCTGCACATGCGCACCGAACAACCGCAAGTGATCTACCTGAAGGATTACCAGGCGCCCGAGTACCTGATCGACGAGACGCACCTGACCTTCGAGCTGTTCGAGGACCACACCCTGGTTCACGCGCAGCTGGTGATGCGTCGCAACCCGGCACGCGGTACCGGCTTGCCGCCGCTGGTGCTCGATGGCCAGCAGCTGGAGCTGCTGCGTGCCGCGCTGGATGACCGGGAATTGCAGGCCGCCGATTACCAGCTGGACGGTGACAGCCTGACCGTGCAGCCGCAAGCCGAGCACTTCACCCTCGACACCAGCGTGAAGATCCACCCGGAAAGCAACACTGCGCTCGAAGGTTTGTACAAATCCGGCAAGATGTTCTGCACCCAGTGCGAGGCCGAGGGTTTCCGCAAGATCACCTATTACCTCGACCGCCCGGACGTGATGAGCAGCTTCACCACCACGGTGATCGCCGAGCAGCATCGCTACCCGGTGCTGTTGTCCAACGGTAACCCTACCGGCAGCGGGCCGGCCGAGGATGGCCGCCACTGGGCCACCTGGGAAGACCCGTTCAAGAAGCCAGCCTACCTGTTCGCCTTGGTGGCCGGTGACCTGTGGTGCGTCGAAGACACCTTCACGCGCCAGTCGGGCCGTGATGTGCTGCTGCGCATCTATGTCGAGCCCGAGAACCTGGACAAGTGCGACCACGCCATGGTCAGCCTGAAGAAGTCGATGCGTTGGGACGAGGAAGTCTACGGCCGCGAATACGACCTGGACATCTTCATGATCGTTGCCGTCAACGACTTCAACATGGGCGCCATGGAAAACAAGGGCCTGAACATCTTCAACTCCAGCTGTGTGCTGGCCCGCGCCGAAACGGCCACCGATGCCGCGCACCAGCGTGTCGAAGGTGTGGTCGCCCACGAGTATTTCCACAACTGGTCGGGCAACCGCGTCACGTGCCGCGACTGGTTCCAGCTGTCGCTGAAGGAAGGGTTCACGGTGTTCCGCGATGCCGAGTTCAGTGCCGACATGAACTCGCGCACGGTCAAACGCATCGAGGACGTGGCCTACCTGCGTACTCACCAGTTTGCCGAAGATGCCGGCCCCATGGCCCACCCCGTGCGCCCGGACAGCTTCATCGAGATTTCCAACTTCTACACCCTGACAGTGTACGAGAAGGGCGCCGAAGTGGTGCGCATGGTCCGCACCTTGCTGGGTGCCGATGGTTTCCGCAAAGGCAGCGATCTGTATTTCGAGCGTCACGATGGCCAGGCGGTCACCACCGACGACTTCATCAAGGCCATGGAAGACGCCAACGGCGTGGACTTTACCCAGTTCAAGCGCTGGTACAGCCAGGCAGGCACCCCGCGCCTGGAAGTCAGCGAAGCGTACGACGCCGCCGCCCAGACCTACAGCCTGACGTTCCGCCAAAGCTGCCCGCCCACCCCGGACAAGGCCGAGAAGCTGCCGTTCGTGATCCCGGTGGAGTTGGGCCTGCTGGATGCTGCCGGCAACGACCTGCCGCTGCGACTGGCAGGTGAGGGCGCCGCCACGGCGGCCGAACCAGCCACCAGTCGGGTGCTGTCGGTGACCGAGCCCGAGCAGACCTTCACCTTCCAGGGTATCCAGGCCAAGCCGCTGCCGTCGCTGCTGCGTGGCTTCAGCGCCCCGGTCAAGCTCAGTTTCCCGTACGACCGCGACCAGTTGATGTTCCTGATGCAACATGACAGCGATGGTTTCAACCGCTGGGAAGCGGGCCAGCAGCTGGCGGTCCAGGTGTTGCAGGAACTGATCGGCCAGCACCAGCGTGGCGAAGCCCTGAACCTGGACCAGCGCCTGATCACGGCCTTGGGCACGGTACTGGGCAACCCGTCGCTGGACCCGGCCATGGTCGCCGAAATGCTCTCGCTGCCAGGTGAGGCCTACCTCACCGAAATCAGCCAGGTGGCCGACGTGGACGCCATCCATGCCGCCCGCGAGTTCGCCCGCCAGCAGATCGCCGAGCAACTGTTCGACGCGTTGTGGGCGCGCTACCAGGCCCACCGCGAAGCCTCGCGCAGCACTGCCTATGTGGCCTCGGCCGAGCACTTCGCCCGCCGCAGCCTGCAGAACATCGCCCTGTCGTACCTGATGCTGAGCGGCAAGCCGCACGTGCTGGAAGCGACCCTGGAGCAGTTCGAGCACTGCGACAACATGACCGAGCGCCTGACCGCGCTGGCGGTGCTGGTCAACTCGCCGTTCCAGGCCGAGCGGGCGAAAGCGCTGGAGGCGTTCGCCGAGCACTTCAAGGACAACCCGCTGGTGATGGACCAGTGGTTCAGCGTGCAGGCGGCCAGCACCTTGCCGGGCGGGCTGGCGCGGGTCAAGGCGTTGATGCAGCACCCGGCGTTCACCCTGAAGAACCCAAACAAGGTGCGTGCGCTGATCGGTGCGTTTGCCGGGCAGAACCTGGTCAACTTCCATGCCGCCGATGGTTCTGGCTACCGTTTCCTGGCTGACCTTGTGATCGAACTGAATGCGCTGAACCCGCAGATCGCTTCGCGTCAGCTGGCGCCGCTGACCCGCTGGCGCAAGTATGACGAGGCGCGCCAGGCGCTGATGAAGGGCGAGCTGGAGCGGATTCTGGCTTCGGGTGAGCTGTCCAGTGATGTGTATGAAGTGGTGAGCAAGAGCCTGGCTTGATGCTTCTGTAGCCTGGGCTGGCCTCTTCGCGGGTGAACCCGCTCCTACAGGAACTGCACTGCTTTCATGGGCGGTGCGGTGCCTGTAGGAGCGGGTTCACCCGCGAAGCTTTTCAGGCCGACAACAAAACATAACACCCCGCCCGTTGTAATCCCGCGAACATCCCCGCTACGATCCCTTCAAGCTGTTGCAGGCCTCTAGATCAGGCTTTTCGCAGTGCCTGCAATGCATTGACCCGCCGAATAAAAACACCAAGGGGACAGTCATGAGGGAACACAACAGGCGCCGCGCCTGGCCATTGGCAGCGGCATTGGCGCTGGCACTGGGCGCGTGGGCCGGCAGCGTGCAAGCCGCCAGTGCCGACCAGTACTCCACCGAATCGGCCAAGGCCAGCCAGAGCCTGTTGATCGGCACCACCCACGCCGGCAAGCGCCTGGTGGTGGTCGGTGATCGAGGCCATATCCTGTTCTCCGACGACCAGGGCAACACCTGGACCCAGGCCCGGGTACCCACCCGGCAGTTGCTCACGGCGGTGTTCTTCATCGACGACAAGCGCGGCTGGGCCGTCGGCCATGACGCCCAGGTGCTCACCAGCAGCGACGGCGGCGCCACCTGGACCAAGCAGTTCGAAGACCTTGCCCGTGAAGCGCCGTTGCTGGATGTCACCTTCCTGGATGCCCGGCATGGCTTTGCCGTGGGCGCCTACGGGGCCTTGCTGGAAACCACTGACGGCGGCCAGCACTGGCAGGACGTGGCCGAGCGCCTGGACAACCCCGACCACTTGCACCTCAACGGCATCACCCAGGTGCGCGATGCCGGCCTGTTCATCGTTGGCGAGCAGGGCGGCATGTTCCGCTCTGCAGATAACGGCCAGACCTGGGCCAAGGTGCAAGGCCCCTACGAGGGCTCGCTGTTTGGCGTGATCGGCACCCGTTCACCCCGCACCCTGCTGGCCTACGGCCTGCGCGGCAACCTGTTCCGTTCAGCCGACTTCGGTGACAGCTGGCAGCAGGTCGAACTGAAGGCCGCGCGCGGCAGCCTGGAATTCGGCCTGGCTGGCGCTGCGCTGCTGGCTGATGGCGCCCTGGTGCTGGTCGGCAACGGCGGCAGCGTGCTGCGCAGCACCGACGATGGCCAGACCTTCAGCGTGTACAACCGTGGCGACCGCATCGCCCTGGCCGGCGTCAGTGGTCTGGCCGATGGCGGCCTGCTGCTGGTGGGCCAGGGCGGTGTGCACCTGGCAACCGCGCAAGGTGCCGATCGCATTGCCGAGGAGCCGCGCCAATGACCAGCCGGGAGAGCATCACCATGCATCCGCATCACCAGGACAAGCCTACGCTGCTCGAACGGCTGATCTTCAACAACCGCCCCGTGGTCATCGCCCTGTGCGTGCTGATCAGTATTTTCCTGTTCTGGCAGGCGACGCAGATTCGCCCCTCCACCAGTTTCGAGAAGATGATCCCGCTGCAGCACCCGTTCATCGAGCAGATGATGGAGCACCGCAATGACCTGGCCAACCTCGGCAACACCGTGCGCATCTCGGTGGAGGCGGTCAAGGGTGACATTTTCGACAAGGATTACATGGAGACCCTGCGCCAGATCCATGACGAGGTGTTTTACCTGCCTGGCGTCGACCGTGCCGGGCTGAAGTCGCTGTGGAGCCCCAGCGTGCGCTGGAGCGAGGTCACGGAAGAGGGCTTTTCCGGTGGCGAGGTGATCCCCAACACCTACAACGGCTCCCAGGACAGCCTCGATACCCTGCGCGACAATGTGCTCAAGTCCGGCCAGGTCGGGCGGCTGGTCGGCAACAACTTCAAGTCCAGTATCATCGATGTGCCACTGCTGGAAAGCTACCCTGACCCGCAGGACCCCAGCCGGCTGCTGAAACTGGATTACCAGCAGTTCTCGCACCTGCTGGAAGAGAAGGTGCGTGACAAGTTCCAGGCGCAGAACCCCAATGTGAAAGTGCACATTGTCGGCTTTGCCAAGAAGGTCGGTGACCTGATCGACGGGCTGGTGATGGTGGCGATGTTCTTCGGCGTCGCCCTGGTGATCACCTGGGTGCTGTTGTACTGGTTCACCTGGTGTATCCGCAGCACCATCGCCGTGCTCATCACCACCCTGGTGGCGGTGGTCTGGCAACTGGGGCTGATGCACGCGGTGGGTTTCGGCCTGGACCCGTACTCGATGCTGGTGCCGTTCCTGATCTTCGCCATTGGCATTTCCCACGGGGTGCAGAAGATCAACGGCATCGCCTTGCAGTCGAGTGACGCCGACAACGCGCTCACCGCTGCACGGCGAACGTTCCGGCAGTTGTTCCTGCCGGGCATGATCGCCATCCTGGCCGATGCGGTGGGCTTCATCACCCTGCTGATCATCGACATCGGGGTGATTCGCGAGCTGGCCATCGGCGCGTCCATCGGGGTGGCGGTGATCGTGTTCACCAACCTGATCCTGCTGCCGGTCGCCATCTCCTATGTCGGTATCAGCAAGAAGGCCATCGAACGCAGCAAGAAGGACGCCACCCGCGAACACCCGTTCTGGCGCCTGCTGTCGAACTTTGCCAGCGCCAGGGTGGCGCCGGTGTCGGTGGCGCTGGCGCTGCTCGCCTTCGGCGGGGGGCTGTGGTACAGCCAGAACCTGAAAATCGGCGACCTCGACCAGGGCGCGCCGGAGCTGCGCCCCGACTCGCGCTACAACCAGGACAACAACTTCGTCATCAGCAACTACTCGACCAGTTCCGATGTGCTGGTGATCATGGTCAAGACGCCGGCCGAGCAGTGTTCCATCCACTCGACCATGACCCCGATCGACGAGCTGATGTGGACCATGGAAAACACCCCCGGGGTCCAGTCGGCGATCTCCCTGGTCACCGTGTCCAAGCAGGTGATCAAGGGCATGAACGAGGGCAGCCTGAAATGGGAAACCCTGTCGCGCAACCCCGACATCCTCAACAACTCCATCGCCCGTGCCGATGGGCTGTACAACGGTGACTGCTCGCTGGCGCCGGTACTGGTGTTCCTCAACGACCACAAGGCCGAAACCCTGGAGCGGGTCACGGCGGTAGCCCAGGCGTTTGCCGACAGCCACAACAAGGAGGGCCTGCAGTTCCTGCTGGCAGCAGGCAATGCCGGGATCGAGGCCGCGACCAACGAGGTGATCAAGTCGGCCGAACTGACCATCCTGATCCTGGTGTACATCTGTGTGGCAGTGATGTGCCTGATCACCTTCCGCTCGTTGGCCGCTACCCTGTGCATCGTTCTGCCGCTGGTGCTGACCTCGGTGCTGGGTAACGCGCTGATGGCCTACATGGGCATCGGTGTGAAGGTGGCCACCTTGCCGGTGGTGGCGCTGGGCGTGGGCATTGGCGTTGACTACGGCATCTACATCTACAGCCGCCTGGAAAGTTTCCTGCGCGCCGGGTTGCCGTTGCAGGAGGCGTATTACCAGACCCTGCGCTCGACCGGCAAGGCAGTGCTGTTCACCGGGCTGTGCCTGGCCATTGGTGTGTGCACCTGGATCTTCTCGGCGATCAAGTTCCAGGCCGACATGGGCCTGATGCTGACCTTCATGTTGCTCTGGAACATGTTCGGGGCGTTGTGGCTGCTGCCGGCCCTGGCGCGGTTCCTGATCAAGCCGGAGAAAATGGTGGGCAAGCAAGGGGGGTCGATTTTCGCCCATTGAAGGCAGGGGGCCGCGTTGCGGCCCAATCGCCGGCAAGCCAGCTCCCACAGGGATCGCCTTAGGGCTGACAGGTGTTTGCCACAAGGTATGGCAGCGCCTGTTAGAGCGAGCGCCGCCCGCGCGGCGCTCGATCTCACAGGCGCTGAAGATGCTCCGGCTACCCTTGCCAGGAACCATAGAATCTCCCACAGGGATCGCATCAGGGCTGACAGGTGTTTGCCACAAGGTATGCAGCGCCTGTTAGAGCGAGCGCCGCGCGGGCGGCGC